>JANMMM010000065.1:0-2906 GCA_031373225.1 Phyllobacteriaceae bacterium | reverse complement strand
GCCGACAATGACAGCGCAACCGTCACAGTCGCCAACACAACAAACGCGGCAGAGCCCGTCACGAACGGCGTGATGACGCTGACGCAGACGGCGGTGAGTTCGCAGAACACAGTCATCAGCTACACGGTTGGCGGAACTGCGGCGTCAGGCGCAGACTACACGGCGCTTTCCGGCACGGTGACGATTCCCGCAGGCGCAACGACGGCGACGATCAGCATTCCAGTGCTCGACGACGCCATTGTTGAAAGCGGCGAAACAGTTGTTGTCACCCTGACGAGCGTCACATCCGGCTTGGCAACGCTCGGCGCAACGCTGATTGCGACGAACACCATCGCCGACAATGACGCCGCAACAGTGACCATCGCCAACACAACGAACGCGGCAGAGCCCGTCACGAACGGCGTGATGACGCTGACGCAGACGGCGGTGAGTTCGCAAAACACAGTCATCAGCTACACGGTTGGCGGATCAGCAGCATCTGGAGCAGATTACACCGCGCTTTCCGGCACGGTGACCATTCTGGCCGGAGCGACCACGGCGACCATTTCCATACCGGTGATTGATGACTTGATCGTTGATCCGGGCGAAACTGTTATTGTCACTCTGACCAGCGTCACATCGGGCTTGGCGACACTTGGCGCAACGCTGATTGCGGCGAACACGATTGGCGACAATGACACAGCCTCCTTCACCATCGCCAAGGCGGTGAATTCAGCGAACATCTCCGCGCCGGCGACGCTCACCTACACCATCACTGTCGACAATACCGGCAATGTGCCGCTCACCGGCCTGTCAATTACCGACACGCTTCTGCAAGGCGGTTTGCCGCGCACGCTGACTTCCGGCCCCGCCTATTCTTCAGGCGATGCGAACACCGACAATATCCTGGATGCGTCCGAAACCTGGCTCTATTCCGCCACCTACGCCGCGCCGCAGGCCGACATTGATGACGGAACCGCCTTCTCCAACACCGCGACATTCGACACAGCAGAAACAGCGGCGTTGAACTCCAATGCGGCGGTCACGACGATCACCCAGACGCCCGCCATTACGGTTGCAAAGTCCGCCGATGTGGCAAGCGTCAACTTTCCCGGCGATCCAATCATCTATTCCGTGCTTGTGACCAACAGCGGCAATGTCACCGCGACGGCCATCACGGTCACCGATACAATCACCACGCTGATTTGCCCAACGAGCGGCAACAACACAATCGCCGCTCTCGCACCATCCGCCGCAGAGACCTGCACGGCAACCTATCCGGCCGCCCAGTCCGACTTCGACACAAATGGCGGCGGAGACGGCGACATTGACAACACCGCCAGCGCCAGCGGAACCGCCGCCGGGTCCCCAGTGTCGGACAGCGGCAGTGCCGTTGTAACGCTCACTCCTTCGCCGCAGCTGACCATCGACAAGACCGCCGACACGGCGGGGCCCCTGGCGGTTGGCCAGGTGATTGGCTACACCTATCTCGTCACCAACACGGGCAATGTTACCATTGTGTCGGTTGACGTGAACGAGACGGCATTCAACGGATACGGCGCTCCCGCGCCCAATCCCGTGGCGGGCGGCCCAACGACATTGGCGCCAGGCGGCACGGTTTCCTTCACCGCCTCCTACACGGTGACGCAGACGGATATTGACCTGCTGCAATAGCCCTTTCCCACACTCCAGGAATTTCCAAGCTTTTGGAGCGCAGCGCCCAAAGACCTCGCGCGTTTCCGCCGCGCGCATGCAAGCGGCTCGCAATGCCCCGCTGCCCCGAAAAATAGTAATTGTTTTTTAACTCAAGTTAATGAATGTGCAATCTGAAACCAGTTTGGCTAGCTGATTTGGTTTTCCCGGTTGAGTTGCTTTATGTTTTATAGGCACGTTTTTGGCGTCCGCATGCGAAAAAAGTCAGCGGTGTTCGCGCTCTCCTCGCGTTGAGTTGTTTCCCTTTTGTTTGATTAAGCCCGAGGCGTGACGCGTGGCGATGCTCAGGGCACTCGGCAAATCGTGAAAGCGTTCGACCTTCAAGCCGCGTAATTTGTCAGCGTCATGAGATTTTTTGCAATGGGGGGCGATTGCGTTCGGTTCTTGGCCGAATGCGTCGAAGTGAATGAATGGGGCGACCGGCTGCACCGGCACGACTGTCAGGAATTGACGCGAAGCATGGCGCGGGATTTCGGTTTGGCGCCTTCAAGAATGTGCAATTGCGCCTGCTTGCGGTCCTTCTCGGCATTTCTGTCACCCTGGTCTTGACCTTGACAGCGGTGCGCGCCGCAGATGTCACGCCCGCTGCGGGTTCACTGGCAAATGAGATATGGTCAAATTTCACGCCCAATGGAAATTTGCCGCTGACCAACACACAAATCGCCACGGGACAGTTCGACTACACGACCAGTTCCACGACGCTTGCTGCGCCCGTCGGTCCGACTTTCACGGTAACCAAAGTATCCGGACCGACGACGGGAATCACGAATTTGATTTCAGCCGCTGGCGCCGCCGGTTTCGCCCCTGGGGAAAGCCCTTTGGCGGGAACAGGTTTTCCGGCGACATGGCCGGAACAACATGAATTTGGCGGCGGAAGCGCCACCTCTTCAAAAATGAGTTACGTGTTTTCATCCGCCCTGCCGTCCGGCACCAAAGTGTGGTCTTTGGATTTGGACAATGGCGAATCGCATACCGAGGAGTTTTTCAATTGCGCCGGCGCACCCATTAACCCGAGCGGGTTCGATTTCCTGCTATTTTCGCAAACAGGCCTGCCGACAAGAGTTTTCTCCGCCGCGAACGTTGTCCTCACCGCGCCAGCCGGCTCACTCGCCAATCCAACTCATGCTGTTATCATCCGCAGCAATGCCGTGTGCCGGGTCGACGTCACAATGAGCCATCCCGCCGCCGGCGGTGACCCGGATATTTTCTTTTCA
>JANMMM010000075.1:0-9206 GCA_031373225.1 Phyllobacteriaceae bacterium | reverse complement strand
TGATCCCCTTGAACCGCGCGGCGCCGGAGCGGTATTCCTGCATCCACTCGCTGGTGAATTTGCCTGTCTGGATGTCTTTGAGAACGCGCTTCATTTCGGCTTTGGTCTCGTCGGTGATGATGCGCGGGCCGGTGACATATTAGCCCCATTCGGCGGTGTTGGAGATCGAATAGTTCATATTGGCGATCCCGCCCTCGTAGATGAGGTCGACGATGAGCTTCACCTCGTGCAGGCATTCGAAATAGGCCATTTCGGGGGCGTAGCCGCCTTCGACCAGGGTTTCGAAACCCGCTCTGATGAGCTCGACAAGGCCGCCGCAGAGAACCACCTGCTCGCCGAACAGATCGGTCTCGCATTCTTCTTGAAACGTGGTTTCGATGACGCCGGAGCGGCCGCCGCCGACGCCGCAGGCGTAGGACAAAGCGAGGTCATGGGCGTTGCCTGAAGCGTCCTGATGGATGGCGATGAGGCATGGCACGCCGCCGCCCTTTTGATATTCGCCGCGCACGGTGTGGCCGGGGCCTTTCGGGGCGATCATCACGACGTCGATCTTTTTACTGGGCTCGATCAGGCCGAAATGGATGTTGAGTCCGTGCGCAAAGGCAATCGCCGCGCCGTCGCGGATATTGGCGGCGATGTCGTTCTTCCAGATGTCGGCCTGAAGCTCGTCGGGCGTTGCCATCATCAACAGGTCGCCCCATTTTGCGGCGTCGGCAACGGACATGACCTGAATTCCGTCAGCTTCCACCTTGGCGGCGGTCGGCGATCCCGGCTTCAAGGCAACGCGCAGTTCCTTGGCGCCGGAATCCTTGAGGTTCAAGGCATGGGCGCGGCCTTGTGAGCCATAGCCGACAATGACGGTTTTCTTCGACTTGATCAGATTGAGATCGGCATCGCGATCATAATAAACACGCATGGATTTATCCTTCCCTGTTAAGCGGTTTAGTTTGTTCCCGCCCCGTAAAGGGCGAAGAATTGCTGTGTGGCTTCGGCGGCGTCAGCGGTGATTTTCGCTGCGCCGAGTTTGATCTTGTCGCCGAGCAAAAGGCGTATCTGCACGTCGCGCAGGACGAGGCCGAAGAAGGTGCGGAAGGCCGAGTCGATGTCCGGAATGTTTAGAAGCCCGGCTTTATCCGCCGCTTCCAGAACGGGTTCCAGGCGGCGGCCCATGGCTTGCCTTCCGTTCTTCAAAACGATGGTGCCAAGGCTGGTTTTGCCGGATGCGGCGTGGCTGACGGCCATGCGGTTGAGCGCGATGGAGGTTTCAGACGAGATGACTGTCAGCCATTCGCGGGCGAACTGTTCGAGCGTGGCCGCAAGGGCCGGTCGGTCAAGCCGCGCCTTGTCGATGACGGGCGCGTGCACTTTCGACGCCTGCCAGCGCACGGTGGCGGTGAGCAGGCCGTCGCGGTCGCCGAACCATTTGTACAGCGTCTCTTTCGAGCATGCCGCGCGTTTTGACACCGAACTCATCGTTAGCGCGTCGCCTTCCGCCACCATTGCCGCCAGCGTAGCGTCGAGCACGGCTTTCTGCCGGTTGGTCAGCGCTTCGGGTTCGATGTGGATGGTCATGGCAGGGATCAAATTTACCGTAACGAACGTTACGGTTCTCACTATTCCATGGCACAAGCGCGCGCAAGGCCTGACATGGCTATTTCTGCAAAATGCGCTTCGCCAGAAAAACCGTGCCGGCAATCGGCGTGTCGTAATAGGCCGGAATTGGTTCGAAGCCGAAGCTTTCATACAGTGCGAGTGCGCCTGTCATGGAGGGCAGGGTGTCGAGGCGCATCTCGGCATAGCCAAGCCGCGCCGCCTCGTTGACGATCAATTCAACAAGCGCTTTCCCGAGCCCAAGCCCGCGCCCAGATGGAACCACATAGAGCCGCTTCATCTCACAGCAGCCTTCATCCGCCAGAGGCCGCAGCGCCACACAGCCAAGCGCCTGGCCATCCGCGCTCCGCGCCAGAAACAGCGCGCCATGCGGCGGCGCGTATTTGCCGGGGAGCGAGGCGAGCTCTGCGGAGAAATCCTGATAGGCGAGATCTATGGGCAAAGACTTAGCGTAAAGTTCAAAGAGGTGAGCTGCATCGCCGAGATCGGCAGGATTGCCTGCCGTTGAAATGATGAAGCCGGGGTTTGTCATGACGGACTTGTTTCTACGGGTGCTGGAGGCCGCGCGCCAGATCATATTTGCAGAACTTGACACTCAGCCAATTGGGGGAGAGATTCCGGCATGATCTTCGTCAGCCAATCCACGGATGGCAGCCGCGTTGAATACCGCGACGGCAAGCGCTGGCTTTGGCTCTTGTCGGTTGCCGCGCCTTCGGTGCCGCTGGTCGCTGTGGCGCTGATGGCGGCGACGGGGAGTATGTTCTGGGCGCTGCTGCCGGCCCTGGTCTATTTCGGGCTGGTGCCGCTCACGGACCTTTTGGTCGGCGAAGACCCGCACAATCCGCCGGAGGAGGTGGTGGAAGCGCTGGCGGGGGACAATTATTACCGCATGCTGCTGTTCGTCTCGATCCCGGTCTTCTACGCCAGCTTCTTTGCCGCCGCCTGGGCTGTCGGCACGTTTGCGCTGCCGTTTTGGGCTTTCTTGGCGCTGGTATTTGGCACAGGCGCTTCGAGCGGGGCGGGGCTGACGGTTGGGCATGAACTTGGCCATAAGCAGAACCGGGCCGACCAATGGGGCGCGAAAATCATCAATGCGCTGACCGGCTACGGACATTTCTGCATCGAGCATAACCGCGGCCATCATGTGATGGTGGCAACGCCCGAGGACCCCGCTTCGGCGCGGATGGGCGAGAGCGTCTACCGGTTTGCCATGCGCGAGCTGCCGGGCACTGCTATGCGCGGCTGGGCGATGGAGAAGGAAAGGCTTGGGAAGAAGGGGCTTGGATATTGGGTCTGGCAGAATGATCTACTGCAGGCCTATGCGCTGGCGATTGTGATCGCTGTGGCGCTGATGTCAGCGTTCGGCTGGATCATGCTGCCGTTTCTCCTGCTTCACCACTTCATCGGCTGGCTGCAGCTGACGCAAGCCAATTATGTCGAGCATTACGGCCTGAAGCGCGAGAAAAGGGCCAATGGCAAATACATGCCCGTCGAGCCGCGCCATTCGTGGAACACCAACCACATCGTCTCCAACTTGATGCTGTTTCACCTGCAGCGCCATAGCGACCATCACGCCAACCCGCTGCGCCCCTATCAGGCGCTGCGCAACTTCGATGACCTGCCGCGTCTGCCGAGCGGCTATCCGGGCAGCTACGCGCTGGCGTTCATTCCGCCGCTCTGGTTCAGGGTGATGGACCGGAAGGTTCTGGCATGGGCGGGCGGGGATGTGTCAAAGACCAATCTCGACCCGAAAAGCGCGCGGCATTATCTCAGTTCAAGCCAGCCGTTGTAATGCACGATTTGGCCGACCAACGGCAGGCTGATGGCGACGTCGAACAGGTGGCGGTCGCTTTTATCCGCGCGCTCTGACGCCTTGATGCCGGGAACAATGAATTTTGGCAGAGGCAGGGGGCCGAGGCGGGCGGAGACCATATCCATATCCAGCCCGTCTTCATTGCAGCTGATTTTCATGCGGAATGAGAAGAGTCCGAACCGCTCTTCGAGCGTCTGTGTCTCAGGCTCGCCATGGCTCATGATGGACAGCATGTCCCGTCCCGGATAGCGGCGCAGCCAGCGCTCGCCTCCGCCTGTTTGTTCAACGATCACGGAGACGGGCTGCGCCTTGCCGGGCTTTGGAAAACGGAAAAAGGCGGAGAGAAGGCGGCCGGCGAAGTTCTGCGGCGGCTCGATGTCCGCTTCTCCTTCGCCAACGACAGCGGGCGCGCCGCGATGGAGGAGTTGCGTAACTTCGGGCATGGACGCAAAATCTTTGCCGAGAACTCGCTTGAAAAGGGCTTCCCCTGAAGGCCTTTCATCGCTTTCAATGTGAATGGAGAGGTCCGGCACGAGTTCGAGCACCTCTTTCATGGCAAGTCGCCGGCCTGCATGTGCCGCGCCGCGGAAGGTGAGGCTTCCGTCGGCGATTTTCTTCAGCAATGCGACGGCGGCGAGCGCCGGAATGATCGGCCCATGGCCGTTTTCAGCCATCAGGCGCGCCTGCTCCCGGACGGCGGCGCCGCTTTTGTCCACACCCACGGCGTAAACCACCATGCCGCCCGCATACGTGCCGAACGGGTCGAGCAGTCTGGCGGCGGCATGGAGCGCCGCGCCGAACATTGTCAGCCGCGGCAAAAGCCGCCTGCTGCGCATGGTGGCCAGCAGCCGTAGGCCGTGATGCATGATCCCCAGTTCAAGCCCGGCATGGAAACGGGCGGAAATGCGCGGTTTGAAGTCTTCCACCAGCACATCGAGATCAGGGGTTTCGGCGAGGCAGGAGTGGCGGACACCGAGGCTGCCGAGGGAGACTTTGCGATCACCGCTCCATCCCGCCTGCGTCTGCCAGCACCCGTCGTCAAAGACGCGCACCGGCTCGCCTGTCCATGACAAAATGGCGCCGATCACCGAGCGGCCACGCGGGGCGCGGTTGCCGGGAACGATGGAGACCCAGATGCGGTCAATGCTTTGCCAGCCTGCGGTCAGATCGCGCAGCATGGCGCTTGAGAGCGCGGGTGTCGAGCTTGCGCCGGTCAGGATGGCGACATTTGCGGCCTTCGCCCTTGCGTCGAGCGCCGGAATGCGGACGGCGAAATCGCGGGCGTCGGCGAGATCGATATAGTGGATGCCGGCCTCAATGGCCGCTTCCGCCAAATGCAGCGGGCTGCCCTGAAACGGGCCAGCGGCATCGACGACGGCGGCGATGCCGAGCTGTCTTAAGTCTTCTTCGGTGACCCTGTTCCGATCTGTCGGGACAAAGCGCACTTCGCATCCAGCGTCGATTGCGAGCAGCTCCTCCATCAATAGGGCGGCATTTTCCGGGTTTCTGCCGCCGATGCGGATTCGGTAGATTCCAAGCCGGGCCAGACGTCGGCAGAGATGCGCGCCGAAGATTCCGGAGCCGCCGATGACGAGCACAGACGGACGGGCGTCACTCATCTGGAGCCTTCGCGGAGAGCCAGTCAGCTTCACGCAGCCCGATGGGTTTGAATGGATCGATAACGGTTCCCGACACCATGCTGGCCAGAAACTGCGGGGCGGGGGGAATGCGGGCGATGATTGGGACGAGGCGGTCGCGGATCATGGCCAGAGATGCCGAGTCGGATTGATAGAAGGGGGTGAAGGCGGCGGAGAGCGCCTGAAAGAGGCGCATGTGCGCACGGCGGGATTTTGCATAGCAATCAAGGGCTTCATGAGTATTCTTCGAGTCTTCCAATGCATGCGCCAGCGCCTTGGCGTCGAGCAGCGCCATGTTAGCGCCCTGGCCCAGCTGCGGGCTGGTGGAATGGGCGCTGTCGCCGACATAGGCGATGCGCTCGCCGCACGGTTTGCGCATTGTGTGGTGGCCGTAGCGGGCGAGAGTGAACTGGCCGAACGAGTGAATCTGATCAAGATAGAGCTGCGTCTGTGGCCAGAGCGCATGCACTCTGTCCTTCCAAGCGTCCAGCCCCGCCGCCTGCACGGCTTCATAGTCCTTCGGCTTGATGCTCCAGAAGAACGCCGCCTGCTCTTTGCCGCCCAGCTCTGGCCTGCCCATGGGCAGCACGCCGATCATGACGCTTGCCTTTTCGTAGCGCTGAACGAGGGCGTTATCGTCAAGGCCGATGGGCACGTGATCGAGAGACGCCCAGAGCGCGCCATAGGCAAGCTCGTGCGGCGGAGCAGCATCGCCGCGCAGTTTTGAGCGGGCGCCGGAGCAATCCACCACGAGATCGAACGGGCCGTGCCGCAGTCCGGATTTTTCAACAAGGGTGGAGCTGCTTTCTTCCTGTTCAACGCCGGTTATTTCGCAGCTGGTTTTGATTTGGACGCCCGCCGCATTCGCCGCGTCATGCAGCACGGAAAAAAGCGCGGCGCGGTGGACGGCGAGGCCGAACCGGTTTTTGTTCAGCGCGGCGTAGCGCACGTCAAGCACCGTGCGCCCGGTTTTGGCATCTTCGCCATAAAGACGGTCGATCCGGTTGCCGAGCGCCATGATAGCCGGGAGCAGGCCGAGATCGGCAAGCACTGAAAGGCCGGTGGGCTGCAGCATAAGCCCGGAACCGACGGGGACGGGCCTGTCGAACTGTTCGAAGATGACGGGGCGGTGTCCGGCGCGCCCGAGGTAGAGCGCGGTTGCGAGACCGGCGGGGCCGGCGCCGATGATGGCAATGCCTAAAGAATTGATTCTGCTCTCCTAACCGAGCGCCGCCAGAAACCGCTTCACCGCCCCCGCCATGCCAAACTCCAGCGCGTCCGCCGTCAGCGCGTGGCCGATGGAGACTTCGGCGAGATGCGGGACGGCTTTGCAAAGGGCCGGGAGATTGGCCGAAGTGAGATCGTGGCCGCAGTTGACGTCCATGCCTGCCCGTTTTGCCCGGCACGCAGTGTCGGCCAGAAGCTCCAGCTGCCGCGCGGCCTTGTCGGCATCGTCGTGGCAGGAGCCATAGGGGCCGGTGTAAATCTCAATGCGGTCGGCGCCGGTCGCCTTGGCAGCCTGAATCGCGGCTTCGTCCGCGTCCGGATCGCAGAACAGCGACACCCGCATGTGTTTCGCCTTCAGCCGCTGCACTGTGTTGCGCAGGAAATTGCCCTGGCCGCCAAAGTCCCAGCCATGATCTGAGGTCGGCTGTGACGGATCGTCGGGAACAAGCGTCACCTGTTCGGGCTGATGCGCCTCGCACAGCGCCAGAAACTCCTCGGTCGGGTATCCCTCTATGTTGAACTCCGCTTTCGGAAACTCGTCGTCAATCAAAGCGCGGATCGGCGCAAGATCGGAGAAGCGGATGTGCCGTTCGTCAGGGCGCGGATGGACAGTCAGGCCATGCGCCCCCGCCTGCAGCGCGATGCGGCCGAGATTGATGAGGTCCGGCCAGGGCAGATCGCGGCGGTTGCGCAGGTAGGCGATGGCGTTGATGTTGACGGAGAGTCTGGCGGGCATGATGCCCTAACTTCCACAATGGAAAGGCAAGTTCAATGGAAAACAGGTGATGCATTTCATCAGCTTTTCAAATGCCAGTCACTTGACAATCGTCAGCCGCTCAGCCGCGCGGGTCACCGCCGTGTAGAGCCAGCGTGATCGCATGTCTTTGAAGGCCCAGCTTTCGTCGAACAGGACGACGTTGTTCCATTGCGAGCCCTGCGCCTTGTGCACGGTCAGGGCATAACCAAAGTCGAAATCGTCGTAGCGCTTTTTCGTTTCCCAGGGGATGGTGGCGTCCGGGTCTTCGAACTGGGCTTTCAAGAGCTTGATCTTGGCGACCGAGCGCTCAGGCTCGTCGTCTTCAGGCGAGACCAGGAGGTTGATGCCGGGCTTCACAGTTTCTTTGGAAGAGGTCATCACCTTCCACAGCGAGCCGTTAAATAGCCCCTTGGCCGGATCGTTGCGCAGGCACACCAGCTTGTCGCCAGCCTGCGGATATTCAGCGTCAAAACCTTTCAGCTCGCGCAGGCGCTGGTTATAGCGCCGCCGTGTGCGGTTGGTGCCGACGAGGACCTGATCGGCGCCGAGAACCAGCTCTTGGCTGACATCGTGCTTCGAGATCACCTGCGTCGTGCCATAATCGCCGATCATGAATTCGCGGCCCTCGCGCACATCCATGGCGAGGCGGATGATCGGGTTGCCCTGGGCTTGGCGGTGGATTTCGGTGAGGAGATGATCCGGCTCATGATCGGTGAAAAAGCCGCCGCCTGAAATGGGCGGCAGCTGGCCGGGATCGCCTAAAACGAGGATCGGCACGCCAAAGCTCATCAGGTCCTTGCCGAGATTTTCATCGACCATCGAACATTCATCGACAATGATGAGCTTGGCTTTGGAGATCGGGCTCTGCCGGTTCAAGGTGAAGGTCGGCGACATGGACGTCTTGCCGGTCGACGCGTCCGACACCTCCTCCTCGCCCTTGGGGCGGTAGATCAGCGAATGGATGGTGCGCGCGTTCGCCGCGCCTTTGCTCCGCAGCACCTGCGCCGCCTTGCCGGTGAAGGCGGCGAACTGCACATCGCCTGAGACCTGTTCGGCAAAATATTTTGCCAGCGTCGTCTTGCCGGTGCCGGCATAGCCGAACAGCCGGAAAAGCGGCTTGCGCCCGGTCTTCAGCCAAGCGTCAACAGCCTTCAGCGCGGCGTCCTGCTGGGGGGAGAATTGCATGTGGCGGATGTGGCAGGATTCGGGGGCAGGCTCAAGGGCCGCTTCAGGCGAAGCGGAACGGCAGGCCGGAGATCAGGGCGCGGACATAGCTGGGCTTTTGATAATAGCCATTGAGCGGCACGCGGTTCATGGAAGTCGGGTCGCTAAGGCTCTCTCTTGTCAGCACGCCCGGCTGCGTTGTCACAGCGAGGGCAAATCCCTGGTCCATCGCTGCATTGGTTTCACGCGCGCTGACGGCTTTCCTGCCGCCATAGGGGTAGGAAAAGGTCGTGACGGGCTTGCCCAGATAGATTGAGATCGCGTCAGCCGACTGGCGCATTTCTTCGCCAAGCCGCTCCACGCACACCCGCGCCAGATTTGGATGGGTCATGGTATGTGCGCCAAGTGAAGCGAGCGGGTCTTCCAAGAGTTGACTGATTTCGGCGCGGGACATGATCTCTGCGTCAACGATTGCCAAGGCGTCAATGCTGCAAGCCTTGGCGGCCTTGTCAATCTGCGCCACGGCGAGGTCTTCACTTGCGGTTTCCACATGGATGGCAATGCGGTCAAACGCCGTGATCTTGGCATCTCGGCTGGCGCAATGAACAATCTCAGGGCCGCCTCCAAAGTCGAACGAGAATGCCAAAACATCGTTCAGCAGCTTCTCCAGCGTCTCCCACCAGATGGTGCGCTTCCGGTCGATAAAGCCGGGAGTGACAAAGACCGTGTAGGGAACAGAATGTTTTTGAAAAACCGGCGCGGCAAATTCAAGGTTGTCGCGATAGCCGTCATCGAGCGTGAAGCAGACAAACTTCCTTGTGTCGCGCGCATCTGAAAGCAGGCCGGGAAGTGCGTCCAGCGGCGCCGACCAAGCGAGCGCGGGCGTAGACGTGCCGCCGGCGCCACGCCGGGATCGAGACGGGCCTCGGGAGCGGCTGGAGCGCGGCGGCGCGCAGCTCGCCCGTGAGGGCCGCGACGTGCACGGCGAAGCGGCTGC
>JANMMM010000048.1:0-4953 GCA_031373225.1 Phyllobacteriaceae bacterium | reverse complement strand
ACGCATCGAATCGAGGAGCGAAATTTCGTTCTTCGCCACTCTGGATTCCGGGCTCCGCTGCGCGGCTGCGGAATGACGACGCTGAGGGGGGCGAGTTAGGCAGATTGTTATGCTGGGCAGTCCCGCCATGAAGCGGAAACTTGGGAACACGCGCCCCAACATTACAAAGATTTCATCCGCCGGAAATGGCCCTGTAATGTGGCCTCGCCTATTTCATCAAGTCATAGCTCCGGATTGCGGAGCCGTCTTATGAAAAGGGCACCACGATGAATTCTCAGAATTCAACTCCATCCAATTTTCGCAAGCAGCTGAAAGTCTCCCTCCTCGCCGGAACAGCGCTGCTCATCGCCGCCACCGGCGCCAGCCAGCTTTACAGCGTGGACGCAAACGCCGAGGCCGTGCGCATCGAAACGGCGCAGCAGCCGGGCTTTGGCGATGTCGTTGAAAAGGTCAGCCCCGCCGTGGTCTCCGTGCGCGTCAAGGGCGCTCTGCAGCCGGTCAGCGACAATGGCGACACGCCTCCCGGCCTTGAAGACCTGCCGCGCGACCATCCGCTCAACCGCTTCTTCCGAGATTTCCGCGGCGAGCGCGGAGACCGCAACAATCAGCGCCGCCCGCGCGCCGAGCGCTCCGCCGGACAGGGGTCGGGCTTCTTCATCTCCGAGGACGGTTTCATCGTCACCAACAACCATGTGGTCGACGATGGCGAAAGCTTCCTGGTGGTCCTCAGCGACGGCACGGAGATGGACGCCAAGCTGATCGGCAAGGACGCCCGCACGGACCTCGCCGTGCTGAAAGTCGAGCCTACAAAGAAGTTCACCTATGTCGCCTTCGCCGATGAATCCAAGGCGCGCGTCGGCGACTGGGTCGTGGCGGTCGGCAATCCGTTCGGTCTCGGCGGCACAGTCACCGCCGGCATTATCTCGGCCAACGGCCGCGACATCGGCTCCGGGCCGTATGACAATTATCTCCAGATCGACGCCGCCGTGAACCGCGGCAATTCCGGCGGGCCGGCGTTCAATCTCAATGGCGAAGTCGTCGGCGTCAACACGGCAATCTTCTCGCCGTCCGGCGGCAATGTCGGCATCGCGTTTGCCATCCCCGCCTCGACCGCCAAGGATGTTGTCAACGATTTGATGGACGACGGCAAAATCAACCGCGGCTGGCTCGGCGTGCAGATTCAGCCGGTCAACGAGGACATCGCCGCTTCGCTTGGCCTGAAAGAAGCCAAGGGCGCGCTGGTCAATGATCCGCAGGAAGGCGGCCCCGCCGCCAAAGCTGGCATCAGAAAGGGCGACGTCATCACCGCGATCAATGGCGTCGTTGTCGAATCGCCGAAGGACCTCGCCAAGAAAGTCGCTGCCATTGTCCCCGGCACCAAGACCGGGTTTTCCATCTGGCGCGACGGCAAGGCCGAAACCATCTCCATCGGTATCGAGACTTTGAAAGACCCGGAGAAGAAGGCTGAGGCGAAGCCCGCCATGGCCGAGCCGCAGAGCCTTGCCACGCTTGGCCTCACGGTCACGCCGAATGACAAGGGCGAGGGTCTGGTCGTCACCGACGTTGAACCCGACAGCGCCGCCGCAGAGCGCGGCGTCAGCCCCGGCGATGTCATCGTCGCGGTGAATTCAGCGCCTGTCTCGGCAGCTGATGATATCAGCGCCGCCGTCGCCGCCGCCGAAAAGAGCGGACGCAAAGCCGTGCTGATGCAGATCGACGGCGAGAACGGCAGCCGCTTCGTCGCGTTCCCGGTCGCGAAGGGCTGACGGGTTAACAAATGAACTCCCTGCGCGCCGGTTTTGGTCACCCCCACCGGCAAGCGGGGAACTTCAAGGCAGCGGGCGCCCACACTCCCGCTGCCGCCTCCCTTTATAAGCGGCGGACATGTCATGCGCATTGAAAATTCATCTCAGTCAGCCGATAGTCGCGCCATGAAAATACTCATCATCGAAGACGACCGCGAAGCCGCCAATTACCTCGCGAAGGCGTTCAGCGAAGCGGGTCATATGATCGATCTCGCCGCCGACGGCGACTCCGGCTTCTCTCTGGCCGACACCGGCGCTTATGACGTCATGGTGGTGGACCGGATGCTGCCGCGCCGCGATGGCCTCTCCGTCATCTCAACGCTGCGCGCCAAGGGCAACAAAACGCCCGCGCTCATTCTCTCCGCGCTCGGCCAGGTCGATGACCGGGTCACGGGATTGAGGGCGGGCGGCGACGACTACCTCACCAAGCCCTACGCCTTTTCCGAGCTTCTGGCGCGTGTCGAGGTGCTGCAGCGGCGCATGTCTTCCAGCGATGTGGAAACCACCTACCGCGTCGGCGACCTGGAGCTTGACCGTTTGTCGCACTCGGCCCGCCGCGCCGGGACTGAGATCACGCTGCAGCCGCGCGAGTTCCGCCTGCTGGAATATCTGATGCGCCATGCGGGGCAGGTGGTGACGCGCACCATGCTTCTCGAAAATGTCTGGGAGTATCATTTCGATCCGCAGACCAATGTCATTGACGTCCACATTTCCCGCTTGCGCGGCAAAATCGAAAAAGGCTTTGGCGGACCGCTGCTGCACACTGTGCGCGGCGCGGGCTACATGCTGAAAGCGTCAGGCAAGTCCTGATGGGCCGCCTAAGGACCCTGTTCTCGACGACCGCGGCGCGGCTGTCGGCGCTGTATTTGCTGCTGTTCGCTATCTGCGCTATCGTGCTGGTCTTTTACATGACCGGCGAATCCATCCGCTTTCTGACTGCGCAGACGCGCGAAAGCATCAACTCTGAAATCGTCGAACTGAACAACGCCTATCAGCGCGGCGGCATCCCGGCGCTGATGCGCACCATCGACCGCCGCTCGCGCCAGCCTGGCGCAAATCTCTATCTCGTCACCGACGCGTCAGGCCGCATCCTGACCGGCAATGTCGAAAAAATTGAACCCGGTGTTCTCGCGAAAGACGGCTGGACCGAGCGACCGTTCAAATATGAGCGGTTTTCCGAAGATGAAGGCGAACGCGCCCATCCGGCGCTGGCGCAGGTCATCGCGCTCTCCAATGGCATGCGCATTCTGGTCGGACGCGATCTTGCCGAGCCAGAGCGGTTCCGCCTGATAATCCGCCGCGCCTTGATGCTGGCGCTCGGCATGATGGGCCTTGGCGCGCTGCTGATCTGGTACTTCGTCGGGCGGCAAGCTCTGAAACGAATCGACGGCGTGTCCACCGCGTCCAACCGCATCATGGGCGGCGACCTTACAGGACGCCTGCCGGTGACGGGCTCGGGCGATGAGTTCGACCGGCTTGCCGAAAATCTGAACGCCATGCTGGGCCGGATCGGCGAGCTGAACGACGGGCTGAAACAGGTCTCGGACAATATTGCGCATGATCTCAAGACGCCGCTGACGCGTCTGCGCAACCGGGCCGAAGCGGCGCTTGCGTCAAAGCAGACGCCGTCCGGCTACCGCGCCGCCATTGAAGGCATGATCTCCGAATCCGATCAGCTGATAAAAACCTTCAACGCCATCCTGATGATCTCGCGGCTTGAGGCTGGCTATTCGTCCGAAATGATGGAAGAGGTGAATGTCGCGGGCATCGTCGACGACGTGATCGAAATGTACGAGCCGGTGGCCGAGGAAGCGGGCGTCGAGCTGCGGCGCGGCACTGTCGCCGCGCTCGCCATGCCGGCCAACCGCGAGCTGATCGCGCAGGCGCTTTCCAATATCGTTGACAATGCCATTAAATATTCCCGCGAACAGGAGGGCAAGCCGGTCGTCAAAGTTGCGCTCGTCAGTGACGCCTCCAGTACGAAAATATCGGTCACCGACAATGGCCCAGGCATTCCCGAATCCGACCGCGAGCGCGCCACGGAGCGTTTCGTGCGCCTCGAAAAAAGCCGCACAGAGCCTGGCTCCGGCCTTGGCCTGTCGCTTGCCAAGGCGGTGATGAAACTCCACAAAGGCTCGTTGCGCATCGGCAGCGCCAACCCGGGCCTATCCGTGGAACTCGTGTTCCCGAAAGGGGCCGCCGCATGAGGCCTTTGGAGAAGAGCATGGGAGAGGGCGCGGGACAATTTCAGTTCGGCGGCGCGCTGCGGGCGCTGAGGCCGCTCGACAAGGAAAACGCGGCGTCCCGTCTGCGTGAGCTCGCCGCTTCTGCGAAGGAAGCCGGCTTGGCGCGTCTCGCCCTGGCGCTTTCGGTGAAGGGAGCGGCTTCTTCATTCCTTGCTTCTGTCCTCGACCTTTCAACCTTCATCCGCGATGCGCTGATGGTCCGCCCGGAAATGCTCGACGCGCTATTCGATGTGACGCTGGATGCGCGCATTGAGGCCGTCATCAGCGATATTGCGGAACTCAGCAGCGCCGGTCTTTCTGAAGCCGAGTTGATGACAGCTCTGCGGCGCGCCAAAACTGAAACGCATGTGCTCATCGCGCTGGGCGACCTCGCGGGAATCTATGGCGGCGAGGAAACGACAAAGCGCGTCTCCGACCTCGCCATCGCCTGCGTCAACGCCGCCGTCGATTTTCTGCTGCGCGACGCGCACGCCAAGGGCATCCTCTTGCTTGGCGATATTGAAAATCCGGCCAAAGACTGCGGCTGGATCATTCTCGCAATGGGCAAGCTTGGCGCGCATGAGCTGAACTATTCCTCCGACATTGACCTCATCGTCTTCTTCGACGGCCAGACTCAAGCTCTGAAAGACCGCTACGAAGGCGTTGAAATCTATGCCAAACTGACGCGCCGACTCGGGCGATTCCTGCAGGAGCGCACGTCCGCCTGCGATGTTTTCAGCACCGATTTGCGCCTGCGCCCCGAACCCGGCACGACGCCGGTGGCGATACCGGTCGAAATGGCGCTGAACTATTATGAGAGCCGCGGCCAGAACTGGGAGCGCGCGGCGATGATAAAGGCGCTGCCGGTGGCGGGCGATATCGCGGCGGGCGAGGCGTTCCTGAAAGAGCTGACGCCCTATATC
>JANMMM010000033.1:0-1552 GCA_031373225.1 Phyllobacteriaceae bacterium | reverse complement strand
ATCGGTCCCTCCCGCCTCCAGCAGCAGCACCTTCACATCCGGATCTTCGCTGAGGCGCGCAGCGATCACACACCCCGCCGAGCCGCCGCCGATGATGACATAGTCATAAGCCATCGCCGCCCTCACAGCGTCGGAATATGCAGGCCGCCGCCAGCATCGATGACGGAGCCCGTGGAGAATGGCAGCGCGCCCGAGGCGAGCGCCGCGCAGACTGCGGCGATGTCTTCCGGCAAACCCCATCGGCCTTCCGGCACCAGACCGTCCGCAATCAGCGCGTCATACTTGCCGGTCACGCCCGCCGTCATATCCGTTTTGATAATGCCAGGGCGCACTTCGAACACGTCGATCCCTTCGCCCGCCAGCCGCAGCGCCAGACCCTTGGCGAACATGCCAAGCCCGGCCTTGGACATGCAATAATCCAGCCGCTCCGGCGAGGCGATTGTGGATGAGACCGAGGTGATGAACTGGATTGAGCGGCGCTGCGGAGACGTCGATGCCAGCATCGCTTTGGCGGCGGCCTGCGTGAAAAAAACGGTGCCGCGCAGATTGACGTTCATCACAGTGTCGAAGGTCTTCGGATCAAGCTCTAGAAAATCGCCCCGCTTCGGCGAGGCGATTCCAGCATTGTTGATGAGGCCGTCAATCCGGCCAAACTTCGCCATGACCGCATCAATCGCGGGCTGATGCGTAGAAAGGTCGCCGAGATCGAAGCGAAACTCCCCTTCACCGGGTGTGCGGTTCAGCCGCGCGACGGTGAACCCGTCCGCCTCCAGACGGTCGGCAATCGCCGCGCCAATGCCGCGCGCCGCGCCGGTGACAATGGCGACGCGCTTCATGATTTCAGGTCCGTCCTGCGGATATGGTCCGCCACGCGCAGCGCCTGCGCAGCTATGGTGAGAGACGGGTTCACCGCCGCCGAAGTTGGCAGGAAGCTCGCATCTATGACAAACAGGTTCTCATGGTCAAAGCTACGGCAATACGGGTTAAGCGGCGCGCGCGCTGGGTCCTTTCCCATGCGCGCCGTGCCGCACTGATGTGACGGCAGGCGGCCATCAATGAGCTGCGTCAGCACAATCGGATAGCCCGCCGCCTTCATCACTTCCATCGTGCGTTGCACCAGCGTCTCATGCGCTTTCATGTTGAAGCGCCGCCATTCGAGAATGATCGCCTCCCCGTCAATGCGCACGCGGCTTTCGGGGCGCGGCAGGTCTTCGCTGCACAGATACCAGTCGACAGAACGGCGGCTCATCACATTCAGCGCCCATTCCGGCACAAGCGGAATCCTCGATTTCAGTATCGGCGCCGTTACGCGCCCCAGCAATTGCACCTGCCCAAGCGGGCCCGATCCCATGCCGTCATCGAAATAGAAATCGTTGAAATGCAGTGTCTTCTGGTAGACAGAATCATTGATGGTGAACGGATCAATCGCCAGCATGAACGAGGCGTTATGGTTCATGAAATTGCGGCCGATCTGATTCGACGAATTGGCAAGGCCGTTCGGATTTTTGCCGTTCGCTGATCTCAGCAAGAGCACCGTCGAGCGCACCGCGCC
>JANMMM010000368.1:0-22011 GCA_031373225.1 Phyllobacteriaceae bacterium | reverse complement strand
ATTTCGGCGGACGGGTTTGTGACTGTCCGCCCGGCAATGCTCCCGATTTTGGTCTATCTCACGGCTGAAAAGACGGAGACGGAATGGGCGGCAATATCAAATCCGCCGCCTGAAGGGATGGCGGGACGGGTGGAAAGGACGCAATGCCACTTCAAGCCTCTGCCGGGCGGCGGAAGGTGCACGGCCAGCCTGCCGTCATTGCGGTTGATGACGATGGCAACCCGATCCATGCCCGAACCACGATGGCTCGGGGACGTCAGCGCCAGACCCAAAAAATGGTTTGCCGGGTTTTCCCAGTCACCTGAGGTCATCGCCTCGCCATTGGCGCGGAACCAGGAGACATCAGACATGGCGCTGTCATGCGGCGCGTGGCCGGTCAGGAGCGCGCTGGATGCCAGCACCGGGTGCATTGACCGCAGCTGCGACAGTGCAACAGCAAACGCTTCAAGCTCTTCGTCGCGCTTTTCCCAGTCGAGCCATGTCGTCTCATTGTCCTGCGCATAGCCATTGTTGTTGCCATGCTGCGTGCGGCCAAACTCATCGCCCGCAGTCAGCATCGGCGTGCCGCGCGACAGGAAGAGCAGCGCCAGCATGGCTTTGACATCCTCCTTGCGCCGGACGCGGATGGCGGGGGCGAGCGTGTTTCCTTCAACTCCGTGGTTCCATGAGAAATTCTCGCCGTGGCCGTCTCTATTGTCCTCGCCATTGGCGTAATTGTGCTTGCGCCGGAAGGCGGGGACATCGGCGAGCGTCAGCCCGTCATGGGCGGCGAGGAAATTGATGCTGCGTGTTTCCTTGGCGCCATGGCCGAAGAAATCCGATGATCCGGAAAGCCGCGTCGCCAATGCGCCGAGCGTGCCGGGATCGCCGCGCCAGAAGCGCCTGATATCGTCTCTGTAGCGGTCGTTCCATTCGAGAAACTGCGGCGGGAAATTGCCGAGCTGATAGCCGCCCGGCCCGACATCCCACGGCTCGGCGATCATCGTGCATTGGGACAGAACCGGATCATGGCGCATGGCTTCAAACAGCGGCGCGTAAGGTGAGAAGCCTTTCGCCGTGCGCCCGAGCGACACACACAGATCAAAACGGAACCCGTCCGCGCCGCCGTTCAGCACCAAGTGCCGCAGCGAATCCAGCACCAGCTCGCGCACCGGGCCGCGCTCGACAGCGAGCGTGTTGCCGGTGCCGGCGTCATTGACCAGCGCGCCGGGCTCGTCCGCATGGTGCCGGTAGAAGAGCGCATTGTCGAGGCCGCGCATTGACAGGACCGGGCCGTCCAGATCGCTCTCGCCTGAGTGATTGTAGACCACGTCGAGAAACAGCGCGATGCCGGCCTCATGCAGCGCATCGGCCACTTTGCGCAGATCCGCCATGCCGCCCGGTGCGATCCGCGGCTCGAGAGCCATGAAAGTGACGGGATTATAGCCCCTGGCGTTGGTCAAATGATGCGGCAGGAGATGGCGCTCATCAATCCAGGCCGCGACCGGCATCAGCTCAACCGCCGATGCGCCGATCATTTTGAAATGCGCGATGGAGGCCGGATGTGCGAGAGCGGCGAGCGTGCCGCGCAGCTCTTCGGGCATGTCCGGGTTCAATTTGGAGAACGCCTTGACCGGAACTTTGTAAATCAGCCCGCCCGGTTTGAGCGGCTGCACTTTCCGGGCGCTCTGCTCGGGATAACGTTCGACAATAGCTTTCGGCGCAAGCTTGTGCGTATCCGCGCCGCGCCTGACAAAGTCATGATGAAAGCGGAACGGCCGGTCTAGCAAAGTAGTGTGCGGATCGACGAGCAGTTTCGAAATATCAAAACGGTGCCCCTCTTCCGGCATCCATGTCCCGTCTGCGCGGTACCCATAGCGCTGACCCGGCTTGATGCCTTTGAGAACAATGGTGAACAGGCTGCCCGGCGCGCGGCTCATCGCATGACGATGGATCTCCCGGTTGCCGCCCTTGTCAAAGAGACACAGAAACATTGCTTCCGCATGCTGAGACACGACGGAAAAGCGGACGCCTTCCGGGCCGAAAGAAACGCCCGGCCTGTAATGGGGAAGGTGTTGATTCATGTGATGACGGAGGGTTTGTCCCGGCCGGTGTTTGACCTGATGCCCGCCAGCTCTTCCGCCGCGTGAATGAGGTCTGAGAGCGCCGCCTGCGTTTCCATTCCGTGCCTGGCCGCATCCGGCTCGTAGCGCTCGATATAGACCCGCAGCGTCGCGCCGGATGTGCCGGTGCCGGAGAGGCGGAAGACAATGCGCGAGCCGCCCTCGAACAGAATGCGGATGCCTTGATTAGCGCTGACCGAACCGTCCACCGGATCGTGATAGGTGAAATTGTCGGATGAGGTGATGACAAGATCGCCGAGCTTTGTTCCCGGCAACGTGGCAAGGCGCGAGGTTAGCCCGTCCATCAGCCGGTTGGCCTTGTCGCTCTCGACTTCTTCATAGTCGTGCCGCGAATAATAGTTGCGGCCATATTCCGCCCAGTGCTTTTTCACAATGTCGATGGCCGGCTCTTTGCGCGACGCCAGAATGTTGAGCCATAGCAGCACCGCCCACAGCCCGTCCTTCTCGCGCACATGGTCGGAGCCGGTGCCGGCGCTCTCCTCGCCGCAGATCGTGACTTTGCCGGCGTCAAGCAGATTGCCGAAGAATTTCCAGCCGGTCGGCGTCTCATACATGCCGATGCCGAGCTTCGCCGCCACCCGGTCCGCCGCGCCGCTGGTCGGCATGGAGCGGGCGATGCCGGACAGGCCGCGCGCATAGCCGGGGGCGCATGTCGCATTGGCGGCGAGCATGGCGACCGAGTCGGATGGCGTGATGAAGATGCCCTTGCCGATGACAAGGTTGCGGTCGCCGTCGCCGTCGGACGCCGCGCCGAAATCCGGCGCATCCTTCGACATCATCAGATCGTAAAGATCTTTCGCATGAACCAAGTTGGGGTCTGGGTGATGCCCGCCGAAATCCGGCAGCGGAATGGCGTTGACCACCGTGCCTTCTTTCGCGCCGAGGGCATCTTCAAGAATCGCCTTGGCGTAAGGTCCGGTCACCGCGCTCATCGCGTCAAACCGCATGGTGAAGCCGGACGCGAACATGGCGCGAAGGGCGGGAAAGTCGAACAGGCTCTCCATCAGCTCCTGATAATCCGTCACCGGGTCAATCACTTCGACAGCCATGCCGGCCAACGGGAATTCGCCGATCACATCGAGGTCAAGGTCAGGCGCGTCAACGGTCTGGTACTGGTCGATCACTTTGGTGCGCGCAAAAATCGCGTCGGTGATTTTCTCCGGCGCGGGGCCGCCATTGCCGATATTGTATTTGATGCCGAAATCCTCGTTCGGCCCGCCGGGATTGTGGCTGGCGGAGAGAATCAGGCCGCCGAACGCGTGGTATTTTCTAATGACATTGGATGCGGCAGGGGTGGACAGGATGCCGCCTTTGCCGACCAGCACTTTGCCGAACCCATTGGCCGCCGCCATCTTGATGGCGGTCTGGATGACCTCGCGGTTATAATAGCGCCCGTCGCCGCCAATCACCAGGGTCTCGCCCTTGAACCCGTCCAGCGAGTCGAACACCGACTGGATGAAATTCTCGGCGTAATTCCTCTGCGCGAACACTGGCACTTTTTTGCGCAGCCCCGAGGTGCCGGGCTTCTGGTCTTGGAACGGCGTGGTTTTCACAAACAGCTGCATAAGGAACTCACTGCTTCAAAAGGGAACGGTAAAGGCTGGCATAGGCCGCCGCGCTGCGGGCCCAGCTGACGTCGCCGCGCATCGCCGCCTGCTGCATCTGCTTCCAGACGGGCTTGTCGCGGAACAGCTGGACGGCGCGGCCGATCGCGTCGAGCATCGGGCCGGTGTCAACCGGCGAGAACTGAATGCCGGTGGCGACGCCCATCGAAAGCGCCGCGTCATTGGCGTCGATCACCGTGTCGGCGAGGCCGCCGGTGCGCGCCACCAGAGGAATGCAGCCATAGCGCAGACCGTAGAGCTGGGTGAGGCCACAGGGCTCGAAGCGCGACGGGATGAGAATGACATCCGCGCCCGCCTGCATCAGATGCGACAGCGCTTCGTCATAGCCGATGACAATGCCGACTTTGCCGCGGTGCCGCGCCGCGCCTGCGAGCAGCGCGCCTTCGATGGCGGCGTCGCCGGAGCCGAGAATGGCAAGGCGTCCGCCCATCTGCACGATGCGGTCGAGCGAGCCCGCAAGCAGGTCCAGACCCTTCTGCCAGGTCAGACGGCTGACAATGGCGAAGACCGGCCCGTCGCCGTCGTCGAGTTTGAATTTCTTCGCCAGCGCTTTGCGGTTGGCCTCGCGGCCCGCCATGCTCTCGGCGGAATATTTTTTGGCGATGCGCGCGTCTGTCTCCGGGTTCCAGACATCGGCGTCAATGCCGTTGACAATGCCGTGCACCTGGCCCTGCCGCGCGTTGATGAGGCCGTTGAGGCCCATGCCGAATTCCGGCGTGCGGACTTCCTGCGCATAGGTCGGGCTGACCGTGGTGATCGCCCAGGAACACTGGAGTCCAGCCTTCAAATATCCGACGCCGCCGTAATATTCGACGCCGTCCACCGAATAGGCGCTTTCGTGCAGGCCCAGCGCCGGGAAAATGTCGCCCGCATACTGGCCCTGGAAGGCGAGGTTATGCACGGTCATC
This sequence comes from Phyllobacteriaceae bacterium, assembly GCA_031373225.1. Classification (GTDB taxonomy): domain Bacteria; phylum Pseudomonadota; class Alphaproteobacteria; order Rhizobiales; family Rhizobiaceae; genus JANOYJ01. The sequence goes on along the minus strand of JANMMM010000368.1, from coordinate 17,355 downwards.
ACCGACGGCGTCGCATGCGCCTTGCCATATTTCAGATAGGCCGGCGCAAGCGCCGCCTGCCAGTCATGGGCATGGACAATGTCCGGCACAAAGGAGGCAACCACACCCTCGGCAATGTCGGCGGCGGCTTTCGAGAGCGCCGCAAAGCGCATCCAATTGTCCGGCCAGTCCTTGCCCAAAGCGTCGCCATAGGGTCCGCCGTCGCGGTCGAACAGATGCGGCGCGTCGAGCGCATACAGGTCAAGCCCGCCCGCCTTGCCGGACAGGATCGTCGCCTCGCCGCCGAACAGCGCTGGATAGTGGTGCACTGGCGCAATGTCTTTCAGCGCGGCGATGACGGCGCGGTAGCCCGGCATCAGCGTGCGCATCTCAACGCCATGCTGCGCCAGTGCGCCCGGAAGCGCGCCGGCGACATCGGCCAGCCCGCCGGTTTTCACCAGCGGGTAGACTTCAGACGCGGCGGACAGGACCTTCATGCCTCACATCCCAAGACGGTTGATCATTGACTGGGTGACAAGGCAGACACCTTTGTCGGTGCGGCGGAAACGCTTGCCGTCAAGTTCCGCGTCTTCGCCAATGACCAGCCCGTCCGGAATAATGACGCCCCGGTCCAGCACCACTTTGCTCAGCTTGGCGTGGCGGCCGATCACACAGTCCGGCAATACCACCGCCTCGTTCAGCGAGGAATACGAATTTGCCCTGACGCCGGTGAACAAAAGCGAGCGCTTCAGGCTTGAGCCGGAGACAATGCAGTCGCCCGACACGAGCGAGGAGACCGCCGAGCCGCGCCTTCCGTCTTCGTCATGGATGAATTTTGCCGGCGGCTTGATTTCCGCATAGGTCCAGATCGGCCAGTCGCGGTCGTAGAGGTCAAGCTCCGGCGTGATGTCGGTGAGGTCGAGATTGCCTTCCCAATAGGCGTCCACCGTTCCGACATCGCGCCAGTAGGACTTGGTCTCAAACTCCGAGCGCACGCAGCTCTTGTTGAACCGGTGCGCATAGGCTTTGCCGTTGGTCACGATATGGGGAATAAGGTCTTTGCCGAAATCGCGGCTTGATCCCTTTTCCGCCGCGTCGCGCTTCAGCTGGTCAATCAGGAATTTCGTCTCGAAAACATAGATGCCCATCGAGGCGAGCGCCATGTCTGGCTGGCCGGGAATGCCGGGGGGATCCTTCGGCTTTTCGACAAAGTGCAGAATTCGGTCCTGCTCATCGACATGCATGACGCCAAAGCCGACCGCCTCCATGCGCGGCACTTCAAGACAGCCGACCGTCACGTCCGCGCCTGAATCCACATGCTGGCGCAGCATCAGCTCATAGTCCATCTTGTAGATATGGTCGCCCGCCAGGATCACCATGTATTTCGGCGCATAAGACTCGATGATGTCGATGTTCTGAAACACCGCGTCCGCCGTGCCCGCATACCACTGGTCTTCCGAGACGCGCTGCGAGGCGGGCAATATGTCGAAACTCTCATTCCGCTCAGGCCTGAAAAAGTTCCAGCCGCGCTGCAGATGGCGGATCAGCGAATGCGCTTTATACTGCGTGGCGACGCCGATGCGGCGGATGCCGGAATTCAGCGCGTTGGACAGGGCGAAGTCGATGATGCGGCTCTTGCCGCCGAAATAGACCGCCGGCTTGGCGCGCACGTCGGTCATTTCCATCAATCGGCTGCCGCGCCCTCCGGCAAGCACATAGGCCATCGTGTCACGGGCCAGCGGCTGTTCAAAACGTCTTTCCATAAGGTCCTCTCCCAAAAACCGGAACTCAGATATCAAACTCGAAAATCATTGTCGCCAGCGGCGGCAGCAGGAACTCGGCGCTTGCCGCAAACCCCTTAAAGTCGCCCTTGACCGCGCGGACCTCGCCGCCATTGCCCTTGCCGCTGCCGGAATAGACTGCGGCGTCGGAGTTGAAGCGCTCGACCCAGCGGCCGGAGACCGGCAGCGGGATTTTGTAATTCTCGCGCGGCACCGGCGTGAAATTGGTGACCACCATGCAAGGCTTCTCGCCCGGCGCGGAGCGCAGCCAGGCGAAGACCGAGTTGGCGCTGTCATCGCCGACCAGCCATTGAAACCCTTCCTGCTCGCAGTCCCGCGCATGCAGCGCCGGGACCGACCGGTAGAGATGGTTGAGGTCGCGCACCAGAAGCCGCATGCCCTCGTGCTGCGGATAGTTCAGCACATACCAGTCAAGTGATTTCGCCTCGCTCCATTCAGCGCGCTGGGCAAACTCCTGCCCCATGAACAGCAGTTTCTTGCCGGGATAGCCCCACATGAAACCGTAATAGGCGCGCAGATTGGCGAACTTCTGCCAGTCGTCACCCGCCATCTTGGTCAACAGCGTGCCTTTGCCATGCACCACTTCGTCATGCGAGATCGGCAGCACGAAGTTTTCTGTGAAGGCGTAGAGCAGGCCAAAGGTCAGCTCGTTGTGATGATGTTTGCGGTAGACCGGTTCGCGCTGCATATAGGCGAGCGTGTCATGCATGAAGCCCATGTTCCACTTGAAACCGAAGCCAAGGCCGCCGTCATGCACAGGACCTGACACTTTCGGCCATGCGGTGGATTCCTCGGCGATCATCATGAAGCCGGGGTACGAGCCATTGACCGCCTTGTTGGTTTCCTGCAGGAAGCTCACCGCCTCCAGATTCTCGCGCCCGCCATACTGGTTCGGCACCCATTCGCCCTGTTTGCGCGAATAATCGAGATAGAGCATCGAGGCCACCGCATCGACGCGCAGTCCGTCGAGGTGATATTTCTCGCCCCAATAAAGCGCATTGTTGATCAGGAACGACCGCACTTCCTTGCGGCCGAAATTATAGATCGCCGTGTTCCAGTCCGGGTGGAAGCCCTGGCGCGGATCGGCGTGCTCATACAGCGCTGTCCCGTCAAAACGCGACAGGCCGTGCGCATCGGTTGGAAAATGCGCCGGCACCCAGTCGAGGATGACGCCGACGCCGGCCCGGTGCGCGCCATCGACAAAGCGCGCGAAACCCGCCGTGTCGCCGAAGCGGGCGGAGGGCGCATAGAGGCCGGTCGTCTGGTAGCCCCAGGACGGATCATAGGGATGCTCTGAGATGGGCAGGAATTCGATATGTGTGAAGCCCATGTCCACGACATAGGGGATCAACTTGTCGCCCAACTCGTCCCAAGACAGAAAGTCGCCATTCTCATGCCGCTGCCATGAGCCGGCATGGACTTCATAAATCGAAATTGCCGTCCGCCTCGGATCAACGCTGGCCCAGAAATCGCGGTGCCCCTTGTCTCCCCATTCCTGCGTCCATGTGTGCTCGACAACGGAAGCCGTCTGCGGCCGCATTTCGGATTTGAACGCGTAAGGATCGGCCTTGAGCGGCATGATATCGCCGCTCGACGAGGTGATCTCGTATTTATAGGCCGTGCCGGCGGGAACGTCCGGCGCGAATATTTCCCAGACGCCCGTGTCACGCCGCAGCCGCATCACATGGCGGCGTCCATCCCAGTAGTTGAAGTCGCCAACCACCGAGACGCGGCTGGCATTGGGCGCCCACATGGCGAAGTGCACGCCAGTCGCGCCCTCATGGTCCATGACATGCGCGCCCATTTTGTCGAACAGGCGCAGGTGCGAGCCTTCGGCGATGTAATAATCATCCATCGGTCCGAGCACCGGCCCGAACGAATAGGGGTCCTTGAAATCCCATTCGCCGCTGCCGTTTTTCGCATGATAGCGCAGCGGCTGGCGCTTGGTGACGCTCAGCTTTCCCTCAAAGAAACCCGCATCGTGACGCCGTTCAAGCACACCGCAGGACTCGCCGGAGAGGGTGAATGCCTCAAGGGCGTCGGCATCCGCCACAAAGGCGCGGGCGATGAAGCCGCCTTCGGATTCGTGCATGCCCATGACGGAAAACGGATCAGTGTGACGGCCGTCAATGACGGCCTGCACCGAGTCCCCATGGAGATGGAAGGAGCCGGGCTGTCTGCCCGCCTTCGCCTTTGCCGCAGTTTTCCGTTCAGCCATCGACGATTGCCTCCCAAGCAATATGCTAGCCTTGAATCTTCAAATCCCACAAGCCGTTATTTTCCGCTGACGTTCCATATTTCCTTGCCGTACTGACGGATTGTGCGGTCCGACGAGAACCATCCGACCCGCGCGGTGTTGAGAATGGCGATCCGGTTCCATTCCTGCTGCTCGCCCCAGACCCTGTCAACCTGCCGCTGCTTGGCGAAATAAGCGTCGAAGTCGGCGGCGACGAGGAACCAGTCATGGTCATAAAGACCCTGCACCATGTCCTTGTAGCGGTTGACATCGTCGGGCGAGAAGACGCCGGAGGCGATCTGCGACAGCGCTTCGGAAAGCGGCTGCGACGCTTCGATCACAGCGCGCGGTGTGTAGCCATTCACCCGCAGCTCGGCGACCTGCTCGGCGGTCAGGCCGAAGATGAAGATATTGTCGTCGCCGACATGTTCGCGGATTTCAACATTGGCGCCGTCCAGCGTGCCGATGGTGATCGCGCCGTTCAAGGCAAATTTCATGTTGCCCGTGCCGGAGGCCTCGAGACCCGCTGTCGAAATCTGCTCGGACAGATTTGCGCCCGGGATCATGATCTCGGCGGTCGAGACATTGTAGTTTGGCACAAAGACCACCTTCAGCAGACCGCGCACCGCCGGATCGGCGTTGACGACTTTGGCGACATCATTAGCCAGCTTAATAATAATCTTGGCGTTGTGATAGGTCGGCGCCGCCTTGCCGCCGAAGAATTTAACGCGCGGCGCCCAGTTGCGGTGCGGCTGCGAGCGGATCGCGTCGTACAGCGCCACCGTCTCGATAATATTGAGCAGCTGCCGCTTGTATTCATGGATGCGCTTGATCTGGATGTCGAACAGCGCCTTCGGGTCGATCTTGATGCCAGTGCGCTGGCGCACCAAAGCGGCCAGGCGCACCTTATTGGCGTGTTTGACCGCCGCGAACTTGGCGCGGAAACCCGCGTCCTCGGCAAATGGCTCCAGCGCGCTCAATCCTTCCGCATCGTCGAGGAATTCGTCGCCGATTGCTTCGCGGATGAGATTTGTCAGGCCCGGATTACAGCCGTTCAGCCAGCGGCGCGGCGTGATGCCGTTGGTCTTGTTGTTGATCCGGTCCGGATAAAGCTTGTGCAGATCGGCGAACACCGTTTTTTTCATCAGGTCTGTGTGCAGCGCCGAAACGCCGTTGATCGAATGCGAGCCGACAAAGGCCAGCGGCCCCATACGCACGCGGCGGCCATGGGATTCGTCAATCAGCGAGATGGCCTGCACCTGCTGGTCGTTGAACCCGCGCTCGCGGCGCGCTTCGGTGATGATCTTTGCGTTGATCGCGTAAAGAATCTGCATGTGGCGCGGCAGCATCCGCTCAAACAGATGCACCGGCCAGGTTTCAAGCGCCTCGGGCAGCAGTGTATGGTTCGTATAGCTAAATGTGCCCTTGCAAATCTCCCACGCCTTGTCCCATTTGATGCCGTGTGAGTCCGTCAGGAGCCGCATGAGTTCCAGCACGGCGACCGCCGGATGCGTGTCATTCAACTGAATAGCGACTTTGTCCGGCAGATTGAGAAAGTCCGGATACTGCTGCAGATGGCGGCGCAATATGTCCTGGAGCGACGCCGACACAAAGAAATATTCCTGCCGCAGGCGCAGTTCCTGTCCGGCGGGCGTTGAATCCGCAGGATAAAGCACGCGGGTAATCAGCCCGGCCTTGTTGCTCTCATTCAGCGCGCCGATATGGTCGCCGGAATTGAAGGCGTCTAATTTGATCGCATCGATCGGCTGCGCTTCCCAGAGCCGCAGCGTGTTGACTCGCTTGCCCTTCCAGCCAACCACCGGCGTGTCGTAAGCCACCGCGATGACGCGTTCGGATGGTTTCCACTCGTGGCGGTCGTCATTGGAGTCCGCATCGGCGACCGCGTCGTCATCGCTTTCAATCGCGGCCACGGAGCCGCCAAAGCCAACTTCGTAATTGCTCTCGCGCCGCTCGAATTCCCATGGATTGCCGTGTTGCAGCCAAGTCTCGGGCAGCTCCACCTGCCAACCGTCATGGATCTCCTGCCGGAACAGGCCGTGCACATAGCGGATGCCATAGCCATAGGCCGGGATGCCGACTGTCGCCATGCTCTCCATAAAGCAGGCCGCGAGCCGGCCAAGCCCGCCATTGCCGAGCGCGGCGTCCGGCTCCAGCTCGGCAATCATGTCGAGATCAACGCCAAGCGACTTCAGCGCGTCCGACACTTCCTGCATCAAGCCGAGATTGGAAATCGCATCGCGCATCAGCCGACCGATGAGGAATTCCAGCGACAGGTAATAGACCCGCTTGCCGCCGGTTTTGTAGACTTCCTTGGTGGACTTCATCCATTGGTCGATGATTTTGTCACGGATGACAAGGATCGTGGCCGTGGTCCAGTCATGCGGCTTGGCGGCGCTGGTGTCCTTGCCGATCGAATACATCAGCTTTTCGAGTATTTTCCCCGAAAGCTCGTTGCGCGCCCGCGCTTCGGAAATGGAAATCGCTTCCAGGTTCTTTGCAATGAAAGTCATGACGTTCCCGTGCTAAATCGATTTGATTCTTATTCGCGCGTCAAATTTGGCACAAGCTAAAAAGCTGATTCGGCGCAGTTTCTATTCCTGCGCCGAGTATCAGATGTTTTATATTCGCACAGCAAGAGCGGCAAAATCAGTGCAGCCATGCAAGAATGTGTGACCTGCGGGACATGTCTTATAGGTCAGACATAGCGGTTGATGACATTCTCCAGATATTCCTGCCCGCCGGAGCGCGGTTTCGGATTGACACCTTGCGCCTCGACCCGCTCGGCAATCTCGGCCAGCGACCGTTTGCCGGAGAGCATCGCCTTGGCTTCAGCGGAATTCCAGCCCGCGTAGCGCTCTTCGACATAGGCGCCCCAGACATTGTCCTCGATCATCTTCGCCGCCGCTTTCAGGGCGCGGGCGCAGACATCCATGCCGCCGACATGGCCGTGGATGAGGTCGACGGGCTCAATCGACTGGCGGCGGATCTTTGAATCGAAATTGAAGCCGCCGGTTTTCAGGCCGCCGCTCTTCAAGATGTAATACATGGCCACCGCCATTTCCGGCACATTGTTGGGAAACTGATCCGTGTCCCAGCCGGACTGGTAATCGTTGCGGTTAGCGTCGACCGAGCCGAGTATGCCGAGCGAGGTGGCCATGGCGATCTCATGTTCGAACGAGTGGCCGGCGAGCACGGCATGGCCGACTTCGATATTGACCTTCACTTCCTTCTCAAGCCCGTGGCGTTTGAGAAAGCCGTAAACGGTCGCGACATCATAATCATACTGATGCTTGGAAGGCTCCTGCGGCTTCGGCTCAATCAGGATCGCGCCCTCGTAGCCAATCTTGTGCTTGTATTCGACAACGAGATTGAGAAACCGCCCCATCTGCGCGTCCTCGCGGGCGAGATCGGTGTTGATCAGCGTCTCATAGCCCTCGCGCCCGCCCCAAAGGACGTAATTGGCGCCGCCGAGCTTCTTCGTCGCGTCCATGCAGCTCTTCACCGTCGCGGCGGACCATGCGAAGACATCCGGGTCTGGATTAGTGGAAGCGCCGGACATGAAGCGGCGGTGCGAGAACAGGTTCGCCGTGCCCCAGAGCAGCTTGACGCCGGTCTTGTTTTGCTTTTCAGCGAAAATATCGATAATTGCCTCCAGATTCCTGCGGCTCTCGGCGAATGTCGCGCCTTCGGGGCGCACGTCGGCGTCGTGGAAAGCGTAGAAAGGCGTTCCCAATATCTGGAACAGCTCAAACGCCACATCCGCCTTCAGCCGCGCATGGTCCATCGTGTCGCCGAACCAGGGCCGCTCGAATGTCTGCCCGCCAAAGGGATCGCCGCCCTGCCATGCAAATGAATGCCAGTAGGCGACGGCGAAGCGCAGATGCTCCTCCATCCGCTTGCCCATGACCATTTCGTCGGGATTGTAGTGGCGGAAGGCGAGGGGATTGGTTGAATCCGGGCCTTCGAATTTGACTGGCGCGATGTCGCCGAAAAAACCGGTGCTCAATTGAGTGCTCCTTCAATGGCTGGATACAGATGTTTGTAGCGCTGATGCGCGTCGTGAAAGGCTTGGGTCAGGGAAGCGTCCGGTTCGATGGTCCGCGCCGTTTTCGGCGGCGCACAGACGGCGAGCGGGTCGGCGCCCGTCGCGGCGATCAGCCCCAGCCGTGCCGCGCCAAAGGCCGCGCCGAAATCGCCCTCTGCGGGGACATCGACGGGGATGTTCAAGACCGTGGCAATGACTTTAAGCCAGTAAAGCGAACGCGATCCGCCGCCTATGGCAGTCACCCGCGTCAATTTCGTCCCGGCGGCACTGAGCGCGTCCAGACAGTCGCGCACGGCAAACGCAACGCCCTCCATCACGGCTTTTGCCAAAGCGTCAACATCGCTTTCATGGCCAAGCCCGGCGAACGCACCGCGGATTGCCGCGTCATTATGGGGCGTGCGCTCTCCCGACAAGTAAGGCAGGAATGTCACCGGTCCGGGCGCTTGCAGGGTTTCACCGAAGTGGCTCGTCAAACCCGCCGCATCGCGTCCGGTGATTCCGGCCAGCCAGTTCAATGAATCCGTCGCCGACAGGATGACCCCCATCTGATGCCAGGTGTTTGGAATGGCGTGGCAGAATGCGTGCACCGCGCTTGCGGGATTGGGCCGGTAGGCCTCGTTTGAGGCAAACAGCACACCGGATGTGCCGAGTGACACGAACGCCGTCCCCGGGGCGACGGTTCCCATGCCGCAGGCCGAGGCCGCATTGTCGCCCGCGCCGCCCGCGACGGCGATCTTTCCTGTCATGCCCCAGCGCACTGCAAGTTCCTTGCGTAAGTTTCCGCTTACTTCTGTGCCTTCGACCAGCGACGGCATGTGCGAAAGACTCAAGCCAGTGGCCGCAAGCAGCGACGCATCCCAATCCCGCTTGCCGACATCCAGCCAGGACGTCCCCGCCGCATCCGACATTTCAGACACATATTCGCCGGTCAGCCAGAGCCGCAGATAGTCTTTGGGCAAGAGCACCTTGGCGGTGTCGGCAAAAACCGCCGGTTCATGCCGGGCAACCCAAAGCACTTTCGGCGCGGTGAAGCCGGGAAACACGATGTTGCCGGTGAGGTGGCGGAAAATCGGCTGTGCGTCGAGCTCCGCAGCCTCGGCGAAGGAGCGCGTGTCATTCCAGAGCAAGCAGGGGCGCAGCACATTGCCGGATGCGTTCAACAAAGTCGCGCCGTGCATGTGGCCCGACAGGCCGATGCCCGAGACGGCCGCCAATTCGCCTGAGTGTTGTCTCTTCAGTTCTTCCATCGCCGCTTCCGTGGCGGTCAGCCAGCTTGCGGGATCCTGCTCCGACCAGCCGGGATGCGGCCTCTGCACGTCAAGCGGCGCATGTGATGAGCCGATAATGGCCTGGTCCGCGCCGATCAAGAGCAGCTTGACCGACGATGTTCCAAGATCAATGCCGAGGTAAAAGCTCATACAATGGCCCTCCAATTGGTTTGAAACAAACCCTCGATCGCTTCGCCGCCGCTGGTGATCTGCTCGTCGACCGACTGAAGCGCAGTCATGATGGAGCCAAGCTGTATCAGCGGCGTCTCGGAATCAAAGAGGTCAAAGTCGAACAGGTTTTCATAGGCGCCGGCGTTTGAATTCTGAACCGCCGCCTCGATATCCGGCTTCATAATATCAAACGCCGCCGTGCCTGAACCGACAAAAGCGACGGGCACCGGATCAATCAGCGCGAACAGACTAGACAGCCCATGCCCAAGCGCCGCCGCCGCCTGCCGGTAAGCCTGCCGCTCGCGCCCATCAGCGGCGCGGGCCCGTTCGGCCAGCGCCCGCATGTTCACCGCCGTCAGATCAACGGGCGGCAGCGTGTCTTCGGGCTGGCCCTGTGCGGCGCGCCAGATGGCGTAGTCGCCGGCATAGGCCTCTATGCAGCCCCGTGCGCCACAGCGGCAAAGCGCCCCGCCGGCCTTAAATTGCATGTGGCCGAACTCGGCGGCGGACGAGCGCGTGCCGGAAAACAGTCTGCCGTTCAGATACAGTCCCATGCCGATGCCGTGCGACAGCAGCACGGCGAGAAAGTCCCGCCCGTAACGCGCGCTGTCCCGCCAGCGGAGCGCCGCCGCGATCATCGAGCAGTCATTGGCGATTGTCACCGGCGCGCTGAACTCCGCCTCCAGCACGTCCGCCAGCTGCACATCGCGGCCCGGCGAGATCGGCGACCATAAAAGATCCCGTCCCTTGGCGTCGGTGCGGCCCTGCACAGCGACGACAATGGCGGAAAGTTCGGATGCGACCGGCTCCAGACAGCCGCGTATCGCGCCCGTCATCCGCGTCAGTGTCTCGGCGGAACTGACGGACGCCGTGTCAAAGCTCGCCGCCTTTTCGGCCAGAATGCTCCCGGCATAATCGGCGATGGTGACCGACAGCCGGTTCAGCGAAAGCTCCACGGCGGCGATCACAGCCCGCGCCGGATTGAGCGCCAGCGCAATCTGCGGCCGACCGCGCTTGATCAGCGACGCGTCCGGCTCGCGGATTTCCAGCACGGCTCCTTCCGACAGGAGATCAGACGTGATGGCTGAAACCGTTGATGGCGAAAGGCTTGTCTCGGTCGACAGTTCCGTGCGTGACAGCCGTCCGCGCCGGCGCAGCGCGGAAATCACCACGCCCCGGTTCTGCCTGCGCACGAGATCAGACCCCGCTTTCTGCTGCACCGTCTCTCCTCCTGCCACACCCTGTTGATTTTATTTTGAATGTGGCGCAGGCTCAAATGGAGCCTGCTGAAATGGATGTTGACACAGGATTAATTCTGAGTCACTCATTATTTCGGGCCTCGAATTAAAAGAGACGCTCCCTGATGCTATCAACGTTGTTTTAGCATCGGGAACACACGGACTGAACAGAAATTCGTGCCTGAACGGCACTCGGGAGGATCACATGAAGAAACTGACCGCCGCGCTCTTGGGCGCTGTGCTTGCAATGTCCTACACAAGCGCCGCGCTTGCCAAGGACAAGACAATAGCCGTTTCGTGGAAAACATTCCAGGAAGAGCGCTGGAAGACCGATGAAGCCGCCATTCAAGCCGTTGTTGAGGCTGCCGGCGACAAATACATCTCCACGGATGCTCAAGGCTCAGCGCAGAAGCAGGCCGCCGATATCGAAGGCCTGATCTCGCAGAAGGTTGACGTCATTCTCGTTGTCGCATTCGACAGCGACGCCATCCTGCCGTCCTTCAAATCTGCCAGCGACGCAGGCGTCAAAATGATTTCCTATGACGTTCTCGTCGAAGATCCGAACGCGCTTTACGTCACGTTTGACAATGTCGGCGTCGGCCGTCTGATGGCCAAGGAAATCCTCGCGGTCAAGCCTGAGGGCAACTACGCATTCATCAAGGGCGACAAGGGCGATCCGAACGCGACGTTCCTTTTCGAGGGCATTATGGAAGTGCTCAAGGAAAACATGGATGGCGGCAAGATCAAGAACGTCTGTGAGACATTCACCGACGGCTGGAAGCCGGACAATGCCCAGAAGAACATGGAGCAGTGCCTGACGGCAAACGGCAACAAGATCGACGCTGTCGTCTCAGAAAACGACGGCATGGCGTCCGGCGTTGTCGCCGCGCTGAACGCGCAGGGCCTAGCCGGCACTGTGCCGGTCTCCGGTCAAGACGGCGATCATGCCGCTCTCAACCGCGTCGCCCTCGGCACCCAAACCGTGTCCGTCTGGAAAGACGCCCGTGCATTGGGCAAGGTTGCCGCTGAAGCCGCTGTCGCCATTGCAGGCGGCGCCGATGCTGCAACACTGCCAGGCGCCATCAAGTTTGCCGGCGGCGCCAAGAAAGTTGAAGTCAACGCAATCCTGCTGGCTCCGAACCCGATCACCAAAGACAAGCTCAATGAAGTGATTGACGCTGGCTGGGTGTCGAAGGACGTTGTCTGCGCCGGTGTTGCGGCTGGCACAAATCCGGCCTGTGGCTAATCACCCCCGGTCTGCCAAATAGTGAATTGGCCGCGCCACTGTGACAGACGGCGCGGCCATTTTTGCGGCTAGCATAGTTTGTCTTGAATCGTTTGGGAGGCGAGCACGACGATGAGCAGCGACACCAGTCTGAATCCAGCCGCGAGCGACGACGGCGCGCTGACCCGGTTCTTGAGAGCGACCGAAATCGACACGCGCATGCTCGGCATGATCGCGGCATTGCTGGTCATCTGGATAGGGTTTGACATTTACAGCGGCATCCTGCGCCCGAACGAAGGCCTGTTCGGCGGCGCATTCCTGACCTACCGCAACCTGTCGACCCTCTTGGTCCAGACCTCATCAATCGCCGTCATGGCGACCGGCATGGTCCTCATCATCGTGATGCGCCACATCGACCTTTCGGTCGGTTCAATGCTCAGTCTCGTGGCAATTTCAACCGGCGTGTTGCAGGTGTTTTATCTTGGGCCGACTTTGGGCGTCGGCAATGGTTTGATCTGGATCATCGCCGTGCTCGCCGCCCTTTTGCTCGGCACACTGATCGGCTGGTTCAATGGCGTGCTGGTCGCCTATGGCAATATTCCCTCCTTCATTGTCACCCTTGGCGGACTCATCGCCTACAATGGCGTCGGCTTTCTTGTCGCGAGCGGCGTGACGGTCGCGCCGCTCGACAAAACATACAATCTGATCGGCGGCAACAATCCGCTCGCCTCGCTGGGGCCGTTCTGGAGTTGGGCGCTCGCCGCAATCGGCTGCTTCGGCGTCGCGTTCGCGATCATCAATGAGCGCCGCAACCGGCTGCGGTTCAAATTTCCGCTGCGTCCGGTCTGGGCCGAATGGCTGCTCGGCATCGTCGGCAGCGCTGCTGTCCTCGGCATCACGCATATTGTCAACTCTTATGCATGGGCGCCGAAACTGATTGAGAATTACGCGGTCGCCAACAAAGTCGCTATCCCAGTGGGAATTGAGGACAGAGACGGTCAAGCCATCTGCATGGCGGCGGAAAAAATCGTGCGCTGCACGGATGGTCTGGTCTACTACACCGGCTATGCGCTGCCGGTGCTGATCGCACTGGGGGTCGGCTTGGCCATGACTTTCATCACCACCCGAACCACTTTTGGCCGCTACGTGTTCGCGGTCGGCGGCAATCCCGAAGCGGCGGAGCTCGCCGGCATCAACACGCGCAAGCTCACGGTCAAAGTCTTCATGCTGATGGGCGCGCTTGTGGCGATTTCGTCAATCATTTCGTCCTCGCGTCTTGAAGCTGCCACCACGGCGCTTGGCACATTGAACGAACTGGCTGTCATCGCGGCGGCGGTCATCGGCGGCACGTCGCTGGCGGGCGGCATCGGCACGATCTACGGCGCCTTGCTCGGCGCGCTGTTTATGCAGTCGCTGCAGTCGGGCATGACGCTCCTGAACTTTGACTCCGCCTTCAAAGATATTGTCGTCGGGTCGGTTCTCGTATTGGCCGTCTGGCTCGACCAGATTTACCGCAAGCGTGTGAAGTGAGGGAGGCAGACATGTCACAGTCAAATCAGGCGGCTGCTGCCGGTCAGAAAAGTGGAGCACCCTTGGTGGACATGCGCGATATTTCCATCGCGTTTGGCGGCATCAGGGCGGTCGATCATGCCAGTGTTGACCTCTATCCGGGTGAAGTGGTCGCTCTGCTCGGCCACAATGGCGCCGGGAAATCGACGCTGATCAAAATGCTGTCCGGCGCCTACAAGCGCGACCATGGCCAGATATTCATCGATGGCGTGGAAGCGTCAATCAACAATCCGCGCGACGCCAAGGCTTACGGGATTGAAACGATCTACCAGACGCTGGCGCTTGCCGATAACATCGACGCCGCCGCCAATCTCTATCTGGGCCGCGAACTGAAAACCGCCCTTGGAACGCTGGACGATGTGGCAATGGAGGCCGAGGCGCGAAAAGTCATGGGGCGGCTCAACCCTAACTTCCGCCGCTTCAAGGAGCCGGTCAACAAACTGTCCGGCGGCCAGCGCCAGTCGGTGGCCATCGCCCGCGCCATCCTTTTCAACGCCCGCATCCTCATCATGGATGAGCCGACGGCGGCGCTCGGGCCGCAGGAGACGGCGCAGGTCGGCGAGCTTATCAAGCAGCTGAAGGCGGACGGCATCGGCATCTTCCTCATCAGCCACGACATCCACGACGTGTTTGATCTGGCCGACCGCGTCTGCGTCATGAAAAACGGCAAAGTTGTCGGCACCGCCCATGTCAAGGATGTGACGGGCGACGAAGTCCTCGGCATGATCATTGCCGGCAAGTGCCCGAAAGGCGCGGTGCCGGGACCGGGCGCATTGCGCGAAGCGGCCTGAAGGGCGCGAAAAAACGTGGCGGCTTTTCTCGAATGAGTGTCTCGCGCAGAGTGATGATAGCGGCAATGGCCGCTGCGTTCCTGACTTCTCCCGGAGCGGTTTGGGCGGAAAGAAAGCCACCGGAGCAAGTGCTGCGGACCTGGTATAAAGTTGCGCTTGAACTGACCCGCCACACCGCGACCTATTCGCCGCCCGTCGCCAGCCGGACCTTGGCCTATCTCGGCGTCACCGCTTTTGAGGCTGCGGCCGGTGGAGCGGGCGGGCTCAATTCGCTCGCGGGCCAGCTGAACGCGCTGCAGGCTGTGCCCCTGCGCGGGGCGGGCGAAAAATATGACGAAGCGGCAGTCTTGAACGCCGCCTTGGAAACGGCGGTCAGAGGCTTTTTTTCCAACACAGGCCCGACGGGCCAGCGCGTCATGGAGCGGCTCGGCGCGAAGCTGCGCTCCGAAACATCATCCGGACTTGCCGCCGATGTCGCCACGCGCAGCGAAGCCTATGGCAGAGCGGTGGCCGGACACATACTGGCCTGGTCGCAGAACGATGGTGGCGCATCTGTCGAAAACCTCGGCTTCCCCGCCGTCTATGACCTGACAAAGGGCGCGCCGAACTGGGTTCCAACCAGCGTTGTCCCCCTGCAGCAGAAACCGCTGCTGCCCGCATGGGGAACAAACCGCACTTTCGCCATGCCGGACGGCAAGGCCTGCCCGCTGCCCGCCCCGCCCGCCTACAGCGAGGACAAGGACTCCGAGTTTTATAAGCAGGCGCTGGAAGTCTTTGAGGTGAAGAATGGCCTGACGCAAGAGCAGCGCGCCATCGCGCGCTTCTGGTCGGATGATCCGATGCTGTCACCGACGCCGCCCGGGCATTGGGTGTCAATCGCGCTGCAGATTCTTGAGCGGGAAAATGCGGATGTGAACCGCAGCGCCGAAGTCTTGGCGCGGCTTGGTGTGACGCTGGCGGACTCGTTCATCGGCTGCTGGCAGACCAAGTTCGAGTATGACCTCTTGCGCCCCGTCACATACATCCGCCGCACCATGGACCCAAAATGGGAGAGCGTGCTGAACACGCCGCCATTTCCGGAATATCCAAGCGGCCACTCCACCCAGTCTGCGGCGGCGGCCGCTGTGCTGACGCAGTTTTTCGGCGAAAATTTCGCCTTTGAGGATGCCACGCATGTGAAGGACGGCGTAAAGGCGCGCGCCTTTGCCAGCTTCAACGCAGCCGCTGAGGAGGCGGGGATCTCGCGCCTGTATGGCGGCATCCATTTCCGCGCCGCCATCGAGCGCGGGCTGGAGCAGGGGCGCTGCATCGGCGCCTATGCCAATGCATTGAAGACGAGGAATTGATACATGACTAGCCTGCTGCCGCGACTGCTCGCGGTTATTCTCGCCTGCATTTCCGCGCCCGCGCGCGCTGCGGACTCTGCCGCGCCTATGCCTTCATTCAGCGAGGAAACCGCTGCGGCGGGGATCGATCATGTCTATGAGGGCGATTGGGAATTCACCGTCGGCGGCGGCGTCGCGGCGTTCGACTGCGATGCTGACGGATTTTCCGACATGCTGCTGGCCGGCGGGTCCGCGCAGTCAAAATTCTACCGCAATGCCAGCAAGCGCGGCGGGGCGCTGAAGTTTGAGCTGCTCAAGAGAGGGCTTGAATTCGACAAGGTCACCGGCGCTTATCCCATCGACATTGACAGCGACGGCATCTTGGACCTCGTGCTGCTGCGGGTCGGCGAAAACCTCATCATGCGAGGCAAGGGCGGCTGCCAGTTCGAGCGCGCCAACGAGGAATGGGGCTTTGACGGCGGCGACGCCTGGACCACCGCATTTGCCGCCACCTGGGAAAAGGGCGCATCCTGGCCGACGGTCGCCATCGGCAATTATGTTGACCGCACAGAGGAAATTTCCCCTTGGGGCTCGTGCACCGACAACTGGCTGCACCGGCCCTTGGCGGACCAGCGCAAGTTCGCTCCGCCGCTGCCGCTGAAGCCGAGCTTCTGCGCGCTGTCAATGCTGTTCACCGACTGGAACCGGTCGGGGACGCCGTCCTTGCGTGTGTCGAACGACCGCGAATACTACGAAGGCGGGCAGGAGCAGCTCTGGCATGTCGATCCGGGCAAGGCCCCGGCGCTGTACACCGCCGAAGAGGGTTGGAAGCCGCTGCGCATCTGGGGGATGGGCGTCGCGTCCTACGATCTGGATTTCGACGGCTTCCCCGAATATTTCCTCACCTCGATGGCCGACAACAAGCTGCAGACTCTCGCCGCGCCCGCGCCGGGCGTGACGAAGCCGGACTTCAAAGACATTGCATTCCCCAAAGGCGTCACCGCGCACCGCCCCTATATGGGCGAGGATTTGAAACCTTCGACCGCATGGCACACGCAGTTTGAAGACGTCAACAATGACGGCCTCGCCGACCTGTTCATCGCAAAAGGCAATGTCGCCAAAATGCCGGACTTCGCGGGGGAGGACCCGAACAATCTGCTTCTCCAGCAGCCGGACGGCAAATTCATGGAAGCCGGCGACAAAGCCGGTGTCGCCAGCGCGGAAATCTCGCGCGGCGCGGCCCTCGCGGATTTCAATCTCGACGGAATGCTCGATCTGGTTGTCGTCAACCGCTGGTCCAAGGCGCAGCTCTGGCGCAATACAAGCCAGCTTTCCGGCCACTGGATCGAAGTTCGGCTTCTCCAGCCCGCACCCAATGTGAACGCCATCGGCGCGTGGCTTGAAGTGAAGCGCGGCGACAAGATCATGCGGCGCGAGATAACCTCAGGCGGCGGCCACGCGTCGGGTCAGAGCGGCTGGGTGCATGTGGGGCTTGGTGCGATGGAGAAAGCCGAACTGCGCGTGGCCTGGCCGGATGGGTCGGCGGGAGAGTGGGAGAGCGTGGCGGCGGACGGGTTATATGTGATTGGGCGGCGGAAGGCGGCGCGGGCTTGGACGGAAGAATAGGCGGCTTTCCCTTCTCCCCGCATCTTGCGGGGAGAAGGTGCCCGAAGGGCGGATGAGGG
>JANMMM010000348.1:0-11771 GCA_031373225.1 Phyllobacteriaceae bacterium | reverse complement strand
GGGCATCGAAGATCGCGTCCGTCGGCCCGGCCTCCACCACCTTGCCGTCCTTCATCACCATCACGGTGTCGCTCATGGCGCGCACCACGGCAAGGTCGTGGCTGATGAACAGATAGGCGAGATTGTGCTCCGCCTGCAGCTTCTTGAGCAGGTCCACCACCTGTTTCTGCACCTGCCGGTCCAGCGCCGAGGTCGGCTCGTCCAGAACGACAATCCTCGGCTTCAGGATAATCGCCCGGGCGATGGCGATGCGCTGGCGCTGGCCGCCGGAGAATTCGTGCGGATAACGCCAGCGCAGCGCCGGGTCCATCTGCACCTCTTCGAACGCCGCAACGGCGCGGCGGTCGCGTTCGGCTGCGCTCATCTGCGGTTCGTGCACCAACAGCCCTTCGGTGACGATTTCTCCGCAGGTCATGCGCGGCGACAAGGAACCGAACGGGTCCTGCAAAACGATCTGAACCTCGCCCCGCAGCGGCCGCATGGCTTTGCGGTCCAGTCTTGTGATGGACCGGCCTTCCAGAACAATCTCGCCCCGGCTTGGCGCCAGCCGCAGCAGCGCCCGCGCCAGAGTGGATTTTCCAGAGCCAGATTCACCTACAATTCCAATTGTCTGCCCCTCGCGCAGGGACAGCGTCACCTTGTCAACCGCCCTGATTTCCTTCGCCGCGCTGCCCCAGCCGCCGCCGAGATGGAAAGTCACCTGAACATCCCTTCCCTCCAGCATCACAGCGGCATTTTTTCCCGGCGGCGCTTTGCGGCCAGTCGGCTCGGCCTCCAGCAGCGCCTTTGTGTAGGCCTGCTTGGGAGAGGCGAAAATCTCCTTGGCTGTCCCCGTCTCAACAATCCCACCGCGCCGCATGACGATAACCCGTCCGGCAATGCGTTTGACGATATTGAGATCATGCGTGATGAAAATCATCGCCATGCCGAGCCGCCTCTGCAGATCGGCAAGCAGCTCCAGCACTTCCGCTTGAATTGTCACATCCAGCGCCGTGGTCGGCTCGTCGGCGATCAGAAGCTCCGTCTCGTTGGCGATCGCCATGGCGATCATCACACGCTGCCGCTGCCCGCCGGACAGTTCGTGCGGATAGCAATCCATCCGCTGCTCCGGCTCCGGTATTTTCACCAGCTTCAAAAGCTCCAGCGCCCGCGCCTGCGCCGCCTTTCCCGAAACACCCCGGTGGCGGCGGATGGGTTCAATAATCTGGCTGCCGATTGTGTAGAGCGGGTCAAGCGAGGTCATTGGCTCTTGGAAAATCATGGTGATTTTCCGGCCTCTTATTTCGTTCAGCTCCCGCTTCGAAAGCTCAAGAAGATTGGTTCCCCGGAAAGAAGCGGTTCCGCTAACCCTGCCGTTCTGCGCCAGAAGCCGCATCGCTCCCATCATCATCTGGCTTTTCCCAGAGCCAGATTCGCCGACAATTGCCAGCGTCTCGCCGGGAAACACGTCAAGGCTGGCATTTTTCACCGCCTCGACAACGCCGTCCTGCGTGTCGAACGACACGCTGAAATCTCTCAGGCTGAACACCGGCTCTGCCATCTTTCACCTGTCTTTCGGATCAAGCGCATCGCGCATTCCGTCGCCGAGAAAATTCAGCGCAAACAGCGTCGAGGTGAGAAAGAAGCTTGGCACAATGAGCAGCCACGGCGCGCCGTCCATGTTGCGCGCGCCTTGTGATATCAGCACGCCCCAGCTCGACATCGGCTCCTGCACGCCAAGGCCGAGGAAGCTGAGGAAACTCTCCAGAATGATGACCTGCGGCACCAGCAGGGTCACATAGATGATGATCGTCCCCAATATGTTCGGCACAATATGGCGGGTCAGAATGCCGAGCCACCCCACCCCGAGCGCCTCGGCGGCCTGCACATATTCCTGCCGCTTGATCGACAGCGTCTGCCCCCGCACGATCCGCGCCATGTCGAGCCACAGCACTGCGCCCACCGCGACAAACATCAGCACAAAATTGCGCCCGAAAAACACGACCAGCATGATGACGAAAAAGGTGAAAGGCAGCGAATAAAGCACATCGACGATGCGCATCATCACCTCGTCGGTGCGGCCGCCCATAAAGCCGGAAAACGCGCCATAGGCCACGCCGATGCTGACAGCGACCATGCCAGCCAGAAGTCCGATGGCCAGCGACACGCGCCCGGCGACAAAGGTGCGGGTCAGCATGTCGCGGCCGTTCGGGTCAGTGCCGAACAGAAACCGCTCTTCAGACACTGCGGCGCTCATGGTCAGCGTCAGCCCGTCAGCTGATTTTTCCTCGACCTTTGCGCCATCGAATGCGTCCGACCTGTCGAGATAGCGCACCGTCCGCTCATCCACCGGCTTGTCGGCGGAAATAGTGACGAACACTCTTCCCTCCTTGCGCTCCCAGCCCTTCACCTCCACCCGCGCCCGCTTCAGGGATTCGTTCAGTTCCGCTTCAATTGCGTCAGCCTGCGGATAAGGCGCGATGCTGGGTGGCACGCGGACATAGGTTTGATAGACGGTGGAGAAATCATGGCCGGTGAAATAGGGGCCAATGACGCAAACCGCCGTCATCAGCGCCAGATAGGCCATCGACAGCACCGCCGCTTTGTTAAGCCACAAGCGCCGTGCGGCGTCGGCCCAAAGCGAGCGGCCCTTTGCGCTATTCATAGCGCACCCTTGGATCAATAAAGCCGTAGATGATGTCGACGATGAGATTGAACAGAATGGTGAAAACCGCGATCAGCACCACCGTGCCCATCACCAGCGTGTAATCGCGGTTGATCGCCGCATCGATGAAATAGCGCCCTACGCCCGGCAATTGAAAAATCGTCTCGACGACGACCGATCCCGTTAAAAGGCCCGCCGCCGCAGGACCGGCAAAGGAAACGACGGGCAAGAGAGCGCCGCGCATGGCGTGGCGGACAATGATGGACCAGTCCGACAGGCCCATCGCCTTCGCTGTCCTGATGTGGTTCGAGCGCAGCGCCTCGATCATCGAGCCGCGCATCAGCCGCGCGAATATCGCCACATAGGGCAGCGACAGCGTCAGCACCGGGCCGACCTGATGCAGGAACGCCCCGTTATTCCAGCCGGCAATGGGCAGCCATTTCAGCGTCAGGCCGAAGTAGATTTGAATGAGAGGCGCGATGACAAAGGTCGGAATTGTGCTGCCTGCGGTGGCAAGCGTGATGACCGCATAGTCGGCCGCCTTGTTCTGCCGCAGCGCGCCAATCACGCCGAGAAAAGTGCCGAGAGTAAGCGCCAGCAGCAACGCGGAAAAGCCCAACTGCATCGACACCGGAAGTCCCACTCGGAACAGCTCCGCCACAGTGAAATCCGGCAATACGTAGCTTGGACCCAAGTCGCCGTGCGCCAGATTATTGAGATAATACAGGTACTGTTTCCAGAGCGGCTCATCCAGATGATAGACGCGTTCCAGATTGGCCTTGATGACAGGCATCAGGCCCTTTTCCTGATTGAACGGCCCGCCGGGCGCGAGGCGCATCAGGAAAAAGCTCATCGTGACGACGACAAACAGCGTCGGAATAGCCGTCAGCAGCCGCCTGAGCACATATTTCACCATGCATAGCCCCCGCAAGGATGGCGGGCCGCCTCCGTTTAGAAAGCGGCCCTGTCAGCCTATTCCTTGCTGATGAAGCGGCTCGGGTGGATATCCATGACGTTGTCCTCAAAGCCCTTGATCTTGCTCGAGACAATTGAGTGATTGCTGTAATAGAGCAGCGGCATCACCGGCAGATCACGCATCAGGATCGCTTCGGCGCTTGAGAGCAGCGCCATGCGTTTGGCCGGGTCGGCCTCGCTGGCGGCGGCGCTTAAAAGATCGTCATATTCCTTGTTGGAATATTCGCCGTAATTGTTCCCTGCTCCCGTCTTGCCAAGATCGAGGAACGTCGCCGGATCCTTGTAGTCGGCGTTCCAGCCGGCGCGGGCCACGTCGAAGTCGCCCTTCTGCTCAAGATAGGAGTAGTGCGTCTTGCCGTCGGTGTTGAGAAGCGTCACTTCGAACCCGAAAGGTTTCAGCATGTCCTGAATGGCCACCGCCGTGTTTTTGTGATTGTCCGACGTGTTAAAGCGCAGCTCCATTTTCAGCGGCTTTTCCGGCGAAATGCCAAGCTCCGTGAACAGTTTCTTCGCCTCGTCTTCGCGGTCCAGCTGCGCCGCGACAGCATAGTCCGTCGTGCTTGTCGTGTAACCGGCCACGCCCGGGGGCACCATGGAATAAGCCGGGAACATGGCGTTTTGCCAGACTTTCTCCGCCAGATAATCGCGGTCAATCGCCTTGGAGATGGCGTGCCGAAGCTTTGGATTGGACCAGGGCTCCTTCTGGCTTTTGAAAATGTAATAATAAGTGCCGAGCAGCGGGCTGATGCGCACCTGATCGCCGAGTTTGGCTTTCAGCTCGGTCAGCTGTTCGGTGGGGAAATCGTTGTTAGAGTCCAGTTCCCCCGCTTCAAACCGTTTCATCGCGGCGGAGCGGTCTTCCGCAGTCAGATAGTTGACCACATCGAGCTTGACGCTGGCGGCGTCATAAAATTTCGGATTCTTGACAATCCTCACCTTATCGTTCGGCGTGAACTCCGCCAGCGTGAATGCGCCATTCGACACCATGTTGCCCGGCTTGACCCAATCCGCGCCGAACTTCGTGACATTCGCTTCACTGATGCCATAGGCCGACTGATGCGTCAGAAGCTCGAGAAAGTACGGCGTCGAGCTGTTCAGCGTGATTTCCAATGTCAGATCATCAATCGCTTTGACGCCCATCGTTTCAGGCTTCGCCTTGCCGGCGGTGATGTCCTTCGCCCCGGCAATCGGCTCGATAATGTAGGCATATTCCGAGGCCGTCGCCGGATCGACAACGCGGCGGAACGAGAAGACGAAGTCCTTAGCCGTCACAGGCGAGCCGTCGGACCAGACGCCGTCCTTGCGCAGCTTGAAAGTATACACCTTGCCGTCTTCGGAAATGGTCCAGCTTTCCGCCGCGCCCGGCATCAGGTCCGCCTTGGCGTCATGCACGACCAGCCCGGAAAACAGGTCGCGGATGATGTTGGCTTCTTCGACCGTGGAGGTTTTATGCGGGTCGAGCGACTGCGGATCGCCGTTCGCGCCCCGGTTATAGACCATTTCCGCAGCGGCAAGCGAAAGGCTCGCAGCGAGCGCGGCCGATGTCAATAGGGCAGTCCAAAGCCATGTTTTCATGTGAGTTCTCCCGTTTATGCAATCCTGCGGCTCAGTTGAGGGTCCAGCGTTCCGGCTCTGACGATATGCCCAAATTCAGGTTTGGTCATCCCTTGTTTCGAGAATATCAAAGCAAAGGCGGATGACGCCATGTCAAGAGGTAGATGGCGCTCAATTCTCGGAGAGCGCCTTCAGGGCGGCGGCGGCGCTATCCGTCAGCCTGTCCTTGGCGCGGACAAACTTGGCGCCAGACGCCGCCAACCTGTCTTGAAGCGCGGCAAGCGTGTCCGGCGCGGCGTCCGCGCCATGCTTGTCCACGAACATGGCAAGCGCATCGTCAAGCCCGTCGTCGAGCGCTTGGAAGCACAGGTCCGCCGCCTTCACCGCATCATGCTCGATGATCTTGCCCTCGTCATAATAGCGTCCGAGGTTAAAAGCCGCCAAGCTGCTGCCCGCCTCAACCGCCTTGCGCGACCATTCAAGCCCCGCGCTGACATCCTTGTCTGTGCCTTCGCCCCAAATCAGGCTCTCGGCGACATTGTTCATCGCGTCCTCATTGCCGAGCGCCGCAGACTTTTGGTACAGCTCAAACGCCTTGACCCGGTCCTGCCCGACGCCGTTGGCCTGGTCGTAGAGAAAGCCGAGACTGTTCATCGCCGCCGCATGGTTCTGGTCGGCCGCTTTTTGATACCAAGCCCAAGCCGCAGTATAGTCCTTCGGCAAGGCGCGGCCGTTTTCGTAGAAGCGCGCCAGATCGTTCTGCCCGTCCGCATCGCCAAACTCAGCGGCGTGACGATAAAGCTTTTCCGCCTCCACGTCGCTCGCAGGCACGCCGAAGCCCTCTTCATACATGGCGCCCAGCGTTGAATTTGCGTCGGGCAAATCCTGCGCCACCGCCTTTCTCAGCCATTCCAGCGCCTGCGCATAGTCTTGGCCGACGCCATAGCCGTCACGCAGGCAGATGCCGAGATTGCGCTGCGAGGTTCCATTGCCCAGCTCAGCGGCTTTGCGATACCAGTCCACCGCCTTTGTAGGGTCCTCGGCAACGCCGTCGCCGGTATTGTAGGCAAAGCCGCAGCGCGTCATCGCCTCCGGCAGCCCGGCCTCCGCCGCCTCGCAGAACAGTTTTGCCGCCAGAGCCGGGTCCTTTTCCACGCCGTTGCCGTTTTGGTAGGCCATCCCAAGATTGACTTTCGACAGGCGGAAATTGTGCGGCGGCTCGGCGGCGCGCTTGTACCAGCGCAGCGCTTCAACCGCGTCGGGATCAACACCAAGGCCTTTGTCATACGTGGCGGCGAGATTGTTCATGGCCACCGCAATGCCGCTGTTGGCCGCCAGCATGTAAAGATCAAAGGCGCGCGGCAGCTCCCTGTCACCCGCCTGCAGAGCGCGGGCCAGCTGATACTCGACCCGGTGATTGGCCGGAGCAAGCTTCAGCGCCGCCTCGCATGCGGCAATGGCCGCATCCGTGTCAAGCTTGTCCACGGCAACGCCCGCGACGCCAGCTGGCCGGGTCAAATCCTCGGGACTGGACCCCAGTGTATCGCATTTGGCGACAGCGTTGGAAACAGTGTCCGCCTGCGCTGTGTGCGGCCCGGCAAGACAAAAGGCTGCCAAGAGTGGGAAACAGGCGCGCGACACTATCTTCATGGCCGGAACTCCTCAAATGTCCGCGCTGCGCCGGCAAAGAGTGTCTGACAATCGCAAACATTTGTCCAGTCTCGGCGTTTTGGCGCGGTGAAGGGGCTCAAACTGGGGGATAAAATTCGGGCTTCTGAAAAATAATTTCATTCAATATCAATACCTTAATCGAAAAATGGAACACATTTTATCCAATGCCCCGCAACTTCCCGCATACTTCCCGTGCTGCTCTCATGGGACCGGGTGATCAACCGGCATTCGGGGGAGCGGGCGGCCTATGGCAGCCGGGTGTGGTTATCCCGGCGGGCGGAGTCCCTTAGCCATGTCCCTCCTGGCCTTCGCGCGCTTTCACCGGAGCGCCCCATGCGCCAGCCCGGGCAAAAAGCCGTGACAGGGCGCGTGGCGAGCCACGCTCTTCAATTATTCCAAACGGCAGGACCACACGCCCTGTACGTCCCTTGGAATTTTAATGATCAGACCGGCAACGGGGCGTGATAATGAGGGAGGCTGCCTGAGCTTCCTGGTGAGCGCGCAGGGATTCGAACCCTGGACCTACTGATTAAAAGTCAGTTGCTCTACCGGCTGAGCTACGCGCTCCCGAGGCCATGATATGGCGGAAGTGGGAGCCTCATACGGGCATGCTCCTGAAAGGTCAATCAGCGCTCCGGATTCCCGCCTGATTTTCTCACGCAATAGTGACGCAGGGCGTCTTGCCAAAAGGTGCGCCAGCGCCAATTCTTGGGTCTGAAACTAAATTTGCCGGTTTAGCGTTCCCGCATCAGGAGGACAAAACCATGCGCCGCATTTCGACATTGACCGCTTTCCTTGTGTGCCTGTTCCTTGCGCCAGCGCTGGCCGACGAAGCGGCGCAGACGCCTGCGCAGATGACGATACAAAACCAGATTCAGGCATTCCGATCAGGCGACGACGCCTTGGCCTATTCCTATGCCGCGCCTTCCATCGCCGGGTTTTTCCCGACCGTCGACAGTTTCATGGCCATGGTCAAAAACGGCTACGCGCCGCTTTGGAACCCGCAGCACTTCCAGTTTGGAAAATCAAAGGAAGTCAGCGCCGAACAGGTGCTGCAGGAAGTCGAAGTGATCGCCAAGGACGGCAGTTCTTGGAAAGCGCTCTACACTTTGATCAAGCTTCCCGACGGGAGCTGGAAGATCAGCGGCGTGCAGCTTCTGAAAGCCGACGGCGCATCGGCTTAACGGGCCGCAATATCGCCGCTCTTCCACACTTCTTGCGTCCGCTCAGAAAAGGTCATGAACCGCCTGGCCTCAATGCAGTCACGCATTCCCTGCATAAGCTGTTGATAATAATGCAGATTGTTCCAGGTAAGCAGCATTCCGGCCAGCGATTCGCCGGAGCGGACTAAATGGTGCAGATAGGCGCGCGAATAGTCCCGCGCCGCCGGGCAAGCGCTTTCCTCGTCCAGCGGCCTTTGATCGTCCGCATGTCGGGCGTTGCGCAGGTTCACTTTCCCCCGTCTTGTGTAGGCAAGCCCGTGCCGCCCCGCCCGTGTCGGCATGACGCAGTCGAACATGTCCACGCCAAGCGCGACGGACTTTAAAATGTCATCTGGCGTCCCAACGCCCATCAGATAGCGCGGCTTGTGAGCAGGCAGCTCCGGCAGAGTGACGCCCAGCATCTCCAGCATCACCGCCTGCGGCTCGCCGACCGCCAGGCCGCCAACCGCATAACCCTTGAGGTCCATGGCGGCGAGCGAGCGCGCCGAGCGGACGCGCAAAGCGGGAATGTCGCCGCCCTGAACAATGCCGAACATGGCCCTTCCGGGCTGATCGCCAAAGAAAGATTTGCAGCGTTCCGCCCAGCGCAGCGACAGGTCCATCGCCTTTTCAATGTGCTTTGGCGAGGAAGGAAGCGCGACGCACTCGTCCAGCTGCATCTGGATATCCGACCCAAGCAGCCCCTGAATCTCAATCGACCGCTCCGGCGTCATTTCGAACGCCTTGCCGTCAATATGCGAGCGGAAAGTGACGCCGGCTTCCGTGATTTTGCGCAGGTTCGACAGCGACATGACTTGAAAGCCGCCGGAATCGGTCAGGATAGGATGCGGCCAGTTGGCGAAGGTGTGCAGGCCGCCCAGCGCCGCCACCCGTTCAGCGCCGGGGCGCAGCATCAGATGATAGGTGTTGCCAAGGATGATGTCGGCGCCGAGTTCGCGCACTTGGTGCATATACATGGCCTTGACCGTGCCCGCCGTGCCAACCGGCATGAAGGCCGGCGTGCGGATGGTGCCGCGCGGGGTGGAAATCTCACCGCGCCGGGCGAGGCCGTCGGTAGCCAGAAGAGTGAAGGAAAATGCGGCGCTCATGGCAGAAGCAGACTGGCGTCGCCATAGGAGTAGAACCGGTAGCCGGAATCTATCGCGTGCTGATAAGCGCGCTTCATTCTTCCCAAGCCCATCAGCGCCGACACCAGCATGAAGAGCGTCGATCTTGGCAGATGAAAATTCGTCACAAGTCCGTCAACGGCGCGGAAACGATAGCCGGGAGTGATGAAAATATTTGTGGGGCCTGACCATGGAAGCACCAGACCCTTTGCATCCGCCGAGCTCTCCAGAAGCCGCAACGAAGTGGTGCCGACAGCTATGATACGCCCGCCCCCCTCGCGCGCTGCGTTAATGGAGCGTGCGGCCTCGGCGCTGATATGCCCGATTTCGGCATGCATCCTGTGCGTATCGGTGGTATCGGCCTTCACCGGCAAAAATGTGCCAGCGCCAACATGCAGCGTGACAAATACGTGTTTGACGCCTTTGCCCGACAGCTGAGCAAACAGTTCCGGCGTGAAATGCAGGCCCGCCGTTGGCGCGGCCACTGCGCCGTCATGCGCGGCAAACACCGTCTGATAATCCAGCCGGTCGCGAGCATCTTCCGCGCGCTTAAGGCCGATATAGGGCGGCAGCGGCACATGGCCGACATTGCGAAGCGCCTCGTCGAGCGCCGACCCTGAAAGCTCGAACGCCAGCAAAGCCTCCCCGTCTTCTGAACGGGAAAGGACATCGGCGTTAAGCGCGCTGAGGAAACAGGTGTTTTCGCCCTCGCCGAACACGAGCTTGTCGCTAGGTTTGACCCGTTTTGCAGGGCGCAGGAACGCCAGCCAGCGGTCTGGTGCCATGCGCATGTGCAGCGTCGCTGAAATGTTTGATCGGTTTTCCCCGCGCAGCCGCACGCCTTCAAGCTGGGCCGGAATGACCTTGGTGTCATTAAAGACCAGCAAGTCACCCTCGTTGAGAAAATCCGGCAAGCATTTGACATTGCTGTCCAAAGTCGCATCCGCGCCGCTCAAAACCAACATGCGCGCGCGGTCGCGCTGCTCCGCCGGGCGGAGCGCGATACATTTGTCCGGCAAAGTAAAATCAAACTCGTCGACACGCATGGCGCCGGTTAAGCGCTTTGCGCCGCTTTTGGCAACTGGCGCATCGCCCACATGTTCAACAAGACCCAAAGAATATCAAAGGCGATAAAGATGTAGATAAGGGCATGAACGTCCGTCGTAAGCGCATACCAGGCAAGCACCGCCAGAACCGCATAGCGCATGATGAGGTCAAGCTGGATGAGGCCGGGTTTCATCGACCAAAGTTTGAACGCCCCCCAGGCGGCCGCCCACAGTCCGAACAGGCTTATGAAAAGCAGATGCACCGTGTCGAAAACCGGCATGGCGCCGCCAAGGCCGAGCCAATTGTTGATGGAGAACAACAAATTGATGTCAAATGCGGTCGTCGGAGGAAAAGCGAGCGGCGCGCCGACAATCAGGTCGTAGAGGGCGCCGACTATCAGTATGGTCCTTGGGTGGCCGTTCATATCAGCTCTCCGATTCTGCCCTAAAACGAGCAGCTCACCGCCCAAGCCCCAGAACCTGAAAGCCGAATCGTCCCACCCGCCGCAAACATGCCCTCTTCGCTGGCTTTTACAAGCCGCAGCTCCGCAACTCTTGTTGACAGACCTTCATCAGTGAAATCCACGACAAGCTGTGTCGCGGTCTCGAACGCCTGACCGACGATGATCTTCATCGCCCCCGCGCCATCGGTCGCCCACACCTTCCCGTCATGGGAGATTGACGCGCTGACAATGGACACCGTGTCCAGACTGCCCATCAGCATGGAAACTTCCGGGCCTTTGTCTGCGGAGGTGCAGATCATCGTTTCTGTGGCGCGCGCTGTTCCTGAAGCGTCCGCAATCAGCAAGGCAAGGATCAGCGCGCGCCGGATCATTTTATGTCCGCCGCTACTTTCATCGACACGATCTTGTCGGGGTCCTGCACCGGCTCGCCGCGTTTGATCTTGTCGACATTGTCCATGCCTTCCGATACCTGGCCCCAGACCGTGTACTGCCGGTTCAGAAAGCCCGCGTCGTCAAAGCAGATGAAAAACTGCGAATTGGCCGAGTTCGGCGCACTGGAGCGGGCCATGGAGCAGGTGCCGCGGGTGTGGTTCATGTTGGAGAACTCGGCCTTCAGGTCCGGCTTGTCCGAGCCGCCCATGCCGGCGCGCGACGGGGCGAACGAGGCGCCGCCGGGGTTGCCGGATTTCTCATCGCCGGTCTGCGCCATGAAGCCTTCGATGACGCGGTGGAACACCACGCCGTCATAAGCGCCCTCGCGCGCCAGCTCCTTGATGCGGCCGACATGGCCGGGAGCAAGGTCAGGCAGCATTTCGATGACGACTTTGCCCTTGGTGGTTTCGAGGACAAGCGTGTTTTCAGGAACTTTATATGCCATTTTCAATGCCTCTTATTTGTCAGCAGCGGTTTTGACGCTGATCATCTTGTCCGGATCGGCGACCGAGCCGTTATTGTTCTGATCGCCCTTTTTGATCTTGTCGACCAGCTCCATGCCGGTCTCGACCTGCCCGACGACCGTATATTGGCCGTTGAGGAAGTCGCCAGGAGCAAACATGATGAAAAACTGCGAATTGGCTGAATTGGGGTCC
>JANMMM010000322.1:0-11418 GCA_031373225.1 Phyllobacteriaceae bacterium | reverse complement strand
GGATGCGCGCTGCAGCGCCCGCGTCGACGCCCCATGTCGGCTGGTTGATGACGAGGATTGACGGGCTGCGGTCCAATTCGCGGCCGACCAGGAACTTCTGCAGATTTCCGCCCGACAAAGCCGCCGCCTCCGGGTCTTCGGCGCTCTTGCGCACATCCATTTCTTCGCAGATACGTTTAGTTGCGGCGGCAAGGACGCTGTTGTTGACGAGCATCAGCGCGCCGCCCTTCATATAGACTTTGGCGTCCGTCACCGCCCGCGACAGGAACAGGTTTTCCGACAGCTTTATGCCCGGCACCGCCCCATGGCCGAGCCGCTCTTCCGGGATAAAGCTCGCGCCCATCATCCGCCGCGCGTTGACGCCGAGATCGCCGGCTGGCTTGCCGTGTATCTGGATAGTCGAGGCGTCGGCCTGCGTGACCTCGCCGGACACTGCGTCGAAAAATTCGCCCTGCCCATTGCCCGCCACGCCCGCGACGCCGATGATTTCGCCGCCTTTAAGGTCGAGCGAAATGTCTTTGAGACTGGTCGAAAACGGCCCGGCGGGCGGCTGGTTGAGGTTCTGCAGCGCCATTAGAACTTTGCCGCTGCCGACGGACGCCGACGCTGCCCGCGACACCGAGGCAATCTCGTTGCCGACCATCATCCGCGCCAGCGAGGCAGCGGTCTCGACCTGCGGATTGCAGGCTCCAACCACTTTGCCATGCCGCAGCACAGTCGCCGCATCACACAGCCGCTTCACCTCATTCAAACGGTGGCTGATATAGAGGATCGACTTCCCCTCGTCGCGCAGCCGCTCAAGAGTGACAAACAATTTATCGGCCTCCTGCGGCGTCAGCACCGACGTCGGCTCATCCAGAATAATCAGCTGCGGCTCCTGCAGGAGGCAGCGGATGATTTCGATGCGCTGGCGCTCGCCAACTGAAAGGTCGCCCACCAGCGCCTGCGGATCGAGCGGCAGGCCATAGGCCAGTGACACTGATCTCGCCTTTTCAGCGATCTGTGAAATCGGCGTCGTCTTGTCGAGCGACAGCGCGATATTCTCAGCGGCGGTCAAGGCCTCGAACAGCGAGAAATGCTGGAACACCATGCCGATGCCAAGCTTGCGCGCGGCCGCCGGGTTGGGAATGGAAACCGGGCTCCCCTTCCAGAAAATCTCGCCGGAATTCGGCTGCAGCGAGCCAAACAGCATTTTCACCAGCGTCGATTTGCCCGCGCCGTTCTCGCCCAGCAGCGAATGTATTTCGCCTTTCCCAACGCTGAGGCTGACATTGTCGTTCGCCTTCAGCGATCCGAAAATCTTGGTAATGCCGCTGACCCGCAGCAACTCCAGTTTGTCCGCAGAAGAATTCCTGTCTGCCATTGTCCGCTCCCTGACCGCCTGAACCTTATGTCATCGCGCCGCAATGTGGAAAGAGGTGATTGGCGCTCTGAATATTGAAAGCCTTTTGTGATTCACACATTTGTGCGAACCGCGCGACAGGCCGCGAATTCAGAGAAACAGCCGCGCAGCCGCCCCATGCTCATGGCGCAGCTCTTCAACATCCACTCCAACCGGCATCGCGTCTTCCACTGTCCATTTGCCCTTGACCATCACCCGGTCCGCCCGGTGCGCGCCGCAAAGGACCAGCGCCGCCAGCGGATCGCCCGCACCGGAAAAGCGCAGCTCGTCCAGCTTGAACATCGCAAGGTCCGCCTGCATATCAGGCGCGATCCTGCCAAGTTTGCTGCGCCCAAGACACCGCGCCGAGCCTTCCGTCGCCCAGCGCAGAACATCCAGATGCGTCACGCCCGCCGCGCCATAGATCAGCCGGTTCATCATCAGCGCATGCCGCACGCCCTCCATCAGGTTGGAGGAATCATTCGAAGCCGAGCCATCAACGCCAAGCCCCACCGCCGCCCCGGCCGCCTCCAGCTCTTTGGTCCGGCAATGGCCGGAGGCCAGCACCATGTTGGAGGTCGGACAGTGCGAAATCCCGACGCCCGCCTTGCCGAGCCGCGCCACTTCCGCATCGTCAAAATGAATGCCGTGCGCCAGCCAGGTCCTCTCATGCAGCCAGCCGGCTTCCTCGAGATAGTCCAGAGGCCGCAGGCCGAACGTCTCGACGCAGAACCGGTCCTCGTCATGCGTCTCGCCCAGATGCGTATGCAGCCTGCACCCGCACTTCTTCGCCAGCGCCGCCGTGTCGCGCATCAGTTCGCGCGTCACCGAAAATGGCGAACACGGCGCCAGCGCCACCTGGATCATCGCATCGTCCGCCGCGTCATGATGTGCCGCAATCACCCGTTCGCAGTCGGCGAGAATAGCGTCGTGGGTTTGCACAACGCTGTCCGGCGGCAGCCCGCCATCCTTCTGCGACAGGTTCATCGAGCCACGGTTGAGCGTCAGGCGAATGCCAAGCGACTTGGCTTCCTCCGCTTGGATATCCATGGCGTCCTCAAGGTCGCCAGGAAAAACGTAATGATGGTCGGATGTGCACGTGACGCCGGACATCATCAGTTCGGTCAGCGCCAGCCGGGTCGCGAGCCGGAACGCCTCCGGCTTCAGCCGCGCCCAGATTGGATAGAGCGCCTGCAGCCAGGGGAACAGCTCCTTGTTGATCGCCGCCGGATGCGCGCGGGTCAGCGTCTGGTAAAAGTGGTGATGTGTGTTGATGAGGCCGGGAATGACGACATATTCCGAAGCGTCAAACTTGGAATCGTGCGGCGGCGTCGCGCCGCTTTTCACAAGCTCGGCGAATTGGCCGTTCTCGACCACAATTCCTCCGCCCGAATTTTCAGCGAGGATGGCAAGCGGGTTGGCAATCCAAAGCCGCATTCGCTCTTCAATGCCCCTCAAACTCGACTAAGGTCCGCACCGCCACGCCAAGCGCCTCCAACTTTTTGCGCCCGCCAAGCTCCGGCAGATCGATGACAAAGCAGGCCGTCACCACGTCCGCTCCTATTTGCCGCAAGAGCTTGACCGCGCCCTCCGCCGTGCCGCCGGTGGCAATGAGATCATCGACCAGAATGACCCGTTCGCCCTGCTGCACAGCATCGCGGTGCACTTCCATTTCATCGACGCCATACTCAAGGCTGTAAGCGATGCTCACCGTTTCATGCGGCAGCTTGCCCTTCTTGCGGATCGGCACGAACCCTGCCGACAGCTGATGCGCCATCGCGCCGCCCAAGATGAACCCGCGCGCCTCAATGCCGGCCACCTTGTCGATCTTCATCCCGGCATAGGGATGCACCATTTCGTCAATCGAGCGCCGGAAGGCTGCAGGATTGCCGAGCAGCGTTGTGATGTCGCGGAACATGATGCCGGGCTTGGGATAGTCCGGAATGTTGCGGATCGCCGAACGCAGCGTTTTTTCAAGTGTCGGAGAAATCATTATACGCCCACAGAATTGTTCAGAACATATGCGCACGACGCCAGTTCAGTATCAAGTTTGAACCCAAACTGCCCTGACAGTGATTTTCCCGGTCAACGCAAAAAAGCAGCGTCAATTTTGAAAGTTCGCATTCTTGGCCGCCATTTGACATTGCTTTGCGCTAGGCCCATGGTGGGTCCACCCTGAACTTGGAGGACCCCTACATGACCCAAAAGTCAGATCACATGGAGATTTGCGATGTGGCAATCTGGTTCAAGCATGTGCACGCGCCAAGTCTCGCCAAGAGGCTTGGCGCACTTCGCCCAGAAGAGGAGGTTTCGCTGGAAGCCGATGGCATTGTTGGCCGCTGGCAGCGTATGAAAACTGGAAAAGACGGCCGCGAAGTAAGCGCAATCAGGCCGGTCGGCTCAATGAAATCCGTATGGAACGAATGGTTCAAAAATCGAAAGGGCGAGCGAATTGAAATTCGCGAGGTTGCTTTGGCAGACGACTACCTCGCTGCAACCTCGGCGATATTTTCAGAATGGGCAAGTGAAGAAGACGAGGAAGCCTTTCGTGATCTGTGAGCGGTATGAGGTGGCCGTCATTCCTTTTCCGTTCGCGGAAATTCCAATTCTTAAACGCAGGCCGGTTGTGATTTTGTCGGGTTCGGCCTTCAATTCGGCAAACAACTCGACCTTGGTGGCGATGATTACCTCATCAAAGCAAATCAACTGGCCAAGCGATGTCGTGCTTCAAGACTTGCAGACGGCCGGTCTTCGCGTCAATTGCAAGGTGCGTTGGAGGCTGACCACTGTTCCAAATGACTTGATTGTCAGAAAACTTGGACGGCTTGGAAGTTTGGACAGATTGGCCTGTGAACGTCAGTTTGCCGACATGATCTCATAGCGGAAAGGGTGCCGAAACGCCCTTGTCAGTCCAACAATTCACGCCTCAATGCGCCACTTCAGCCCAGACGCGCCGCTTCGTGACAAACACCAGACATCCAAGAATAAGCAGGAAGATCATCACCTTGAACCCGGTCTGCTTGCGCACTTCCAGATGCGGCTCGGAGGCCCACATCAGGAAGGCGGAAACGTCGCGCGCATACTGATCCACCGTCTGCGGCGTGCCATCATCATAACTGACCTGGTCGTCAGTGATCGGCTGCGCCATGGCGAGCGCCTTGCCGGACATGAAACCCGGATTGTAATTTGTGCCTTCGGCAATCTCCATGCCGGTCGGCGGCGTTTTGCCATATTGGGTCAGCAGCCCATAAATATAGTCCGGGCCGCCCTCCGCATATTGGGTGAAGACGTCAAGTATCACCAAAGGAAGGCCGCGCCCGGCGCCGCGCGCCTTGGCGATCAGCGACAAGTCCGGCGGGGCTGCGCCGTTGTTTGCGGCGGCGGCAGCTTCAGCATTGGCATAGGGCGAGGGAAATTTGTCCGACAGGCCTGCCTTGCGCGTGAACATCTCGCCATCAGCGTTGGGGCCGTCCTGCACCTCGTATTCGGCGGCAAACGCTTTGACCTGCTCTTCCGAATAGCCAAAATCCTCCAGCGAGCGGAAAGACACAAGCTTCATCGAATGGCAGGCTGAGCAGACTTCCTTGTAGATTTTCAGCCCGCGCTGAAGCTGGCCCTTGTCGTAAGTGCCGAACGGGCCGGCAAACGACCAGTCCTGCTCGACGGGCATGACCATCGGAAAATGCGTCGGCTCTGCTTGGCTATGCGCCTCCTCGGCAACCGCGCCTGAAGCCACAAGGCCAAAACCGAACAGAACAGCGAGAAGTTTTTTCATCATCAAACCCGTTCTCATGCGTGCACCGGCTCAGCCTTGTTCTTTTCCAAAACCGCTTCCGTGATCGAGTTCGGCAATCGCTTCGGCGTCTCGACCAGGCCGAGAACCGGCAGAATAATCAGGAAGAAGGCGAAGTAGAAGAATGTCGCCACCTGCGCCATAAACACGTACGTGCCCTCTGCCGGTTTTCCGCCGAGCCAGCCCAAAATCACCACGTCGGCGACAAACAGCCAGA
Source organism: Phyllobacteriaceae bacterium (assembly GCA_031373225.1). Taxonomy (GTDB): domain Bacteria; phylum Pseudomonadota; class Alphaproteobacteria; order Rhizobiales; family Rhizobiaceae; genus JANOYJ01. The sequence goes on along the minus strand of JANMMM010000322.1, from coordinate 6,027 downwards.
AAAACAGCTTGTACCAGGGCCGGTAGACCGCCGAGCGCACCTTGGATGTGTCGAGCCAGGGCAGGAAGAACAAAACGGCGATCGAGCCGAACATGGCAAGCACGCCGCCGAGCTTGGAATCAATCGGGCCGATGTTGAAAGTGATGGCGCGCAGGATCGCGTAGAACGGCAGGAAATACCATTCCGGCACGATGTGCGCAGGCGTCTTCAACGCATTGGCTTCGATATAATTGTCGGGATGGCCAAGGTAGTTCGGGATGTAGAAGACGAAATACAGATAGACCGCGAGAAACACGATCATGGCAAACGCATCCTTGATCGTTGCGTAAGGCGTGAAGGCGACGGTATCTGTTTTTGACTTGACTTCAATGCCGGTTGGATTTGTCTGCCCGCTGACATGCAGCGACCAGACATGCAGGATAACCACGCCCGCGATCATGAACGGCAGCAGGTAATGCAGCGAAAAGAACCGGTTGAGCGTCGGATTATCGACCGCGAACCCACCAAGCAGCAATTGCTGTATCCATTCGCCGACGACCGGGAACGCGGTGAAAAACCCGGTGATCACCGTTGCGCCCCAGAACGACATCTGGCCCCAGGGCAGCACATAGCCCATGAAGCCGGTCGCCATCATCAAGAGGAAAATCACGCAGCCAAGTATCCACAAAAGCTCGCGCGGCGCTTTGTAGGAGCCATAGTACAGCCCGCGGCACATGTGAATGTAAACAGCGACGAAGAAGAACGAGGCGCCATTGGAATGCAGATAGCGCAGGAGCCAGCCGGAATTCACGTCGCGCACCGTCTGTTCAACCGAGTTGAACGCCATGGAAGTCGTGGCGGAATAGTGCATGGCGAGCACAATGCCGGTGAGAATCTGGATGACCAGCATGATCGAAAGAATGCCGCCGAACGCATAGGCATAGTTCAAATTGCGCGGCACCGGATAGGAAACGAATGAATCATGCATCAGACGCGCGAGCGGCAGGCGCTGATCGAACCATTTTCCAGCGCCGGACTTCGGCGCGTAAGTTGAATGTTCTGAGCTCATCTTTCTCTCCCGCCTCAGCCGATTTTGATCATGGTGTCAGAAACAAATTCAAGCTTTGGCACGTCAAGGTTCATGGGGGCAGGTCCCTTGCGGATGCGTCCGGCGGTATCATAGTGCGAGCCGTGGCACGGACAGAACCAGCCGCCGAAATCGCCGGCCTGTCCGAGCGGAACGCAGCCGAGATGCGTGCAGACGCCAACCATGACAATCCAGTTTTCCTTGCCCTCGCCAGCTGAACGGTTGATGTCCGTCGCTTCAGAGCCAGGTGCCACATTGCCGTTGCGCGCTTCCGGATCCTTCAGCTCGTCGAGTTTGACGGCCTTGGCTTCCTCGATCTCTTTTTCCGTGCGGTTGCGGATAAAAACCGGCCTGCCGCGCCATTTCGCCGTCAGCGACATGCCCGGCTCAAGGCCCGCCACGTCAATCTCCACAGACGACATCGCCAAGGTCGAAGCATCCGGCCGCATCTGGTCAATAAACGGCCATACAGCGCCAGCTGCGCCGACCGCTGCGGCCATGCCGGTAGCAATATACAAAAAATCGCGGCGGTTCGGGTCGGCGGTCTCGTGTGCGCTCACGGAAAAGTCCTCATCTGATCGTCCGGAAGACCCGTTTCGCCTGAAATAGCCGCCAAATCACAGCAGCACGCGCGAGCGGAATCCCCCGATTGCTTCGATTTGGTCATAGTGAGGGATTTTTAACTTGTCCAGCCGCAACAGGCCGGTGACGGCACTATGTCGCGGCCATTTTTCCGGACCGCATCAGCTCTGAGACGCATCCGCATTCAGCCCGAGAAACCCGCCCGACTGCCGCGCCCAGAGCCTTGCGTAAAGTCCGTTGCGCTTGACAAGCTCCCGGTGCGTCCCCTCCTCCACAATCCGCCCCTCGTCCAGCACCACCAGCCGGTCGAGCGCCGCAATAGTGGACAGCCGGTGCGCGATGGCGATCACGGTCTTGCCCTGCATGAGGAGCGCCAGACTCTCCTGAATCACTTGCTCGATCTCCGAATCCAGCGCCGATGTTGCTTCATCCAAAATGAGGATCGGCGCGTCCTTCAAGATGACCCGCGCAATGGCGATCCGCTGCCGCTGACCGCCGGAAAGCTTCACGCCGCGCTCGCCGACATGTGCTTGATAGGCAGTGCGGCCCCTCTGATCAGAAAGGCCAAGAATAAACTCATGCGCCTTCGCCCGCTTCGCCGCCTCAATCATCTCCGCTTCGCTGGCGTCCGGACGGCCGTAGCGGATATTGTCGCCGATGGAGCGGTGCAGCAGCGAGGTGTCCTGCGTCACCATTGCAATCTGGCGTCTTAACGAGTCCTGTGTGACGCGGGAAATGTCCTGCCCGTCGATGACAATCGCCCCGCCCTGAACATCGTAGAAGCGCAGCAAAAGGTTGACCAAGGTAGATTTCCCCGCGCCGGAACGCCCCACCAGCCCAATCTTCTCGCCTGACCTGATGGTCAGCGATAGATTTTCGAAAAGGCCCGCTTCCTTGCCATAGTTGAACTTCACCCCGGCAAGGGCAATGCCACCCTGTTTCACCTTCAGCTCAGGCGCATCAGGCGCATCCAGCACGGCATAAGGCGCGGCGACCGTCTCCATCGAATTCTGGATCGTGCCGTAATTCCTGAGCAGGCTGTTCAGCTGCGTCATCATCCGCCCGAGCAGCATGTTGAGCCGCAGCACCAGCCCCAGCGTGAACGCCACCGCGCCGACGCTGATCTCGCCCCTGATCCAGAGGTCAATCGTCATGAAGGCGATCATCGAAATCATCACGCCGCTGGTCGCGCCAAGCGAAATCCGGATGCCCGACAAGCCGCGCGTGAAAGGAATGAGCACCCCGATGAAATGATCCATCCCGTCGCGAATGTAGGCGTCGTCGCGCGCTTCGGTCCCGAACAGCTTCAGCGTTTGGATGTTCGAATAGCCATCCACCAACCGCCCTTGCAGCACGGCGCTGGCCTCAGCCGATTCCCGCGCCGCCTTGCGCACTTTCGGCAGAAAATGCCGCGCCAAAAGTCCGAAAATAGCAAGCCAGACGACAATCACGCCGCCAAGACGCAGATCCAAACTGCCAACCAGCCCGATTGTCGTGACCGCATAGACGATGCTGAACCACAGCACTTGCAACAGGCTGACCATGAAGTCGCCCGTCGCCTGTCCGGTCTGCCAGACTTTGGTGACCAGCCGTCCGGCGAAATCATTCTGAAAAAACGCATAGCTCTGCCGCGACACGCGCCGGTGCGCCTGCCAGCGCACCATGTTGAAAAAACCGGGGGCGACCACCTGCTCTTCGACCAGCGCAGACAGCGCGACAATCAAGCTTCTAAAGACCAAGACTGACGCCAGCATCAGCGCCAGTTCAACGCCATGTCCCTCAATAAGCCCGTCCCAGCCCCGGCTCCGCTCCGCCGCGCCGAGCAGATCGACAAGCCGACCGACGAACCAGAACAAAGCCGCCTCCATCAGCGCCACCAGCCCGCCCAGAACCAGCATGGCGGCGAACACGCCCTTGGCCTGGCGCACATAGTGCCAGAGAAACGCCGGTGCAGTGTCCGGAATATCACCTGCTTCCGGCTGGCAGAACGGGTCAATCCAGCGTTCAAACAAGCGGAAGACGGCGTTCATCCGCTGCGCCCGCAGTGCAGATGCCGTCTTGAAATTTGACCAGACATTGTGTATCTCTTACACAACAACAGGATTTGAGTGGTGAGCCCAAAGCGCCTGACTGAAAGTCCGAATGACATCATGAAACGGCTTATCGCGGACGGATGGGTCATGCGCAAGGGCAAAGGCGATCACGTCAATTTCACCAAACAGGGCATCCGCTTTGTTGTGACGATTGACACCGGTGTGCGCGAAATTCCCGTCGGCACGCTGCGTTCAATTTACCGGCTGTCGCATCGGCTGTTCAAATGGAATCACACCTTGGCGGTCGCCGATCCAAATCCGTCTTTCCGGGGCCGCGAAGCGGAACCCGGAATCCAGAGTGGCGAAGAGCGGAGTTTCGCTCCTCCGCTGACCGGCATCAAGCCAGTCAAACCACCTATTTCGGCCCACTTGCCAGCATCCCATCTCTGGATTCCGGGTTCCGCTTCGCGGCCCCGGAATGACGGCAAGAGGGAATGCGCTCGCCACAATAACTGCATGTTGCCGACGCATACTCTAGCTGGCTGGGAACGGTAAGGAGAAAGAGACATGGCTGTCATTGTCGCATTGGTTCACGGAGAAAAGGGCGCATTTGGCGTCTCGTTTCCCGATTTTCCCGGCTGCGCGTCGGGAGGCAAGACGATTTCCGAAGCCCTTCGACGCGCCCCGGAGGCGCTGGTCAGCCATATTGGCGCCATGGCCGACGAAGGCCTCGCTATGCCGGAAGTTCGGGAGCTTGATGCGATCAAGGTCGATCCTGCGTTCTTTGATGACTTTTCGGACGCCGTTTTGGTGGCAGCCATCGACGTGCAACTGCCCGGCCGCGCCAGCCGCCTCAATATTTCAATGGACGAGCATCTCGTCGACCGCATCGACAAGCGCGCCCGCGAACTCGGCGAGAGCCGCTCCGGCTTTCTGGCGGCGGCCGCGAAATCGCGGCTCGCCAGCCTGTGAATCATTCCGCCGCTTCCGCCTCTTCAAACCCAAGGAACCCGCCCGACTGGCGCGCCCAGAGCCGCGCGTAGATGCCGCCCTTGGCGATCAGCTGATTGTGGCTGCCTTCTTCAACAACCTCGCCCTTGTCCATGACAATCAGCCGGTCGAGCGCCGCAATCGTCGAGAGCCGGTGCGCGATGGCGATGACGGTCTTGTTCTCCATCAGCCGGTAGAGATTCTCCTGGATCGCCGCTTCGACTTCCGAATCAAGCGCCGACGTCGCCTCGTCCATGATGAGGATCGGCGCGTCTTTCAGCATGACGCGGGCAATGGCGATGCGCTGCCGCTGGCCGCCGGAGAGCTTGACGCCGCGCTCGCCGACATGCGCGTCATAGCCTTTGCGGTCCTTGGCATCGGCAAGCGCGGGAATGAACCCATGCGCCTCCGCCCGCCGCGCCGCCTCCAACATCATTTCCTCGCTTGCGTCCGGACGGCCATAGAGAATGTTCTCCCGCACTGAGCGGTGCAGCAGCGACGTGTCCTGCGTCACCATGCCGATATTGGCGCGCAGACTGTCCTGGCTAACCAGCGCAATGTCCTGCCCGTCAATCAGAATGCGGCCTGACTCGACATCATAGAACCGCAGCAGCAGATTGACCAAAGTCGATTTGCCCGCGCCGGAGCGTCCGACCAGCCCGACCTTTTCGCCCGGCTTGATCTTCAGGTTCAGCCCTTCGATCACACCCTTTGCCTTGCCATAGTGGAAATCCACCTGGTCAAAGACAATCTCGCCCTTCGTGACATGGATTGGCTTGGCGTCAGCAATATCCGAGACAAGCCTTGGCAGCGAGATCGAGCGGATCCCGTCCTCCACCGTCCCGATATTTTCAAACAGCGCCGAGACTTCCCACATGATCCACTGGCTCATGCCGTGCATGCGCAAAACCAGACTGATCGGCACCGCCACCGCGCCCACCGTCACCGCGCCCGCCACCCATAGCGAAATGCCGATCCAGCCCACCGCCACCAGCAGGACGGCATTGATGATGTAGAGCAGGAAATGGAACATTGTCACGAGTCGCATCTGGCCATAAGCGGTCTGCAGAAACTCGTTCATCCCTTCCTTCGCATAAACCGTCTCGCGTTTTGCGTGGGAGAACAGCTTCACGGTCGCAATGTTGGTATAGCTGTCCACAATCCGCCCGGTCATCATCGACCGCGCATCCGCCTGCTTTTCGGAGATGACTTTGAGCCGCGGAATGAAGTAGCGCAGCATGGCGATGTAAACCGCGAGCCAGACCAGCATCGGCACCGTCAGCTGCCAGCTCAGCCCGCTCAAGAGGAACAGGACGCCGAGGAAATAGACGATCACATAATTGAGGACATCGAGCA
>JANMMM010000307.1:0-2523 GCA_031373225.1 Phyllobacteriaceae bacterium | reverse complement strand
ACCGACATTGAAGAGCTGCGCGAGGGCGAGGCGGAAGCGCCCGCCGCCAATAAGCGCAAGCGCGAAGGCGTTGTCTACACGCCCGATGGCATCACAAGGTTTCTGGTCGAACGGACCATAGGCGAAACCTTGGCGCGGATGCAGTCGGCCTTTCTGATAAAGCACGCCGGAGTGCCGATCTTCCCGGAAGAAAAATCGGAAGTCCTGTTCAAAGACGACGCCCCTGCGGAACTGGCGTTCTGGAGCGAATATCTGGCCGCGCTGCGCGGCCTGACAATTGTCGATCCCGCCTGTGGCTCCGGCGCGTTTCTGGTTGCCGCTTTTGATGCGCTCGCCGCCGAATATCTGCGCGTTACCGACCGGATGACGGGTCTCGAACACAAGCTTGATTTTGACATCTATGACGAGATTCTGACCAAGAATCTTTATGGCGTCGATCTCAATGTCGAATCCGTCGAAATCACCCGCCTGTCGCTGTGGCTTAAAACCGCGCGGCGGCAAAAGCAGTTGCAAAGCCTCGACCACACGATCCGCGCTGGCAACAGCATCATCCACGACACGGCGACGGATGCTCGCGCTTTTGACTGGAATGCGGCGTTTCCGGAAGTGTTCGCGCAGGGCGGTTTCGATATTGTCATCGGCAATCCGCCCTATGTGCGGATGGAGTTCCTGAAGCCGGTCAAGCCTTGGCTGACAAAAAACTACGTGGTGGCCGACGAGCGCAGCGACCTTTATGCCTATTTCTTCGAGAAGGGCGTTTCCATTCTCAAGACTGGCGGGCGGCTGGGCTTTATTTCGTCCTCGACATTTTTCCGCACCGGCTCCGGCGAGAAGCTGCGGCTGCATCTGTGCGAGCGCACCGATCTGGACGCCGTGGTCGATTTCGGCGACACGCAGGTATTTGAAGGCGTCACCACCTATCCGGCCATTTTGACGGCCACCAAGCGCGGCAGCATTGACGGCGCCGGGGCGGGGGAGCTGCGCTTTCTGCATGTCAAAGGCGAGGCGCCGGTTGAGCTTGGCGCGGCGTTTGAGGCGGGATCGCTTGCCATGCCAAGGGCGCGGCTGACCGGCGGCTCGTGGCAGTTCGAAGACGCGCCGCTGGCTGCGCTGCGCGACAAGATCGTCAAGGGAAGGAAAACGCTCGGCGAAGTCTACGGCGCGCCGCTCTATGGCATCAAGACCGGGCTGAACGAAGCCTTCATCATCGACACGCCGACGCGCGACCGGCTCGTGGCGGCGGATGCGAAGTCGGCGGAGCTTTTGAAACCGTTCCTGAAAGGCGAAAACGTCAAGCGCTGGCGGGTTGAGCCGGAAGGGCTGTGGCTCATCAACACGCCGAAGGGCAAAGTGAAGATCGACGATTACCCCGCCATCCGCGACTGGTTGCTGCCGTTCAAATCAGCGCTGGAAAAGCGGGCGACGGAGCAGGAATGGTGGGAATTGCAGCAGGCGCAGCTGGCGTATCAGGAATCCTTCATTTCTGGAGGCTTTGTGTTTCCAGATTTCTCTCAGGGATCAAAATTTTCCGCTGTTGTGCCCGGCTCATTGATTGATTGCACGATTTTCATTTTCCCAACGGAGGAACAAAGTCTTCTTGCATATTTGAATTCCAAATTGACATGGTTTGTTTTGTTTGCACTCTCAAACCCAATGAGAGGCGGAGTGTGGAGACTTCGCCTGAAAAGCCAATATTTTGATTCGTTGCCAAATTGCCCGTTCGATGCAGATGTATCTCGCTTACTTTCGACTTTGGGAACCTCCTGCACTGAAATAGCTGAACAGAGATTCACAGCCGAAAAATCCTTCCTAGCCCGCCTTCCTGACCTCGGCGGCCCCGGCGCAAAAATCTCGCGCAAACTCGAAAACTTCCACGAACTCGACTTCGCCGCCTTCCGCGACGAGGTGAAACGGGCGTTCAAGGCCGAGATACCAGTGAAGGAGCGCGGGCAGTGGGAGGCGTTTCATGCTGATGCGTCCGCTGAGGTGAAGCGGCTGACGGCGGAGATTGAACGAGCGGAGCGGGAGATTGATGCGATAGTCTATGAGGCGTTTGAACTGACGGCGGATGAGATCGCGCTGCTGGAAGCGTCGATTGAGGGGCAGGCGTAGCCGAGACCAAGGCTGGCGCGATCCTGCTTCGCTCTTCGAGCTTCGCAGGATTGGGAGCTTAATTCTGCGAGGTCAAAATTTCGGTGCAGCACAAAGCCCCCCATCCTACGACTTGTCCGCCTAAGCCTTGGCGATGGCGGATGCTCGGAGAGCGAAGCAGGACCGCGCCCCACCCCTATCCGGCCGCTCCGCACACTACAGCGCCCGAGCCAGCCCGACAAACTCCGCCACATCCAGCGTCTCCGCCCGCCGCGTCCCGTCAATGCCCGCCTTGGCCAAAAGCTCTTCCCCGCCAACGCTTTTCAAGCTCTGCCGCAGCATTTTGCGCCTCTGCCCAAACGCGGCTTTCGTCACTTTTTCCAAATCCTTCAAATCGACGGGCAGCGGATAGGGCCTGGGAACAAGATGCAC
>JANMMM010000291.1:0-1769 GCA_031373225.1 Phyllobacteriaceae bacterium | reverse complement strand
GAACGAAATTTCGCTCCTCGATTCGATGCGTCAAGCCTTGCCAAACCAGCCATTGCCGCCCAATCGTCACCACACCATCTCTGGATTCCGGGTTCCGCTTCGCGGCCCCGGAATGACGGAGAGAGCGGCGCGCGGCGCCGAAATGAAGGCCCTTCAGCCTCGCGCCGCCAGCTCCACTGCGCGCGGCATGGTCACGCCAGCGCCGCGCAGAGCATCCCAGATGAGCAGGCGAATGGCGGATGCATAGCTTTCGATCTTGTGCGTGTCCGCCTCGACCCAATATTCCGCGACCAGACGCACGCCATGCCCGGCGAAATCCGCAAGTTTGCATTCCGGCGGTTCCGGTTTGTGCAATACGCGCGGATGGCTTCCGACTGCCTTCACAGCAATTTCCAGCACGCGATGGATGTCGCAGTCGTAAGGCACATGGAACGCGACCTCGTATTTCTGCAACCGGTCGGTCTTCGTCCAGTTGGTGAGGCGCGTGGTGATGAAGCGCTCGTTCGGCACCATGATTTCGCGCCCGTCGTTGGCGTTGATAGTCGAGGAGCGCATGTTGATCTCTGTCAGAAAGCCGGCCTTGCCGTCTTCCAGCTCAATGTAGTCGCCAATTTTCAGCGAACGTTCGAGCAGAATGATGATGCCGGAAATGAAGTTGGAGGCGATCTGCTGCAGGCCGAAGCCGAGGCCGACGCCGACCGCGCCGCTGAACACGGCAAGCGCCGTCAGGTCCAGCCCCAATATGTTGAGGAGCAGGACCGCGACAATGCAGTAAATGCCGATTTCGAGCACCTTTGCAACGAGTTCGCGCGTCTGGATGTCGAGCGCCTCCTGCCCTCTGATGGCGCGCTGGCCTGCCGTGGTGGAGAGCCGGCCGAGCCAGAACAGGATGCCGCCGAATACGGCGGCTTTGGCGAGCGCCAGCGCGGAGATGCGGATATTGCCCGCCGCAAAGGCGACTGTGTCGAGCCATAGCGTGAAGTCGTCGAAATAGCCAAGCGCCCACAGCGCCGCCAGCGGCAGGCCGATCCAGCGGGCGATGAGGTTGACTATCGGATGTTTGATGAAGCGGTTGATGGCGGCGTAGAAGACATAAATCAGCGCGGCACTCTTGGCGATGAGCGCGAGCCAGGCCGGCTGGCCCATGCCCTCAAGGACGGCGGCGGCCAGCGACAGCGCGCTAAAGGCCAGGAGCGGAAACAGAAGGTCGCGGCAGGAGTAAAGGATGCGGCGGACCTTCAGCGCAGGGCCATCAACCGGTTCCGCATGGAATAAAGAAACCCTGCGCCTGACCTGCCCGGCCAGCGCGAAAGCAATGAAAACCGCCGCCGCTATGGCTGCGGCCTGGAAATAGAATTGCGGCGAGGTGAACCAGTCCGCCAGCTTGGCGAAAAGCTCCCGCGCCAAATTCTGAAAACGTGTCAGGTCCAATCCGGCGTTCTCCTGCGGGCGTCGGAACATGACGCTGTGTCAAGTGATCAAAGGACAGATTGGGGCGTGATGCAATGGGGTTGAGAAGTCTTGACGATGCTGGTTTGACTGTGGTGGTCAGATGAAGGGGATCATCACGCGTTTGCAGGCAGGCGAGGTCAAATCTTGGAGCATCGGGCGCAAAAACGGGATCACTTTGGCGGACGCATTCCCTCTTGCCGTCATTCCGGGCCCGCGAAGCGGAACCCGGAATCCAGAGATGGCATGCTGGCAAGTGGGCCGAAACGGGTGGTTTGGCTGGCTTGAGCCTAGGCTGACCAGGAGCGAAACTTCGCTCT
>JANMMM010000278.1:0-1751 GCA_031373225.1 Phyllobacteriaceae bacterium | reverse complement strand
CCCGAAACGTGCGCCCATACCCCTCCAGCAATCCCAACCGGAGACTTCCGAAGTGAAAAGGCCCCGCCACAATGGCGGGGCCAAAAAGGGCCGCGATTGCTCTCGGCGTCGGCGGAGGGACAAAAAGTAATTTCAGAGTGGATATGAATAGTCTGACGTGCTTTATATCTTCCAGACTTGTGGAAGGATTTTGTTTTGAATGCGCTGCTCAATGAGGCATTGACCGCCAATGAGGCTGCATCTGTTACGCGGGTGCCGCTCAAACAGGTTCACCGAATTATCGATGCCGGTCTGTTGGCAGGTAGAGTTGAAACTCGCAAAGGAAGCCGCGTCATCATCGGAAGCGGCCTGATCGGATTGAGGCTGGCTTATCTCATGGCGGAAACGCTGACACCCAAGGCGCGCAAGCGCATTGTTGGAGAAGCTATTCTCACAAACTCAACAAAGCCCGTCAACGAGGACGCATTGACGGTTACGATCGCGCCAATCGCAACGGAAGTCGAAGCAGGGCTGGAACAGCTGGAAAAAGCGAAAGCCAGTGTGACCATTGATCCTGATGTCATGGGTGGCGCTCCTTGTATCAGCGGCACCAGAGTTTTGGTTCATGACATTGGCGATTTTGTCGCAAATGGCGACAGCACAGACGCTATATTGGGCGCCTATCCGCAACTGAGCGCCAATATTATTGAACTTGCGGCCGTCTATGCCCTTGCCTATCCGCGCCGTGGGCGCCCCACAGGCAAGCCTGCGCGGCAGAAAGAGGCGCCGACAAAGAGCCGGACATTGCGGCTCGAAGATCTGCCGTCTGCATCGTGAAGTTCTTGATCGACGAATGTCTGAGCCCAGACTTGGCGATGCTGGCGCGAGGTCAAGGCTATGTGGAATCGACGCATGTGAGCTGGCTTGGAATGTCAGGTGCAAAGGATCATTTGATCACAAGCCGCGCGATCACTGATGGCTTTGTGCTGGTCACCCACAACACGGTGGATTTTCGACCTCTCTACGCTCGTCAGGAAGTGCATGTCGGGCTCATTGGCTTCAATACGGCGGCTGGTATGATGAGCCTTGAACTGCAGAAAAGTCTGTTCCTGCTGGCGCTGAGCGAGCTTTCCGGCAACGAGGCATGGAATGAGGTTCTTGAAATTTCTGTCCGTGCGCAAGGTTTAGTGACTGTTGAACGTTACGACCTTCCAAAATAGCATGCAGGAACAATTGCCCCAACAGTTTTCATGAATTAGGTGGCTAATAAACTGACCTTTGGTCCCGCCAAGGCGCTCAATAATGCACTGAACGGCTGACATGATTTTGGCCCCGCCGGTGAGGCGGGGCCTTGTCGCTTCAAGGGGTTTCAGTCCCGGTTTGGCCGGGACCAGATGAGCGAGTAGCCTTCCTCGCCTTCAACAGTGCTCAGTGTTGCGAAGATCGGCGCTGCGAAGCTTGGATCGTCGAGCTTGACCGAGAGGTATTCGCCGCGCTCTGAGGTCTTCTTCCAGGCCGCGCCAAACTCGACGTTGCCGGCGAGGATGCGGAAGTCCGGGCTTTTCTCGTTTGAGCGTTCAACCGGGACCAGTTTGGCCTTGACGTTGAGGGAGAGTGTCTTGACGGTGCCGGTAAAGCCATTGCCGGAAGCGATGAAGGTGCCGATGGTTGCCATTGTCTTAGTTCCTTGTGTTTGTCGTGCCGCGCCTATCGCGGCCTCGATGACAGTCTAGAGACCGGAGGCGGTCAGCCCGCACACGAAGTGACGAAAC
>JANMMM010000276.1:0-6909 GCA_031373225.1 Phyllobacteriaceae bacterium | reverse complement strand
TAGATAAATTCATTTGCATAGTCGGTGATGATATCGCCATCCGACACGCCGCTGGCGAAGGCAAACCAATCCGCCCCAGATCCGCCGCTCAATGTGTCTGCGCTGCCGCCGCCTACCAGGAAATCGCTGCCATCGCCGGCTTGAATGTTGTCAGCGCCTAATGCGCCAATGAGCGCATTTGCGGCGTCATTTCCGAAAATTGTGTCGTTGAAATTTGTCCCGATCACGTTCTCGATGACGGTCCCGAATGCGATGCCCATATTGTTCGACATGCCGTGCGTGGAGGAGTAGCCGCCGGGCCTTACGTCGATCACAGTGCTGGTTCTTGTCACGTCTGTTGGCGTGGAAACGCCCAGACTATCGTAAGTCAGCGTCCGCGCTGAGGCCACCACATCGCCCGACAGGTTCAGGGTGTCGATGCCGCCCGCATCATAAATCGTCAGAACGGGAGCCACATTTGAAGCGAAATTGTACACTGCATTGATGGCGGCTGTTGCGTTATAGCCGTAAGTTGTGGCGCCGGCGCGGGTTGTCAGATTGGGGCTGTAGCCGGAGAAATTGCCAGCGTAACCGCCATCTGTGAGCGCAAGCAGATCATAGACCATCGGAGTCTGCGCATATTGCCATTCCCAGGCCCCGCCGCGTTTGAACCAGTGAGACGTGCCGCTGCCGTCCGAGTCGGCGTCGAAATAAGACATGACCGAATATCTGTGCGTATCCTGGCGGAAAACAGCGTCAGGGAAATAGTTGGCTGTTCCGTCATAGGCGCCCGGATGATTGAGGCCCAGACCGTGCAAGAGCTCATGCAAGATGGTGAGGAGCCCGTAGCTTCCATAGGACAGGTTCGCTGACTGGTTGGTGTCCCAGGACTGGTCGAAGAAGATGTAGCCGGACGTATATTCCTGCGCCCCGTTCCAAGCCCCTCCGGCATATGTTCCGTTGTCAAAGCTTCCATTTATCGTGACGGTTCCGGTTCCTGAGACCTGAACAAAATTGAAGGCCACCATTTCCTCGATGGTCTGCACAGCAGTGTTAAACCACGACTGGAAAGCGGCGTCGAGCGCATTGCCTGCGGTGCTGTCATTGTTGAACGAATAGGTGACCGTTGTCTGGGCCCAATGCTGCGGCGAGCGCGCAATCTGGTTGGCAATCTGCAGGTCTGTAAATATTGGAGGATATGTCGGCATTGATGTTCTTTCCCAAGATTTCAAATGCGCATTCGCGCGCCGACCCGCGTTGACCGCCCCTTGAGGCAATCGCGCGACTCAGGATTGCTAACTCATTTGCAAGAGTTGTCAACAATCAGGCCGCTTTGGCGGCCCTATAGCGCGGCCATCTTACCAAATAGAGACAGAATTTCGGTAAGAATCTAATGATCGGGCCCATGCGGCATCCGCGCCAAGTCGTTCTCGACTTGCTCCAGCGCCATCAGCAGCGTGAGCCGGTTCTGCCGCGCGATGGTCTGCCAAGGCACGCCGGAGATTGCCGACTCCATGCCCCAGAGCAGGTTGAGGCTCGGCTTCGCCGCTGCCCGCCTGACCATCACAAACGCCCGCGCCGCGCCCAGCGTTTTGAGCTGCTCAAACGAAGTTATGCCCGCCAGTGCCAGCATTGTCCCGGATTTCGGCCCGAGCCCCGGAAACTCCCTTTTGGCCTTTCCAACCATGCTCCGCTCCCATGTCGCGAAAATGTGTCTGACATGGCGCAGGCTTGATTGACATTGAAGACCGCGCGCGCGTATCACCATGCCACACGATTGGTTTCCAAAGGTGAAAGCCAGCGGAATTCAAAGGGAATGTGAGGGGCGTACCCATCAGGGCGCTTTTATCACGGCCGACCCCGCGACTGTAGAGCGGTGAGGGATTGTCCATCATGCCACTGGGAAACCGGGAAGGCGGACAAGACTTTCGACCCGCGAGCCAGGAGACCTGCCGATCGTTCAGGGCAATATCGCCCGCCTTTCACGGGGAATATTCCCCGCGGCCCAACACGGAGGTTGTCATGGCTGCACGTTCGATCCTTTCCACCGGTTCGAAAACCTTTTCCGAGCGCATGATTGCCGGTTTTGCCGCGCTTTTCCTCGGCGCGTTCTTTGTCTGGGGCGCGGGTCTTGCCAATTCGCAGACCTTGCACGACGCGGCGCATGACACGCGCCATTCCTACGGATTTCCCTGCCACTAAGGAATATTGTCATGACAGTCAGGTATCTGCTCGCCGCGCTTGCGGCCGGGCTGCTTGCGGGCATTTTGATGACGCCGGTTCAATATAAGCAGGTGATCCCGATCATTCTTCACGCAGAGGAATTTGAGAGCGCGGCAGGCCATGACGCCGCCGCCCCGGCCGGACACTCGCATGAAGACGGCACGGCGCACACAGAGGGCCACGAGCAGGTTTCCAAAGCCGCCGCCCCTGCGGCTTCCAACATGGAAGCGGAGCCGCTGCTGCTTGGCCGCGTTTGGAACACTGTGTTCGCCAATCTCGTTACCGGAGCAGGTTTTGCCTTGCTAATGGCGGGCGTGTCGCTGGTATCAGGCGTCTCCATCCGGTTTTCGACCGGCCTCGCCTGGGGAGCGGCAGGGTGGCTGGCGGTGCAGTTTCTGCCCGGCATCGGGCTGCCGCCAGAGCTTCCAGGGTTTCCCTACGTGGAAATCACGGCGCGGCAATATTGGTGGACGGCGGCGGTGGCCGCATCTGTTGTCGGATTGGCGCTCTTGTTTCTCCAGCAAGGCAATACCGGCCGCATAGCCGGGATCACGCTGCTTCTGGCGCCGCATCTTTATGGTGCGCCGCAGCCAGCCGACATGGCCGCCGAAGTCCCTGCCTTTCTCGCCGCCGAGTTCGTTATGGCGGCCTTGTCGACGACGCTGTTCTTCTGGCTGGCGCTGGGGCTGCTGCTTGGGCTGTTCATGGACCGGGCTGGAAAAACTGCGTGAGCGCGCCCGGAAAAATCATTCTCGTAATCGGCGGCGCGCGCTCCGGCAAGTCGACGTTCGCGGAAGGGCTGGCGGCGAAATCCGGACTTGCCAAAGTCTATATTGCCACCGGCCAGGCGTTTGACAGGGAAATGTCGGACCGCATCGACATTCACAAGGCGCGGCGCGGGCCGGACTGGGAAAATGTCGAGGACCCGTTTGACCTTGCGGGGGTGTTGAAGGATGCGGCGGGTGAGGGCAAAGCGGTGCTGGTGGACTGCCTGACATTGTGGATCACCAATCTGATGCTCGAGCAGCGGGACGTGGACGCGGAGGCGGACGCGCTGCTTGACCTGTTGCCGTCGCTGGACGGACAGGTGATTTTTGTCTCCAGCGAAGTCGGCCTTGGCATTGTTCCTGAAAACTACATGGCCCGCGCCTTCCGTGACCATTCCGGCAAATTGCACCAGCAGATCGGCGCGATTGCCGATGAAGTCTATTTCGTCGCGGCCGGACTGCCGCTGAAAATGAAGGGTTAAGTCATGAGCGAGGGAAAAATTCCCGCCACTGTCATCACGGGCTTTCTTGGTTCGGGAAAAACCACGATGATCCGCAACATTCTCGAAAACGCCAATGGGCGGCGCATCGCGCTGATTATCAATGAGTTCGGCGACTTGGGCGTGGACGGCGACGTGCTGCGCGGCTGCGGGGCGGAGGCTTGCTCGGAAGACGACATTATTGAACTGACCAATGGCTGCATCTGCTGCACGGTGGCGGATGATTTCATCCCGACGATGACCAAGCTTTTGGAGAAGGACCGCAAGGTTGATCATATCATCATCGAGACGTCGGGCCTTGCGCTGCCGCAGCCATTGGTCGCGGCGTTCAACTGGCCGGAGGTGAAGACGCGGGTTACCGTCGATGGCGTCATCACGGTCATCGACGCCGCCGCTGTCGCCGCCGGGCGGTTTGCAGATGACGAGGAGGCGCTTGCGGCGCAGCGCGCGGCGGACCCGTCGTTCGAGCATGACAATCCGGTGGAGGAAGTTTTCTCAGACCAGATCATGGCGGCGGATTTGATTGTTTTGAACAAGAGCGACCTCTTGTCGGCGGCGTCGCTGGCGCATGTAAGAGCGCAGATCAATGCGGTCAGCGCGCGGCCGCTGAAAATATTGGCTTCCGAACAAGGCAAGCTGCCGATCGAGGTGCTTCTTGGCCTTGCATCGGCGACGGAAGACCTAATCGCGGAGCGAAAGTCGCATCATGAATTGGAACATGCGGGCGGCGAAATGCATGACCATGATGATTTTGATTCATTTGTTGCGGAAACGGGCGAGATCACCGATCCGGCCGCTTTCATCACCGGCCTCAAGGCGCTCATTGGCGCGCACGACATATTGCGCCTGAAGGGCTTCGCCGCCGTCAAGGGCAAGCCGATGCGGCTGGTCATTCAGGCGGCGGGCGCGCGGATTGACACTTATTTCGACCGGGCCTGGGCGGCGGGCGAAGCGAGCGGCTCGCGGCTGGTGGTGATCGGGCTTAAGGGGCTGGACCGCGCCGCAATTCAATCCGCCATATCAGCGCTTTCCTAAACCATGCATCTGCTGCTTGCCCAGAAGGGAACCATCGCCGAGGGGCAAGAGGCGGTTGATCTCGGGCAGAGCCCCGCCGATGTGATTTTCCTCTCGGCGGCGGACACGGAAATTGCCGCGTTGGCGCAGGCGCGGAAGGAAAAGGGCGGTGACGCGCCCGGCCTGCGGCTGGCCAATCTTCTTTCGCTTCAACACTCTCTATCCGTTGACACCTATGTCGAGCGCACAGCGCGGCATTCGAAGCTGGTGATCGTGCGCATTTTGGGCGGGGAGGGGTACTGGCCTTACGGGCTGGAGGCGCTGCATGCGATGGCGGCGACGCATGGGGTGCTGCTCGCGGTGCTGCCGGGGGATGACCGGGCTGATCCGGGGCTGGGGCGGTTTTGCACGGTTTCGGCGGGGGACTGCGATGCGCTCTGGCGGTATCTTGTTGAGGGCGGGGCGGGGAATGCGGCGGGGTTTCTGGGATATGCCAAGGCGCTGATTGAAGGCGGGGAAAAGCCAGCGCCGGCTGCGCCGCTTCTGAAGGCGGGCCTGTGGTGGCCTGCGGAGGTTTCTCCGTCGTTGGAGGCTGTGCGCTCGCATTGGAGAGAACAGCGTGAGGCGCCCCTCTCTGTCCTGTCGGACATCTCCCCCGCGAGGGGGGAGATCGCCCGCCGCGCCGCTTTCCCTTATCTAGAAGACGCTGCGAGAAAACGCGAAAGCGGTGACACATCAATCTCCCCCCCTGCGGGGGAGATGCCGACAGGCAGAGAGGGGCGGCTCGACGCGCCCGTCGCCATCATCTTCTACCGCGCCCTCGTCCAGTCCGGCCAGACCGCCGCCATCGCCGCGATCATCGAAGCTTTGCAAGCGCGCGGCCTCAATCCGCTGCCAATCTATATCTCCTCCCTCAAAGACGACATTTCCGCCGCAACCGTTACGCATCTTTTTTCCGAAGCCAATCCTTCGCTTGTCCTCAACGCCACCGGCTTCTCCGTCAGCGCTCCCGGCGCGGACTGGCAGGGGACGGTCTTGGACAAGGGCGGCGCACCGGTCTTGCAGGCGGTGCTGTCCGGCACTTCCGAAGAGGCGTGGCTCGCCTCGGCGCAGGGGCTGACCACGCGCGATCTGGCGATGAATGTCGTCTTGCCTGAAGTTGACGGCAGGGTTTTTTCCAGAGCCGTCTCGTTCAAGGCGGCTTCGGAATATGACGCGGAAGTCGAGTGCAGCATCGTCGCGCACCGGCCCCGGCCTGACCGGGTGGAGTTTGTCGCCGACCTTGCGGCCAGCTGGGTGCGGCTGGGGAAGAACGAGGCCGGGAAGCGGAACATAACCATCCTCCTGGCAAACTATCCAAACCGCGATGGCCGCATTGCCAACGGCGTAGGCCTCGACACGCCCGCCGGGACGATTGAAGTCATGCGGGCGATGCGGGCGGCGGGGTATGAGACGGGTGAGTTGCCAGCGGATGGGGATGCGCTGATACGGCTGTTGTCGGAAGGAGTGACGAACAAGACGGCGGCGGGACGGATTGTGCGCGAGACGCTTTATTTGAATGAATACAATAGCTTCTTCGTGTGCCTGCCGAAAGTGATTCAAGAAAAGGTGATGGAACGCTGGGGCGCGCCGGAGGCTGATCCCTTCTTCCAAAGCCAATCTTTCGTCCTGCCGCTCATGCGCTTTGGAAACACAATGGTGGGCATTCAGCCGGCGCGTGGCTACAATGTTGATCCGAAGCAAAGCTACCACTCGCCGGACCTGCCGCCGCCGCATGGATATCTGGCGTTCTATGCTTTCCTGCGCCTGAAATTCGGCGCAGACGCGATTGTGCATATGGGCAAGCACGGCAATCTCGAATGGCTGCCGGGCAAGGCGCTGTCGCTGTCGGCGGAGTGTTTTCCGGAAGCCATCCTTGGCCCGGTTCCGAATATTTATCCGTTCATCGTCAATGATCCGGGCGAGGGCACTCAGGCCAAGCGCCGGACTTCCGCCGTCATCATCGACCATCTGACGCCGCCGCTGACGCGCGCCGAGACGTATGGGGCGCTGAAGGATCTGGAGGCGCTGGTTGATGAATATTTCGAGGCGTCGGGGTTTGATCCGCGGCGGCTGAAGGTGCTGGGGCCACGCATATTGGAGCTGGTGCGCGATATCGGACTGGATTTGGACGCCGGGATTGCCAAGGAGGACGGTGAGGCGGCGGCGCTGCAGAAGCTCGATGGCTATCTGTGTGAACTTAAAGAGATGCAGATACGGGACGGGCTGCATGTGTTTGGGAAGGCGCCGGAGGGGCGGCTGCTGGATGATTTGGTTGTGGCGCTGGCAAGATTGCCGAGGGGGGACGGGGAGAGTTTGCACCGGGCGATTGCGGGGGATTTGTTCCACGCTTCCTCACCGACCTTTCGGAGCCAGGCGCCCCCACC
>JANMMM010000262.1:0-5501 GCA_031373225.1 Phyllobacteriaceae bacterium | reverse complement strand
GTCATCTCTTCCCGCCGCGACAGTCGGCATGTTCTACCTGCTGGAGACGATACTGGCTCCGGTCTGGGTCTGGCTCATTTTCAACGAGTCTCCGACAAATCAGACCTTGCTCGGCGGCGGCATCCTGCTCGCCGCGCTGCTTGCGCATTCGGTCTGGGAGCTGAGTGAAGAGCGCCGGACGCGCGCGCCCGGCTGATCTTCATTCCGCCGCGATCTGCAATGGCGGCCTGCCCAGCGCGTCGTCATTGTCGGCGGGATGCTGACGGGCCAGCTTCATGGCCTCCAGCTCCGGATCGTCCACCCTGTTCGGCCGGATCAGCCAGCGGAACAGCCAGGACGTGCCGCGCGCCACGTCGTCCATAATCGTGTAGACGGCAGGAACAAAGATCAGCGACAGCAGCGTCGAGACCAGCAAGCCGCCGATCACACCCACAGCCATCGGCGCGCGGAACTCGCCGCCGTCGCCCAGCGCCAGCGCAGCGGGCAGCATGCCGGCGGACATGGCGATGGTCGTCATGACAATCGGCCGCGCGCGTTTTGCGCCCGCGTCGATGATCGCTTCGCGCCGGCTCATGCCGAGCTTGACCCGCTCGACGGCGAAATCCACCAGCATGATGGCGTTTTTGGTGACGATGCCCATCAGCATCAGAATGCCGATGACGACGGGCATGGAGACGGCATATCCGGTGAACCAGAGCCCCGCCACGACGCCGCCAATCGCCAAAGGCAGCGACAGGAGGATGGTGAAGGCGTGGAAAATGCTGCCGAACAGAAGGATCAGCACGACAAACACCAGCGTCAGGCCCATGATCATGGCGTCGCGGAAAGAAGCGAAGACCTCGCCCATGACTTCCGAATCGCCCGTCTCTTTCAGCCGCACGTCGCCCGGCAGCGCCTTGGCGGTTGGCAGCGTGTAAATCGTCGCAAGCCCTTCGCCGATTTCCGCCCCTGCCGCCATGTCGGCACCGATGACAATGCGGCGCTCGCGGTTATAGCGGTCAATGGTGGAAGGCCCCTGCCCGAAGCGCACGGTTGCGACGGAGGAAAGCGGCACGGACGCGCCGGATGCCAGCGGCACCGGCAGCGTCGCCAGCGTGTCGATATCTTCCCGCGCGTCTTTCGTCAGCCGCACCCGGATCGGGATCTGCCGGTCTCCGAGCGTGTATTTGGCAAGGTTCTCCTCAATGTCGCCCAGCGTCGCCACGCGCAGCGTTTCAGAGACCGAGGCGGTGGTCAGGCCAAGCTCGGCCAGCCGCTGCGCATCCGGTTCGACGATGATTTCAGGCCGGTCCAGCGCGGCGTTGGAAGTGATAGCGCGGTATTTGCCGGTCGCCGCCATTTCGCTCTGCACCTTGCGGGCGCTCTGCGACAGGAGCTTCGGATCGGAGCCCATGACGCCGATCTCCAACTCGCGCGCACCGCGGTCATTGAGGAAATAGGCTTTGATATCCGGGATTTCCGCTAGGATGTTGAGGATCATCGGCTCAAGCTCTTTCTGCTTGATGTCGCGTTCGCTCTTGTGGACCAGTTCAACGATCAAGGTCGCCCGGCGCTTTTCCAGCGAACCCACCGGCGAGACGCCGCCAATGGCATAGACCCGCTTGATTTCCGGCATGACACGCAGCGCGGCAGTCGCTTTGTCGGTGACCTGGCGGGTTTCCTCCAGCGATGAGCCGGGAGGCAGCTCGATGCTGGTGATGACACGGGCGACGTCCACTTTTGGGATGAAGCCCGAAGGCAGGAAGCCCATGGCGTAAATCGAGCCAATGAAGAACGCCACGCCTGCGATCAGCGTGATCCAGCGGAAGCGCACGGAAGCGCGCAGCGTCGCCAGGTATCCGCGCATGACAAATCCGCCGCGCTCCTCATGATGCTTGGGCTCGCGCATCAGGTAGGCCGCCATCATCGGCGTGATCAGCCGCGCCACGAGCAGCGAGAAAAACACCGCTATGGCGACTGTCAGGCCGAACTGCTTGAAATACTGGCCGGCGACGCCGCCCATGAAGGAGACCGGCGCGAAAATGGCGATGATGGTGATCGAGATGGCGATAACCGCAAGTCCAATCTCATCCGCTGCCTCCAAAGAGGCGCGGTAGGGCGATTTGCCCATGCGGATATGGCGGACGATGTTTTCAATCTCGACGATCGCGTCATCGACGAGAATGCCGACGACCAGCGTGACGCCGAGCAGGCTGACGAGGTTGAGCGAGAAGCCGATCAGGCCCATCACCCAGAATGTCGGTATGGCTGACAGAGGCAGTGCGGCGGCTGATATCAGCGTGGCGCGCCAGTCGCGCAGGAACAGGAACACAACGACTACGGACAGCAGTGCACCTTCGACCAGCGAACTCATCGCGGCTTCAAAATTGCCGCGCGTGTAGCTGACGGAATCATCGACATTTTCAAACGCTATTTCCGGGTTGGCCTTCTGCAGGTCTTCAATCGCAATCCTGGCGCGGTCGGCGACGCTGACATCGCTCTCGCCCTTGGCGCGGAAAATCGAAAAGGAGATGACTGTCTGGCCGTTGGAGGTCGCAAATGATTTCGGCTCTTCAAACGCGTCCTCAATGGTCGCCACGTCCGACAGGCGCGCGACGCGGGCGCCGCCAAGCGGAATTTCGGTGGCGCCAAGGTCTTTAATCGAGCGCGCCCCGCCAAGCGTGCGGATCGCCTGCTCCTTGGCACCAATATCGCCGCGCCCGCCGGTGAGATCGGCGTTCATGCCGCGCAGCGCCTGATTGACATTGGCGGCGGTGACGCCGAGCGCCATCAGCCTCTGCGGGTCGAGCGACACGCTGATCTCGCGCTTGACGCCGCCATTGCGGTCGACGCGGCCGATGCCCTTGACGCCTTGCAGCTTGCGGATGACAGTATTGTCGACAAACCATGAAAGCTCTTCGATGGTCATCTGCGGCGCGGTGACGGCGAAGGTTTGGATGGACTGGGATTCGACATCGACCGAGTTGACTATCGGTTCAGCCGCAGTTGCAGGCAGCGCGCCTTTGATCCGCTCAATCGCGTCCTTGACGTCTGTGACTGCCTTCTGAGTCTCCACCTCGAGCCGGAACTCGACAATGGTAGTCGAGCGCCCTTCATTGACTGTCGAAATGACATTCTTGACGCCGGAAATGTTGGCGACGGCGTCCTCGACTGTTTTGGTGACCTGCGTCTCCAGCTCCGTCGGGGCGACGCCAGGATCGGCCACCGTGACGGAGACCAGCGGTATGTCGATATTCGGAAAGCGGGTCACCGGCAGGCGCATAAAGCTGGTGATGCCCAGCGCCATCAGCACGATGAACAGCAGGATGGGCGGCAGCGGGTTGCGGATTGACCAGGCGGAAAAGTTCATTTGACTGCTCCCGTCGCTTCGTCGGCGCGGATCGGCGTCACCTTGTCGCCATTGGTGATGAAGGTTCCGGCGCGCTGCACCACTTCCTCGCCTTCGGCCAGGCCTTCGGACACTTCCACAAAGCCACCCGCCCTGGCGCCGGTTTTGACTGTGCGGGACTCGACAACGCCGTCCTTGACGACTTGCAGATAAGCCTCTCGGTCGCGGTACAGCATGGCTGAGGCGGGAACCGACACCGCATTGTGACGCACCAGCTCAATCTCGCCGCGCGCGAACGCGCCCGGACGGACGCGGGAATCTTCGGGCAGCGTGAGGTAAACTTTTCCGAGCCGCGTCGCCGCCATGATTTCAGGGCCGATGAGCCGGACTTTGCCCTCAAGCGGCTTGTCAAGACCCGCGATGGTGAAGCTGGTCGGCGCATCCTGCTTGACCCGCGACAGCGAAATTTCCGGCACGTCCGCGACCACCTCAAACTTCCCGACCCAGGCGAGCCGGAACAGCGGCGCGCCGCCGCCGGAAACCACGGCGCCCAACTGCGCGTTTCGCGCCAGCACCAAGCCGTCCGCGGGGGCCTTAACTTCGGCTTTGGAAATGCGCAGGGCAACTTCCGTCTTCTGCGCCGCGATCAGCTTTGCCTGCGCATCCACCGCCATCAGCCCCTGCCGCGCCGTGTTCAGCTTGGCATTAGCGCTGTCCAGCGCGTTGCGCGATGTGTCGAGAGAGGCCGTGGCGGCGACACCGCTTTTCGCGAGCTTCTTTGCCCGGTCAAACGTCTCCTGCGCTTGCCGCACGCCAATTTCCGCGTCAACAATCTGCGCCTCGGTCTGCGCCCCAGAGGCCGCGTTCTGCGCTTCCTGCGCGGCGATCTGCGCCAATTGGATCTGAAGCGCCGCCGTGTCGAGCCGCGCCAGAATTTCGCCCTCTTTCACGACATCGCCGATATCGGCGTTCAATTCAGTGACCAGCAGCCCCGACACATCCGCGCCGACCGCGACCTCCTGCCTCGGCGAAACCGAGCCGGTGACCGGCAGGCGCTCGATCAGCTCGCGCTTCTGCGCAACAATCACCGTGATGGCCGGCGGCTTGGGCGCTTCGGCCGATTTTACGGGCGTTTCGGCTGCAAACACCGAAGCGCTTCCTGAAAGGGAAACGCTCAACAGCAATATTTTCAACAACTTGGACATTTTACTTCACTTTTCCTTGGGAGGATTTGATTTCGGCGGGGCGGAGGAACGCGACTGCAAGCGCGCGCAGGAATGGCTCCAGCTTGTCGGCCGTGACGCCCTGCTCCGGCAGATCGGAAAATATAATGCCTTCGCCCATCGCCATCATGACAGACACAAGCGTGTTGATATCCGAGATCGGGTCGATGAGACCGGCTTGCTTCGCGGCGCTGGCAAAAGCCCGGAAGGCGTCGATGAACTGCCCCTCCGACTTCATGCAGCACTGCCGCACTGTCTCGTTGCGCAGCGATTCCGCTTTTATTTCGGTGAACAGCGGTCCCATGCCCGAGGCATGCACATGCGTCACATGCGCCATGACGGCAGCCATGAACCCGTCAATGATGGTCGGCCCCTCGCCCATCCTCGACAGGAACGCCATGTCCTCGCGGCGGTGGTTTTCCGAGATAGCCTCAATCACGGCCTCTTTGGACGGGAAATAGCGATAGAGAGCGCCGGGGCTCATGTCCGCTTCGCGGCAGATGTCATGCATGGAAGCGCCGCGGAAACCGGAACGGACAAAACACTTGGTCGCGGCCTCGAGTATCCTTTGCACCTGCGCTTCGCGGTTCTCGGCGCGTTTGCCTGGCGCAGCACTGGGTTTGAGCGCTTCGTCAGCAAGGGAATCGTCGGATTCGAGAGTTAATTCCATGGCGGCCATTTTCAAGAGCGAACGTTCGTTCTCAACAAATATGCGAATGATCGTTCGCAGTCAATAGGCGTTAGTGCCGCTGCGGCAATTTGGCTAATGAAGGATTAGCGCATCGGTTGCTCAAATGGAATCACGTTGGCGGTCGCCGACCCAAATCCGTCATTCCGGGCCCGGGAAACGGGTACCCGGAAACACAGTGGGGACGAAAGAACAGTTGCGCCAGGGGGACCCGGGCGAATTGCCCCCCAAAAACCCCAAAAAGCCCCCCATCCACCCCACC
>JANMMM010000255.1:0-8800 GCA_031373225.1 Phyllobacteriaceae bacterium | reverse complement strand
GGCCCGACCGGCGAGGACAACGTTCTGCGGCATCGCGGACGCGGCGTGTTTGTCTGCATTTCGCCGTGGAATTTCCCGCTGGCGATTTTCGCCGGACAGGTCGTCGCGGCTCTGGCGGCGGGCAACGCCGTTGTCGCCAAGCCCGCCGAGGAGACGCCGCTGGTCGCGTTCCGCATGGTGCAGCTGCTGCACGAGGCGGGCGTGCCTGTTGATGCGCTGATGTATGTGCCGGGCGACGGAAAAAGCGGCGCGGCGCTGACGTCGCATCCGAAGATTGACGGCGTCTGCTTCACTGGCTCGACCGAGACCGCATGGGTGATCAACCGCACGCTTGCCGCGAAGAACGGCCCCATCGTGCCGCTGATTGCCGAGACGGGCGGTATGAACGCCATGATCGTCGACGCCACCGCGCTGCCGGAACAGGTGGCCGATGACGTCGTGTCCAGCGCCTTCCGCTCCGCCGGTCAGCGCTGTTCGGCTTTGCGCCTGCTGTTCGTGCAGGAGGATGTGGCGGACAAGATGGTGGAGATGATCCAAGGCGCGGCGGATGAGCTGACTGTCGGCGATCCGTCCTTGATCGAGACCGACATCGGCCCTGTCATCGATTCCGACCAGTTGAAAATGCTGAACGACCACGTGCTTGCCATGCGCAAAAACCAGAAGGTGCGCTTCGCCGGCAAAGCCCCGAAAGACGGCCTGTACTTCGCCCCGCATATTGTCGAGCTTGCCAAGGCCGAGGCGCTGGAGCGCGAGATATTCGGGCCGGTGCTGCACGTGGTGCGCTGGAAGGCCGGGCAGCTCGACAAGGTTCTCGACGAGATCGACGCCACCGGCTTCGGCCTGACGCTCGGCGTCCACACCCGCATCGAGGAGACGGTGCGGCAGGTGACAGAGCGGCTCAACGCGGGCAATATCTACGTCAACCGCAACATGATCGGCGCCGTCGTCGGCACGCAGCCGTTCGGCGGGTCCGGCCTGTCAGGCACGGGCTTCAAGGCGGGCGGGCCGCATTATCTGCTGCGCTCTTCGCTGGAGCAGGTTGTGAGCGTGAACACGGCGGCGGCGGGGGGGAATGCGAGTTTGATTGCGATGGGGGAGTGAAAACTTCGGCAGACGAAGGCTCGCACCGAGCGCCCAGCGACGTCAGATATCATGATTGCCTCCTGCGCTTTCTGCTACCGGACCGAGACCGCCCCGTGTCTGCGTGATAAAGAGTGATGAGGACGCCGCCTTCGACGATGAGTTTGCTGCCCCGCAGCCGCTCCAGCTGCTGAATTTCGCGCCTCCGCCTCTCGATTTCGCGCGCGGCATCCCTGTCGGTCAGAAAGAATGCGTCGTCGGCTACCCGCGTGGCCACACTGAAAACCAGATCGACGTCAGCCTCGCGGAAACCGCGCTGGCGCATACGAGCTTCGGCATGATTGGTCGGATGAAGATCAAGCATGATTGCCCCCATGATTTTCATTTACCGTTTGTGTCAGGTTTGAGAGGTCGAGGTCCGGGACAAGCGCAGACAACTCATCGCGCTCAGCTTTTATCTTCGCGATTTCTTCTTGCGGAATCCTGGCAATCATCCACGCGATGCGCTCGGCCTTCTTCTCTTCACCGAGGAACTCCTGCGGAAAGTCCTTCAATCGGACGTGCCCGCGCAGAAGAGCGTATTTAGCGTCGGGGTCGTCTCCGGTCAGGTCCTCAATGATCTCAGCACCGATCCGATATTCCGGCAGTCCCTGGCTCGTCTTCCAGCCCAGACTTTTGTCAAAGGAAATTGTCTTGGCCTCGACTTTTTTCGTCAGATGCTCGAGGAAGTCCGCAAACGGGTTGTTAAGTGAAGGGTCAAATCCGAAATCGAAGGCCTCATCCCCGATATGTTCTCCGAAAAGGTCACGTCTCGCAATGGACTCGCGTTCCCCGGCGGCGCCATTTGCTACCGCGTTATCAGCAGCAGCTGCATAAGAAAAATGACCGCTGCCAAGTTGTGTGAGGCGATCCGCAGCTTCTTCGATCTCATCGGCCCGTTCAAGCCGCCAAGCCAGACTTGCTTCGGCCAGCAATGTCGTGAACAGCGGAGCCATTTCGATTTGCGAACGGATTGGAATTCCGTAGATATGCTCGACCATTTTGAAGGCAAACGCCGTTTCAGCGTCGAGCACAGTCCGCAACGTTCGAAAGCCATGCTCCTTCAATGCCGCCTCATGATCCTCTGTCGCGGACGGGGGCTGCGAAAGCACCGCGACGGATATGCCAAGAGCTTTTGCCAACGCCTCCGCGACGCGTTTGTTGGCCTGATACCTGCCGTCCTTTGAGTTCTCAATGCGTTTGATCGTTGGCAGGCTGACTTTGTCCGGCCCCCTGGTGGCGTCAGCCAGTTGTTCTTGCGTCAAGCGCTTGCGATTTCTGTGTGCCTTAAGCGCGGCGGGGTGAATTAGGATGGTCATGATGCTCTCCTCGGTGTATCAATAAAGATGAGCCTTTTTGTGATAAAAATAAAGTATCATTAAAGACTTAAGATATCTAATATGAGATTTTATGAGTTGTAAATTGCCGCAGTCACTTAGCCAAGGGATCATAAGTTTGTTGTGTAGAAGGCTGGCCCAGTTGATACTGACCATGCAATGATACCTCACGTATCAAATGACTCGGCGTGCCGAAGCAGATGGGCAGGCCGCGTTTTCCGTTCAAGTTTGCGTTAAATCAGGTCGTCTCGGTCAATATGGATGCTCGGCGGGAATGCGAGTTTGATTGCGATGGGGGAGTGAGGGGTCATTCGCCTATTCGACACCTACGCGTGCCCGTCATCCCGGAATTGCGCAGCAATATCCGGGACCCATTCCAGCGAAGAGCGTGATTTCGCGCCCGTTTCTATTCACCACCATTCAGGTATGGGTCCCGGATATTGCTGCGCAATTCCGGGATGACGGCCGTTAGGGATGCTCGTAAATGAGTGGCAACAACAGCGAATTGTGAATGGCGGCAAACGCCCAGCCCCGGCCTTCATCGTCACTGAATTCGACAAGTGCCAAAATGCCATCCAACAGGTCAACGACAGTGCCGACCTGTCCGCGAACCAGATTTTCATCCGGGATGTCAACAAGCACCGCCACGACGTCCAAATCGTGAATTTCAGGGTCACAGGTCATCAATGTTCACCGGAACGCCAACCTCGGCAGCGCGCAAATTGATAATGTCAACCAGTTGTTTGTCGTCTTCAATGTCTTTGAGCTTTCGAGCGCTCCGCTTGGACAGCTCGGCAAAAACCTCCTCCGCCAGAACGCCCCGCGCTGGGTCCACCTTCATTGCATCATAAGCCTCAGCGACTTCCTCGTTCAGCCAGCGCTCAATTGCCGCGTCTCGCTCCTGCAAGGCGCGCAGCCCCGCGCGGACGACTTCGCTGGCCGAGGCGTATGAGCCGGAATTTACCTTCTCGTCGATGAAGTCGGCATGCTCAACCGGAAGGCTGAATGTGCGCTTTTCGATTTTGTTCATGAGCCTGCGCTTCCAAATCAATTGGTATGACTTAATCATACTCCAGTTTCTGAATTCCTGCAAACCCTGCACGATACGCGTGAGGTAATTCGCCTTCCCTCTCACGCCTGCAACATTCCCATCCGCGCCATCCCCCCTGTCGCATTTAATCCAAGCCGCGCCTGTTTTTGAACTGCGGCCTGTGCCACAGACGGGGCATCTGTCCGCCACACACTTTCCTGGAGTTTCACCACATGGCCGAGTTCAAATCCGACATCGAAATCGCGCGCGCCGCGTCCAAGCAGCCGATCATGAAAATCGGCGCGGCGCTCGGCATTCCGGAGGCGGACCTGCTGCCCTATGGGCATGACAAGGCGAAGATTTCGGCCGCCTTCATCAAGGCGCAGGCCGGGAAGAAGGACGGGAAGCTGATCCTTGTCACGGCGATCAATCCGACGCCGGCGGGCGAGGGCAAGACGACCACCACTGTCGGCCTTGGCGACGGGCTGAACGCGATCGGCAAGAAGGCGGCGATCTGCCTGCGCGAGCCTTCGCTCGGGCCGTGCTTTGGCGTCAAGGGCGGCGCGGCGGGCGGCGGGTATGCGCAGGTCGTGCCGATGGAAGATATCAATCTGCATTTCACCGGCGATTTCCACGCCATCACGGCGGCGCATAATCTGCTGTCGGCGCTGATCGACAACCATATTTACTGGGGCAACGAGCAGGGCATCGACACGCGCCGCGTCGCCTGGCGGCGGGTGATGGACATGAACGACCGGGCGCTGCGCGAGATCGTCTGCTCGCTCGGCGGCGTCGCCAACGGCTATCCGCGCGAGGCGGGGTTTGACATCACGGTGGCTTCCGAAGTCATGGCGATCCTGTGTCTGGCCAATGATCTGGACGACCTTGAAAAACGCCTTGGCGACATTATCGTCGGCTACCGCCGCGACAAGAGCGCCGTCTATGCGCGCGACCTGAAGGCCGACGGGGCGATGACGGTGCTCTTGAAAGAGGCGATGCAGCCCAATCTGGTGCAGACGCTGGAGAATAATCCGGCCTTCATCCATGGCGGCCCGTTCGCCAACATTGCGCATGGCTGCAACTCGGTGGTGGCGACGACGACGGCGCTGAAGCTGGCGGACTATGTGGTGACCGAGGCGGGCTTCGGCGCGGATTTGGGCGCGGAGAAATTCTTCGACATTAAGTGCCGCAAGGCCGGCCTTACGCCGTCCGCCGCAGTGATCGTTGCGACGGTGCGGGCGCTGAAAATGAACGGCGGCGTCAAAAAGGATGATCTTGGCGCGGAGAATGTCGAGGCGGTGAAGAAGGGCTGCGGCAATCTCGGGCGGCACATTGAGAACGTCAAAGGGTTCGGCGTGCCGACAGTCGTTGCCATCAACCATTTCGTCTCCGACACCGAGGCCGAGATTCAGGCGATCAAGGATTATGTGCATTCGATGGGGTCCGAGGCGATCCTGTGCAAGCACTGGGCGCTCGGCTCCAAGGGCATCGAGGAACTGTCGCACCGCATCGTGGCGCTGTGCGAATCCGGCGCGTCGCAGTTCGCGCCGCTTTATCCGGACGAGATGAAGCTGTTCGACAAGATCGACACCATCGTCAAGCGCATTTACCGCGGCTCGGAAGCCATCGCGGACAAGTCGGTGCGCGACCAGCTGCACGCCTGGGAGGCGGCGGGCTATGGACACCTGCCGGTCTGCATGGCCAAGACCCAATATTCCTTCTCCACCGACGCGAACCTGCGCGGCGCGCCGACCGGCCATGTCGTGCCCGTGCGCGAGGTGCGCCTGGCGGCGGGGGCGGGGTTCATTGTCGCGGTCTGCGGGGAGATCATGACCATGCCTGGTCTGCCAAAGGCTCCGTCGAGCGAGAAGATATTTTTGAATGATCTGGGGCTGATTGAGGGGCTGTTTTAGGGGATGGGGATTTGGCGTTGATATTGGCGTCTCGAAACAAAAATCAGTCGCGACCACAATTCGTCAGTGTCTAACTCCCTTGCTTGCGTTTCAGCGGCGTCGGTAAGAACGCGTCTATTTCGGCTTCTGTAAATGTCAAATCTTCCAAATTCTTGAGCGCGTTTTGTGCTTCTCCGTAGGCCTTGGCATCGGTGTGCGGCGCGGACTTATAGATTTTGTATAGCTCGGATTGAAGATTGTCTCGTCGTTCGCGAAGCTCAGCGACCAGAAGCGCCGGATCGTGCAAATCCGAAAGGAGGCTTAAGTAAGCTTCTCGAATGTTCCAAATGTCCGAGGCAGCCTCGCGATGTCGCTGAGCTAGCTGACCTGGATCAACGTCCTTTACGTAGCTATTTAGAATTAGCAGTAAGATAGACAGCGCCGCAGTTGCGTAGGGAAAGAATATGGATTCTTTGCTAAATATGACGCCGATTGCCCCACCTGTTGTCAAAGCAGATAAAATGATCTGCGCCAATTTCGTATATTTCAGGCCTTTCGAGCTTCGATCAGCCATTCGTTCATGGGTTTTGTGTGTATAGGCGCAGCGGCCGAAACATTCCCTAATCTGACTTTCAAGAACGTATCGGTCATTTTCAATTTGGATATTTTGGGCCAAAAACTTCCCTCCACTTTTGACGCCGAGACCAAGTATGGTTGTCATCATTGAAAGCGATGGCCTCCATTGAGCGCAGGTAGGCGCTATTTGCCTTGTTTTCAAAAACGCCCGTTCTCAAAACTTCAGATCCACTGCCAGGTGCCCGCCAGAAGGATTGGGCTTGATTTTGAACCGAAAGGAACTTCAAAAAATCTCGGGCCATCCAGTCGTGATAAAGGAATGCCTTTTCGCGGTGTTCGTAATTTTCTAAAAACTGATATGACAGAGTGTCAATGAGTATGCCAGAAATTGGCACCAAACAATGGTCACGCCACACACGCATCATCCGCGCAAGATATTTCATGTTGCGATTGGTGGCTCTGCTTCTCTGTTCCACAGCCGCGATCTCTGCTCGTGGGTTGCAGACTTTCCATGAACCTCCGCCATTTGCGTTTGGATAAGTCCAGCTTCCACCGCTTTGGTTCTCAAAGACAGGCAGCACTTCGAATTTGATACCGTCTGTGAAACTGATTACAACAACTTGACCGTCACCAAACGCCTCAGACGTGGGATAGGTGTTTTGAATAGCCTTTTTAACGGCTTGGAGGAGTGCGGACTGGCCATTGATGGCATAGGCGTTGTATTTGGCATATTGCTCATAGGGTAGCACGAAAGCGATATCCAAGTCGCTAAGCCCGCTTGCCGCCGTGTCTCTCCCGTAAGACCCGACGTAGAAACTATTGGCTGTTTCGGAGCCGGTTCCACGAAAATCTGTATTGAGCTGCCGGGTTATGCGCTTGTACCTCGTTGAAATTGACGAACTGAGTTCGGCTTTGATGTTATAATTATCTTTGAACACTGAGAAGTCTTCGCCAACACCCATCCCTCATCCCCTTCAACCAAAAATGTGTTTGTCTTGGATTTTTTGCAACTAAGAGATAATTATGATCAGTGTTGCGTTCAATCCCCAGATGGCCAAGAAAGTATATCTGCTCGCGCCGACATCTTGGAATCCTGCAGTGATTTTCGTGACCCTTGCTTGTAACACTGCATTTTGAAGCCTCCACAGGCGCACTTGCAATCGAAACTTGCCGCGATCCCGCCCCTCATCCGGCGCTGCGCGCCACCTTCTCCCCGCCTGGAGAACGCGGGTAGAAGGGGCTGGCGGCGGCGCTTTTACAAATCCTCCGGCCAGCGCTGCCATGTGTGGATGATCGTCAATATCTCGACGCTCGTTTCCGTCACCCGGTAGGCGATGATGTAGCGCACATCGGCCATAGCCAGCTCGCGCGTCCCTGCAATCCGGCCGGCGCGGCCAATGGCGGGGTGTGCAATCAGGATGTTCTCGGCGGTTCTGAGCCGCTCCGTCACTCTGTCAACGGCTGCGGGGCTGTCTCTGGCAATGTAGTCTCCAATGGCTTCCAAACGCCGCAGCGTCCGCCTTGTCCAGCGCAGCCGCCGTGTCAATTCGCGCTTCCGGCGCTCTTGTATTTGTTGAAGACGCGCTCCATTTCGGCCTCGCTTGCAAAATCGCCATTGATGGCCTCTGCAAGCCCAGCCTCGATTTCCGCAAGCTGCCATTCCTCTCGCGCGATGAAGTCTTCAATTGCCTGCGCCGCGACATAGGCGCGGGAGCGGTCGAGCTTTTCGGCGATGCTGTCGAGTTTTGCAGCAGCTTCGTCTTTGAGCCGGACGGTGAAGGCGTTCATCAGGATGATCCAGTGTGATTATAAGTGGTTCACTTGGAATATCGACCCATTTGTTCTGTCGGTCAAGCGCCGATCCGAAGCGACTGTCATTTGAACCCTTTGTCGCGCCTTTCCTTCAAAGCCCGGCGCGAGGCCGCCTCTCATCCGGCGCTGCGCGCCACCTTCTCCCCGCGTGGAGAACGCGGGGAGAAGGGAAGCCGAGGTTGCACTTTTCCACAACCTGAAGCATCAGAATTCCCTTAGGCCATCTTTACAAACACACGCTATAGTTTATATATCGAATCAAGACGCAGCATTGCGTTGCATGAGATCACTGGCTGCGGGTTCCCCCTGCTTTACCCGAGGCCTGTGACGTCCCTTCGGGGCGAAGGTGGGAGTCTGGATCATTTCCGCCCGATCCAGGCTCCCAATTTTTTTTGGCGCGCCAAGCCCAGTTGAAATCCTTCCCAATCCCCGCTATCAACGCTTCCATGAAAACTCTGAACGCAGCAAATTGGTGGCGGGTTCGCTTTTAGCGGCCTTTTCGAACTTGCGCGTTTGGATTTTAGATGGGCCGCAGCGGGAAAACCGGGCGGCTTTTTGTTTGAGAGCGTCCGGTTCCCGGGCAAATGAGGGACGACCGGGATGATTGAGACCTCTGACGATGGATCGCTGAATTATATCACCGGCGGCGGCATTTCGGTGCGGCGGTCTTCCGTGCCCGCGCAGTATGAAGGGGCGATTGACCGCTATATTGACGGGCTGAACGAGCGGCGGGGCGCGGTGTTTTCCTCCAATTATGAATATCCGGGGCGCTATACGCGCTGGGACACGGCGATTATCGATCCGCCTATTATGGTGACCGCGCGCGGGCGCGATATGGAGATCGAGGCGCTGAACGGGCGCGGCGAGGTGATGCTGGCGTTTATTCATGAGGCGCTGGCGGCGACCGCCGATGTGGCGGTGAGGAACAAGACGGCCTCGAAGCTCTTTCTGGCAGTGGCATAACCGCAGGCCGTCCTGACCGAAGAAGAGCGCTCGCGCGCGCCTTCGGTGTTCACGGTGCTGCGGGCGATTGT
>JANMMM010000251.1:0-1658 GCA_031373225.1 Phyllobacteriaceae bacterium | reverse complement strand
CGGTTGTCGAGTGGAACAAGGATGATCTTCAGGCGCTGAAAATCCTGAAAGTCGACATGCTGGCGCTCGGCATGCTGACTTGCCTGCGCAAGGCTTTTCCCATGGTCGAACAATCCTATCCGCTATGGGATGGTGAAGGTGGCAAGCTGACGCTGGACTCCATGCCCAAAGAAGATACCTCTGTTTACCGGATGCTGCACCGGGCCGATTCCATCGGTACCTTTCAGGTCGAGAGCCGGGCGCAGATGTCGATGCTGCCGCGGCTGAAGCCGGTCTGTTTTTATGATCTGGTCATTGAAGTCGCCATCGTCCGTCCGGGTCCAATCCAGGGCGGCATGGTGCATCCGTATCTCCGGCGCAAACAGGGGCTGGAGCAAACAACTTACCCGTCCAAGGCCTTGGAGGCAGTGCTTCACCGCACACTAGGCGTCCCGCTTTTTCAGGAGCAGGCGATGCAGATTGCGATTGTCGCCGCCGGGTTTTCGCCACCCGAGGCCGACAAACTGCGCCGCGCCATGGCGACCTTCCGGCGGGTTGGCACAATCGGTTTGCTGCGTGACAAGTTCGTCAACGGCATGATCAAGAATGGCTACGAGCAGGCATTTGCCGAGGCCAGCTTCAAGCAGATCGAGGGCTTTGGCGAGTATGGTTTCCCTGAAAGCCACGCGGCAAGCTTTGCCCTGCTGGTCTACGCCTCCTGCTGGCTGAAATGCCATTATCCGGATGTGTTCGCGGCGGCGCTGCTCAACTCGCAGCCGATGGGCTTTTACGCGCCGTCGGAAATTGTCCGGGATGCGGGCGAGCATGGCGTCGAAATGCGGCCGCCGGATGTGAACTTTTCGGACTGGGACAACAGGCTGGAGGAAGGAAAGGCTGCCGTCGAAAAACTGCATCCGCGCCACGAAACGATGCGCCCGGACATTCATTCGAAACACGCCGTGCGGCTTGGCTTGCGCCAGATCAGCGGTCTGCGCGAGGAAGAACTGACGCGGCTGACGGCGCGGCGCGGACGCGGCTATGATTCCGTGCGCGATGTCTGGCTGCGCGGCGGCGTTTCGGCGTCAACCATTGAGCGGCTCGCCGATGCTGACGCGTTCCGCTCGCTCGGTCTTGACCGGCGCGACGCGCTGTGGGCGGCGCGGGGGCTCAACAGAGTTGGCGGGCAGGAGGATCTGCCGCTGTTTGCCGTCACCTTCGATCCGACGCGCGAAAAGGATTACGGCCTGCCCTCCATGCTGATCGGCGAGCATGTCGTTGAAGACTACCGCACCATCGGGCTTTCCTTGAAGGTCCATCCGGCGGCGCTCCTGCGCGCCGATTTAACTGCGCGCGGCGTCACGCCGTCGGAAGTGCTTGGGGCCATGAAGAACGGCTCGAAAGTCCGCGTCGCCGGCCTCGTGCTGGTGCGCCAGCGGCCGGGCACGGCATCGGGGGTGATTTTCATGACTTTGCAGGACGAATTTCACGTCGCCAATGTCGTGGTCTGGCCAAAAGTCTTCGAGCGCTTCCGCGCCGAAGTGCTCGGCGCGCGCTTCTGCGCCGTTGACGGCTACGTGCAGAGCGAAAGCGGCGTCATTCATGTGATCGCCCAGAAGATCACCGACTATTCGCCGCTGCTTGCCAAACTTTCCCATGCCACGCTCAGCCCGGTTCTCACG
>JANMMM010000133.1:0-36917 GCA_031373225.1 Phyllobacteriaceae bacterium | reverse complement strand
GATTCGAACCCGGCGTATGGGCGTCGATGAAGGCCGTCTTGCAGGGCTTCAGATCGCCATAGCGGACGATGCGGGCTTCCATTTCCTGAGGGGTCATCGCGGCACCTTTTTTCCAAGTTTCAATCTGCGGTCCAGCCGCCGTCAACGAGAAGGGATGTTCCGGTTATCAGCGCCGCCGCATCCGAGGCGAGAAAGACGACGGCGCCCATAATGTCGGTCACCTCGCCGACGCGGCCGAGTTTGATTTTGGACTCAATCCACGCGGCGCGGTCCGGATTGTTGAAAGTCTGCTCTGTCATCGGGGTGCGGATGAAGGTGGGGGCGATGGTGTTGACGCGGATGCCGTGCGGACCCCATTCGATCGCCATGCTTTTTGTCATGCCCTCAAGCGCGTGTTTGGTGGAGGCATAGACCGCGCGGTCGATGCCGCCGACATGGCCCATTTGCGAGGAGATGTTGATGAGGCTGCCGGGCTTGCGCTCGGCGATCAGCCGCGCTGCGACAGTCCGGGTCAGGAAATAGGCGGCGCGGAAATTGAGGCCCGCAACCAGATCGAAATCGTCCGGCGAAGTCTCGACAGCGGGGCTGTGGCGGGCAGCGCCTGCCGAGTTCACCAAGATGTCGAAGGCGGGCAGGGCGGCCAGAGCGAGTTCGGATGCGGCGACGTCAGATATGTCCAAGGCGAGGGTCTGCGCCTGCATATTTGCTTGCGCCATCTCGGCTGCGAGCGTCTGAAGTTCTGTCATCCGTCGCGCGCACAAGGTCACTTCCGCCCCGGCCTCGGCAAGGGCCACAGCGCAGGCTGCGCCGATGCCGGATGAGGCCCCCGCCACCAAAGCGCGGCGGCCGTCCAGCCGGAATGACGGGGTGCGCGGCAGGGTCATTCAGCGGCGGCT
The DNA here is from genome assembly GCA_031373225.1 of Phyllobacteriaceae bacterium. Taxonomy (GTDB): domain Bacteria; phylum Pseudomonadota; class Alphaproteobacteria; order Rhizobiales; family Rhizobiaceae; genus JANOYJ01. The sequence continues at coordinate 36,021 of JANMMM010000133.1, read as the reverse complement.
CCATAGGCGATGTTGCGCCCGCCATAGCGGCGGACCCTTATGTTGCATTGTTCGGCGTGGCCGACGAACCCTTCGAGCATGCACAGCCGTGAGCCATAGGCGCCGATCATGGCCGCGGCCTCGTCGGTGACCACGCGCTGATAGCTGTGGGTTTTCAGAAATTTGCCAACCCAGAGCCCGCCAGTGTAGCGCCCGGCCTTCCGGGTGGGCAGCGTATGGTTGGTGCCGATCACCTTGTCGCCATTGGCGACATTGGTGCGCGGCCCGAGAAAGAGCGCGCCATAGGAATGCATGTTCGCAAGGAACCAGTCATCCCGGTCCGTCATCACCTGCACATGTTCCGAGGCGATGTCGTTGGCGGTGGCAAGCATCTCCTCATATGTGTCGCAGACGATGACTTCGCCGTAGTCGGCCCATGAGACGGAAGCCGTCGGCGCGGTGGGGAGGATTTTCAAGAGCCGGTCCACCTCGGCAACGGTTGCCTCAGCCAATCGTCGCGAATTGGTAAGCAGAACGGCGGGGGAATTGTAGCCATGTTCGGCTTGCCCTAAAAGGTCGGTGGCGCAGAGCTCCGCGTCCACGGTGTCGTCGGCAATCACCATGGTTTCCGTCGGGCCTGCAAACAGGTCGATCCCAACGCGGCCATACAATTGGCGTTTCGCCTCCGCCACATAGGCGTTTCCGGGGCCGACGAGCATATCCACTGGCCGGATGGTTTGTGTGCCAAGCGCCATCGCGCCCACGGCTTGCATGCCGCCGAGCACATAGATTTCATGTGCGCCGCCCAAATGCATCGCAGCCACAATGGCGGGATGCGGCGCGCCGTTGACCGGAGGGGCAGAAGCGATGATGCGCGGCACCCCGGCAACGGAAGCTGTCAGAACCGACATATGGGCCGAGGCGACCATCGGAAATTTTCCGCCCGGCACATAGCAGCCGACTGACTGCACGGGTATGTTCCTGTGCCCAAGGATGACCCCCGGCAGCGTCTCCACTTCGATGTCCTGCATTGACGCGCGCTGCGCCTCGGCAAAACGGCGAATCTGGGTCTGCGCGAAGCGGATGTCCTCCATGTCGCGCGGCGCGACCTGCTGCATCGCGGCATCGATCTCGGACACAGTCAGGCGGAAAGCCGGCGGATCGTACTTGTCAAACTTCACTGACAAATCCCGCACCGCCGCATCGCCGCGCGTCTCGATATCCGCGAGCACGGACTCGACCGTTGCACGCACTTTGGCATCGTCGGCCGCCCGCTCGCTCTCCGGCCTGCCGCGCTTCAGCCACGTCACCGTCATCTCAGTCTCCGGCTTGAATACGATTGCAATATTGATAGAGCAAAGCGGGTGGCAGTGGCAAGAGACTTGTCGTCCAACCGAGGGAATTCTCATTCAGTGATCGATGAATTGCCATTCGAAAGCAGTGTTTGAGGTGAATTTTCCAAAAACGAAATATGCTCACTTATATCGGAGCTCAAGCCTTTGCATTCGTATTCAAAACACACTATGAAAAAATGACATGCCCATGCCCGTTCCAGCCTCGAAAGGAGCGTCAATGCCCAATCTCCCCGAGCCCTATCCCGCTGCCAAGGTGAGCTGGATCAAGGCGCCTGCGCGCAACGCCGGGTCTGATAACAATCCCGTCGCCGCATTGGTGGCCAACATCCTCGCTGACGTGAAGCTGCGCGGCGATGCGGCGGTTCGGGAATATTCGGCGCAATTCGACAAAGCTGACTTAGCGGTATTCGAAGTGACCTTGGACGAGCGCGAGGCTGCGGTGGCCGCGCTTGACCCGCACACACGCCAGGACACGGAGTTCGCCATCGCCAATGTGCGCCGCTTCGCCGAGGCGCAGTTTGCAACCATCCTGCCGCTGGAGATTGAACCCCTCCCCGGCGTCTTCATGGGCCACCGCATCATCCCGATTGAGCGGGTGGGCTGCTATGTTCCGGGCGGGCGCTTCCCGCTTCTGTCGGCCCCCATCATGACCATCGTCCCGGCCAAAGTGGCGGGTGTGTCAGAAATCATCGCCTGCCTGCCCCCCAACGCGCATCAGGCCATGGTGGCGGGCTGTCATCTTTCTGGGGCTGACCGGATTTTCCGCATCGGCGGCGCGCAGGCGATTGCCGCGATGGCTTACGGCACTGAGACGGTTCCGGCGGTGATGAAGATCATGGGGCCGGGGAATGCCTTCGTCAACGAGGCGAAGCGGCAGGTTTTCGGCTCTGTTGGCATTGACCAATTGGCGGGGCCATCGGAAATCTATGTCCTTGCCGATGAGACCGGCGATGCCGAAATGATCGCCACCGATCTATTGGCGCAAGCGGAGCACGATGTGCGCACCCGGGTCGGCCTGATCACCACGCACCGTTCGTTGGCCGATGCGGTCTTGCTTGAGGTGGAGCGCCAGCTTGCCACCCTGTCCACAGCTCATGTCGCCGCTCCCGCATGGCGCGATTATGGCGAAATCGCTGTTTGCGAAGACGAGGCGGCGATGATCGCCTATTCGGACTTCATCGCTGCGGAACACTTGCAGGTGCACACCGCAGACCCACACGGCCTTGCAAAGCGACTGCGCAATTACGGCTCGCTGTTTATTGGAGAGCTCGCCAGCGTCGTCTATTCCGACAAATGCTCCGGCACCAATCACACGCTGCCAACCATGGCGGCGGGACGGTACACGGGAGGCCTTTGGGTCGGCGCCTATGTCAAGATCGCCACACATCAATGGCTCGAGCCAAAGGGCGTGGACATTGTCGCGCCGCCAGCCGCGCGCCAGTCCGCGAGCGAAGGGCTGGAGGGCCACCGCCGCGCCGCACAGCTGCGGCTGGACCGGCTTCAGAAGCGATGAGTTAAAGCGGCGGACGCTGGACGGAATGATCCGTCGCCCGCTCAAACGCATTGCCTGCGGCGCAGACCAAATCCTCGTCGCCAACGCGGCCGATCAGCTGCATGCCCAGCGGCAGGCCGCCGTCAAATCCGATCGGCAGCGACAATGCCGGCTGCCCGGTGACGTTGAACGGAATGGTGCGCATCGGCGTCCAAAGCGGGCTTTCGCCGTCAATGTCAGAGAAGGGCAGGGCGGGCGTCAGGGCTGTGGCGGTAAGAAGCAGGTCAAAGGGAGCCATGGCGGCAATCAGCTCTTCGGTCAGCCTCGCCTGCGCCAGACGCGCGCGGCTTAGGTCCTTGGAATCGATGGCGGCCGCCATGGCGAGTGAACGCAGCACGGGGCGGCCATAAAGGGACATGCCGTCGCGCATCAGCGCACGGTGGCTCTCCAGCGCCTCGCCGTGCAGGATCACCGAGCCCGCAGCCTCAAAGAGCGCATACTCGGGCAGGTCTGTTTCGGTGATGCGCGCCGCAAGCATGGAAAGCTGGGCGGCGGCGTCATCCATCGCACGAATTAAAGCTGGGCTGACTTGCGGATCGCCGGCGAACCAGCTGCGCGCATATCCGATACGCAGCCCTGCCGCGCCGTGGCTGAGCTTTGCGCTGGCCGGGCGCCACGCCGCCGGATTTTCTGTCATTGCGTCAAGCGCCAGCGCCGCCTCCTCAACCGTCGCAGCCAATGGTCCGACATGATCGAGAGCAGGCGAAAGCGGGAATATCCCGGCGCGTGAAACCCGGTCATAGCTGGGCTTCAGACCAACGCAGCCGCAATAGGCTGCAGGGCTGCGGATGGATCCGCCGGTGTCCGTGCCCAGCGCCAGCCGCACCATGCCCCCCGCGACCGCCGCGGCGGCACCGGATGAGGAGCCGCCTGTGATATGGCTGGGGCTCCACGGATTGCGGGCTGGCGGATCGGGCCGATTCATGTCCGGGCCGTCCATGGCGAATTCGTACGTGGCGAGCTTGCCGAGAAACACCGCCCCTTGCGCCCGCAGGCGGGCGACCGCTGCCGCATCGCAGTCTGCAATCCGGCCCGCCAAAACAGCGGAACCGCTGGTGGCGGGCTGGCCCGCCACGTCTATCAGGTCTTTCACACCGATCGGAATGCCGCAAAAGGCTCCTCCGCCGCCTTGGGCCAAAACGGCGTCGGCGCGGTCAGCTTCGGCGAGCGCGTCAGGGTTCACATGCGTAAAGGCGTGAAGCGCATCATTGCGTTTGGCTATGCGGTCCAGCGAGGCCTCTGTCAGAGCGCGCGACGTTAAGCGCCCCTCACGCAGCGCGGCGGCGGCTTCGGGAATGGAAAGGTCAGCGGGGTCTGTCATTTTGGTTGAGCGAGGTAGGCTTCGAGGCGCGCGCCTTCGGAACGCAGGTGCTGTGCGGCTTTAAACGCCGCCGCGAAGGCGCGGTCGTCAAGCTGAATTCCCAGAGCCGAAAGCCGGGCGCGGAAATCTTCTTCACTCATGCGCTGTTCCCATTCCGCCGGGCGGATCCCCGGATCACCAGCTCGCCGTTCAGCACCACGCGTGAGACTTCGTGCTGATCCTCAGCGATGGATGTGGTCAGCATGTTCACCGTCTCGGCAACCATCTGGTCAAGGCGTTGCCGGAACGTTGTGAGATTGTAGGCAGGCCAAGCGGCGGGTGGCACATCGTCAAACCCGACGACCGAGACATCCTCCGGCACCCTCAGCCCCAGTTCGAACCGCAGCACATCCATCACGGCGAACGCCATGTGATCGTTCGCGACAAAGACCGCATCTGGGCGTTTTGAGGTGGCGAACAGTTCACGGGCGGCGGCCTGTGCGGTGCGGTAGTCAAAATTTCCGTCGGCGCGGGCGAACATTGTCTGCCCTGCTTCAGCCAGTCCGGCGCGAAATCCCGCCTCCCGGTCAAGTTGCGTGGAAGCCCCGGAAAAGCCCGCCACATAGGCGATGCGTGTGTGGCCAAGCGAGCACAGATAGTCCGCCAGCGCTTTGCCTCCGGCGAAATTATCCGAGGTGACGGACGAAAGGTTCTTGTCCACATGCGCGCGGTTAAACAGCACCACCGGCAGTCCGGTCGCCTGACAGCGCGCGGCAAGGTCGGACGACATCGAGACGGAGGCGAGCACAATGCCATCCACCTGATAGTCCATGATTTCCTGCACGACCTTATCAACGTTCGCGACGGAGACCGGCGCCAGAAAAATCAAAACATGATAACCGACTTTCTGCAGCTCGGTTGAAAGACGCTCAACCATTTCGGGATAAAAGTAGTTTTCGAGATAAGCCACCACCAGCCCGATCATCCGGCTTTTGCCCGACTTCAGCGAACGCGCCAGCACATTCGGCCGATAGCCCAGCTGCGCGGCGGCGGCCCGCACCTTGTCCGCCGTCTTCTGGCTGACGGAGGAGCCGGGCGTGAAGACGCGGCTGACCGCAGACTGGCTGACCCCCGCCACTGCGGCCACTTCAAGCGATGTCACCTTTTCATTGGCCAAAACTAAACTCCCGCCGCCGCCGCGCCGCCGGCAAATCAGCGGCGCGCGCAGGTTTCTTATGCCGAAGCTTAAAGGCGCGCGCCAGTGGCATGGTCGAAGAGATGCACCGCGGCGATGGGAACCTTGGCCTGCATCGGCGCGCCGATTTCTATGCGGAAGTCTTTTGCGGCGCGGAATGCCACAAGCGCCTTGCCGACCCTTACGGATGCAAGGGTGGCGTCGCCCAGCAGCTCCATTGAATAGACCGGCGCAGAAATGTCGCCGCCTGCGGGGACGATGCCCGCGTCTTCGGCCCGGAAGCCGAGCGTGACGGCACCGTTCACGGCCTTGGGCAGCCCCGCAATACGCACGCCCTCCGCTGTGAAGACGCCATCACTGATGTCTCCGCCGATCAGGTTCATGGCGGGCGAGCCGATGAAGCTGGCGACAAATGTGTTGGCCGGCCGGTCGTATATCTCAGTTGGCGTGCCGACCTGCTGCACCATGCCCTTGTTCATCACGACGACCCGGTCAGCCAGCGTCATCGCCTCGATCTGGTCATGCGTCACATAGATTGTTGTGGTCTTCAGCGTGTGATGCAGATTCTTGATCTGCGCACGCGTCGAAACCCGCAGCTTCGCGTCAAGGTTAGAAAGCGGCTCATCCATCAGGAACGCGTTGGGTTCGCGCACAATCGCGCGGGCCAAGGTGACGCGCTGTCTTTGGCCTCCTGACAATGCGGCGGGACGGCGGTCGAGGAAAGGTCCGAGCTCCACCATGTCGGCGGCGCGCATGACACGCTCATGGTGCTGCTCTTTCGGCACTTTGCGCACCCGCAGCGGAAAGCGGATATTCTCATAGACGGTCAGATTTGGGTACAGCCCGTAGCTTTGAAACACCATGGAGATGTCGCGGTCTTTCGGCTCGAGCTGGTTGACAATGCGGTCGCCGATCCAAATCTCGCCCTCGGTCAGATCTTCCAGCCCCGCGATCATCCGCATGGTTGTCGTCTTGCCGCAGCCCGACGGTCCCAGCAGAACCAGAAACTCCGCATCCGCGATATCGAGGCTGAAATTGGCGACGCCCACATAGCTTCCCCAGCGCTTCGACACATTGACAAGACGTATCTGCGCCATGGTTTAACCTTTCACTGCGCCGGCGGTCAGGCCCGAGACGATCTGACGCTGGAAAAACATCACGAGTACGAACAGGGGCACAGTGGCCGAAACGACCGCCGCAACGGCGAACATGACCTTTCCCTCGTCCTGGATCGATCCGAGGAAGCTGGCGATTTTCGGGATCATCGTCTGGTTCTCCTGCTTCAGCAGCATCGAGGTCACGGCGAAATCATTGTAGGCCAGAAGAAAACTGAACAGCCCCGTGGTGATGACGCCGGGCCACATGACCGGGATGATGACCATCCGGAAGGCCTGAAACCGCGTGCAGCCGTCAACAAGCGCGCTCTCGTCCAGATCCTTCGGGATCGACAGAAAAAAACTGTGCAGCATCCACAGCGTGAACGGCTGGTTGATGGCGACCAGAACGATGATCGTGGTCGGCAGATAGCCCCAGATGTTCAGCTGAAAGAATGGCAGCAGATAGCCCGAAACCAGCGTGATATGCGGCATCGCCCGGAACACCAGCGCGGCGATGAGTATCCAGAACGCATAGCTGCGGCCAGAGCGCGCCAGCGCGTAGCCGCCCAATGTGCCGACCACCAGCGAAATGCAAGTGACGGAGAGCGTCACAATCAGCGTGTTGATGACCGATTTCCAGAACTCGTTCTGAATCCACGCGCCCTCATAGCCCGCCAGCGTGAAGGCTCCGCCGGTCTGTTGCACGGTGCGCGCGCCCTCGATGGCGGACCACCAGGATTGGCGGGAAAAGAAGTCCGCCTCCACCTTGAAACTGCCCCAGACAGTCCAGGCAAAGGGGAAAACGGCGGCCAGCAGCCAAAGGGTCAGAAAGACGGTGGTGAGAGTTTTGAGCGCAGGCGGCTGGCGGTTCATGTGTCACACCGGCTTCTGACTGAAATCGCGCCATGTGCGCCGCAGAACGGGCGTGAGAAGGATCAGAACGCCGATGATGGTGATGACCGACGTCGCCGCGGCTGAGCCGAACTGCTGTGCGTCCTGACTGACCAGATCATTGTAGACCAGCCACGAAAGTGATGTCGCATTGGCCTCGGCTGAAAAGCCGACAATCGGTTCAAACACCCGGAAATTGTCCATCAGCTGCACCAACGCCACAAACGTCGCAAGCGGCATCAGATGGGGAATGATGACAAAGCGCGTCGCCTCCCAGCGGCTGGCGCCGTCAATGCGCGCCGATTCCAGCGTGTCCAGCGGCACGGTCTGCAATCCGGCATAAAAGACGACGAAGGAAAACGGCCCGTTCGTCCACACGCCGTAGGTCAGAACCACAATCCAGGTCAGCGCGGGGGAGGCGCGCAGCGACAGGCCGGGATCGCCGGTGAGCCACTGCAATGTGGCGCCAAATATGCCTGCCGGGTTGAACATCCATGCAAGGATCAGCGAGCCGACCAGAGGCGTGATGATCATCGGCAAGATCGACACAAAGATCGCCGGTCCTTTCAGGATTTTCGGCAGTGTGTTGACGGCAAGCGCTATCGCGAAACCCAAAGCCATCGCCAGAGGCGTGACCAAAAAACAATAGGTCAGGGTGAAGGCCAGCGCCCTGTAAAACGGCAGGTTCATAAGGCGCGAAACAATGTGCTTGAAGCCTCCGCCGTCCGTGAAGATTTCACTCAACTCCGCGACGGCGAGGTGGTTCCGGTTCAGATAATTGGAGAAGCCGGCAAACCGGCCCATCGGCGCCTCGGCCTGCAGTTTCGCCATCGCAGCCGTGTCCACCTTGGTCTGCTTCTCGCAGCCGAACGGCCCACAGCTTTCGACACTGGTCAGAACCGCGTCGTGCTCAACGAAAAGCGACTGCACGGCCACCGAGACAATCGGCAGCGATATGAACAGCAGCATCGCCAGGATTGAGGGGAATATGAATGCGAAAAAGGTGCGGTGCGGCATCTGAGCGGTCCAAATGATTGCATTGCGCAAACGAAAGGCACCCGGCCGCGTCCACGCGCAGCCGGGCAGATATCTGGACGCGCTTACTTCAGGAAGCCGCCTTCTTTGGCGGCCGCGTCATAGGCGGCCTTCACATCGGCCAGCGCCTGGTCGGCCTCTTCCTTGCCCGCGATGAAGTCCGCCAGTTCGGCCGACAGCGCCGTGTGCAGAAGTCCCATATAGGGCTGCATCGGATAGGCCCGCGCGCCGCCGCTCGCATTGCCGATCACGCCGACAGCCGCCGGGCCCGGCTTGTAACCCGCCACAAGCCAAGTCGCCGCATCGGGGTTTTTGGCGACGACATCAGGGCTGATCGCATGCACCATGGCCTGGAACGACGCCGCCGCGTCCTCGTCCGTGATGTTCTTGGAAATGGTGAAGCCGTCCCACCACAGAGCTGCCGACGGGACCGTGCCGCCGCCGATGACCGGAGCCGCCGCAAACCCGGTGTTCGCCGCCACGTCCTTATTGGCCTTGGCGGGGTCGATCGCCGCTCCGGCCAATGATCCCCACTGGTTCATCAGCGCCACGCTGCCTGAATCCCAGACCTTGTTCAATTCGTTGGCGTCGTAGGTCAGGTATTCGGGCTTCATGAATTTTGTCATGTCCCGCATCGTGCCCAGCACCTTGCGGCCATTGTCATTGTCGATGGCCAGCGCCGCCGAGCCGTCGGCGAAGAACTCGGCGCCGGTGCCCAGATACATGTTGACGAACTCCGCCGCCAGATCCCAGCCCGGCTTGACCGAAGCGGCGAGCGGCTGCTCCATAAGGCCCTTGTCCTTGATGACTTGAGCGGCGGCGAGCAACTCCTCATAGGATTTTGGAACTTCAAGGCCGGCCTTCTCCAGAATATCCTTGCGGTAGAACAGGTGCTGGCCGTTGCCCATGAAGGCGACCGCCATGACTTTGCCGTCAATCTTGATCAGTTGGTTCGGCTGCAGCGACTGGCCGTATTTCGCCACCAGATCATCCAGCGGGCGGACCAGACCGTCGTTCAAAAGCGGCACGATCGAATTGTTGGCGACCACAGCGACCGTGTACTCCGCCGGGTTGGCCGTCAGTGCAGGGCCCTGAATATTCTTGTGCTCTTTCGTCGCGTTGGACGTCACTTTCACCGAATCGGTGGCGCAGTCAGCTGCCGCTGCATTCACAATGCGGAGCGCCTCGAAGTCGTTGGAGAGGACCCGCACAGATCCCGCGCCCTGCACGCCGCAATCCGCCGACGCTGTCCCGCCGAAGCCCATAAAAGCCACAATACTTATTGCGCTGACGGTCAAGGTCCTGCTCATTTCCAGTCGCATAATGCACCTCTCTGCGTTTGTTTTGATTTGTTCGGCCTGAGCGGATTTTGCTTTCGCAAAGCGTCTCCACCCCTTCCTCGGCCAAAGCTAACCATCTTTTGCATACGATTGCAAATATTAATTTCCGCGTTGTCCATAAACTGCGCCGAGGGTCAAAAACGACTGGCACGCGGGGAGGCCGCTGCTGATGCCGGTCATGCGTGTGGCCGTTCAGCAATTCAATACTGAGGGGTCAGGCCCGCAGCCTTCCTGTCCGCCATCTGAGCAAGCTTGACCTGCACGAGCATCGAGACCTCGTCATAGACACGCCACTCGTCAACGATCTTGCCGTTCTTGTAATGGAAATGGCTCATGCCCATCACCTGAACGCGCTTGCCGGTGGGAGCGCCGAGATGGTTCAGAATGCCGTATCCCAGATGGTGTCCCTCCATGATCCAGCGCACGGCGACTTTCTCGCCGCCTTCCTCGCAGGGGTTGGAACAGATGTGCTGCGGCGTGAAGGCGGCATCGGGCAGGGAGCCTATCAGACCAAGCGTCTGATGGATGACCGAAGCCACGCCATAAAGCTCCGCCATCAGCGGACCATGATATTGCACCGTCGGCGCACAGACTTGCGCAATCGTGCCCAGCATTTTGCGGTTATAGACATCGTGCATCCAGCGCAGCGTATGACGTTCCACGTCATTAGCCGCGAGTGAGACATCAGCCTCGGCTTCCGGCGGATACTGGCCGATCATGTGGCGGTTCTCGCCAATATCCAGTGAAACCAGCCCTTTATCGAAGCTCGCCTGGGCGATCCGCTCGGCATAGGCCTGCACATCAAGCCCCAGTTGCTGCAAAATGGCAGTGGTGTCGGCCACCACCCATTCCCGGTAAATCTTGTTCTCGAAAATCATGCAATCAGCGATCGTGCGGGATGTGAACGTGCGGCCCGTGGGCGCCCCGAACTGGCCATTCTGAGAATGCCTGCCTGTGCCGGTGACCAAATGAGAGGTGTAAAACCCGTCATCTTCATTGCCCTTCCAGATGACCTGAGTGGCCATGCCGCGCCGCTCAGGAAAGGAAACCAGCCTCTGGATCGTGTCGCGGACAACTTCTTCGCGGGTGTGCATTGTGGCGGTCGTCCCATACAACACGCAATTGTGCGTGTAGTGCGAATAGATCAAACCTATGTCCCGCTCGTCCCAGATGCGGTGTGTGCAGCGCACGATATAATCGACAATGTCCGTGTAGATATCATCAAAGCCGCGCATGGCCTGTGTGCGCTGCCCGCCGGCTGGAGCAAGATCAGGATAGTCATGCCGCTCGACCTGCATGACCGTTTCCTCCGGTGCCTTCGCGAGCTCGCCAGCCGCTTTCGCCATGTCGTTTTTCCCCGTCATCGCTGTTTTCCGCTTCATTCAATGCGCGCCGGGCAGTGAACCGGCTCCGCTGTTTATCCAACTCTAACTTGACCTCAACAAAAATGCCTCTGATCGCATACGTATGCAAGCAATTTATTGCGGAGGTTTTTCTTCACATGAAATTTGCGTTCCATCTCGTCAAATGAGTGGAGCGGCCAAACTGAAAGAGGCCCGGATTGAATGTCATCTCAGCGAGCCAGCCGCGCGGGCGCCTGTCGCGGTAAACCGGAAATCCCTGTGTCTCGATCCGTCGGCGCAAATGCCCGCGCGTCACACTGTCCGCCTTAGTCACAATTGGCTTCAGCTGTTGAAAACTCAATTGTGCGCCACCCGCCGGAAGCCGCACCACGGTTGGGACGCACTCCACCTGGCGCATACACCAGGTGGATTTGGTCCGGATGTGATGGCGCAGCCAAATAGGACGGAACCAATCTCCCCGCTGCGGGTTTAACCCCGCACAGCTCATTTCAGCGCGGTCGAGGCGCGCCTGCGCTTTACAGCAAATTCACTACAGAAAGAGCGCTAATGCTGAGTCTGAGAGATATACTAGTCAACCGCAGACTGGCCGGGTGGGACGACAGCCAGCCAGTCAGCGCTGAAATATTTGGCGCCGAGCGGGCACGCCAGCATGCGCGCAGCCTTGCGGCGTCGCAGACCATCGCGCTGCGGCCGCAGCGTGTGCACTCAGTAATTGACCGGCTCAAAGACAACTCAGCCGCACTTCTGCAATCCTACCAGGAAGTTTCGCAGGCGATAGCGCTGGGCAAGGCCATCACGCCCGCAGCAGAGTGGCTTATTGACAATTACCACCAGGTCGAAGAGCAGATTGCGCAGACGCGGGCTGATCTGCCGCAGGGATTTTACGACCAGCTGCCCAAGCTGGCCGGCGGGCACTTGGCGGGGCATCCCCGCATCTTCGGGCTCGTCTGGGCCCATGTGGCCCATACAGACAGCCGATTTGATCCGGCCTTGCTCACTGATTTCGTCAATGAATATCAGGAAGTTCAGCCGCTGACGATTGGCGAGCTCTGGGCTGTGGCGATCAGCCTGCGGCTGATCCTGATTGAAAACCTGCGCCGCGTCTCCAATCGCATTGTGACGGCGCGGCGCAACCGGGAAGAGGCGGACAATTTCGCAGATCTCGTGCTCAGCGCAGGGGGCAAGACCAATCTGTTCGCAGATATTTTGAGGCGGGCCGGTGAGGCAGACCTGTCGCAGCCCTTCGTCGTGCAACTGGTGCACCGTCTGCGCGATCAGGATGGTTTTCCGTCACAGGTGCTTGACTGGCTCAAGCTCAAACTGGAGAGCGAAGGTGGATCGTTTGAGACGGTGGTGAGCGACGAGCACCACCGCCAGGGCACCGCCAATGTGACCGTGCGCAACATCGTCACAAGTATGCGGCTGATTTCGGATGTGAACTGGGAAATCTGGTTCGACAGCGTCAGTCTGGTTGACAAGGCGCTGCGGGAAAAGTCGCGCTATGGCGAAATGGATTTTCCCAGCCGCACCATCTACCGCACCGCTGTTGAGGAACTGGCGCGTGGATCGCTTCATACGGAAACCGAAGTGGCGGAGGCCAGTCTGGCAAAGTCGCAGCAGGCGGGCGCAGACGCAGACAGCGCCGAAAGCGACCCTGGATTTTATCTGGTCGGCCAAGACCGCAAAGCGTTTGAGGCCGGGTTGGGTTTCAAGCCGCCGGTTCTGCGCCGAATGCGTTCGGCCCTGCGCGCTTCGGGCCTTGTTGGCTATCTCGGCGCGGCCACGTTGGCGACCAGCCTTGTCATGCTTGCCCTGATGATCACTGCGGCTTCGCCCTCCGTGTCTCTTGCCCTCATCACTATTCTGGCGTTTGCGGCGCTGCTTCCCGCTTCCGAAGCGGCCCTGTCCGTCGTCAATTTCGCAGTCACGCGCTTGCTCGACGCTTCCATACTTCCGGGATTGATCCTGCGCGACGGAGTGCCGGAACAGCTGCGCACTCTCGTTGCCGTGCCTATCCTTCTGACTTCGCGAGACGACACAGAAGAGATGATCGAGCGGCTGGAGGTGCACTATCTGTCCAACAGCGAAGGGGATCTGTATTTTGCGCTGGTGACCGATTGGCCGGATGCGCTCGCTGAAGAGCCATCCGCTTCAGACCTGCAACTGCTCGATGACGCGCTTGCCGGAATAACGGCGCTGAACCTGCGCTATGGCGGCGGCCGGTTTGTGCTGCTGCACAGATCACGCAAGTGGAACGGGCAGCAGGGCCGCTGGATGGGGTGGGAGCGCAAGCGCGGCAAGCTGCATGAGCTGAACCGCCTGCTGCTGGGCGCTCAGGACACCAGTTTTTCTGTTATCGGCGGGATCATTCCTCCTGCAATCCGATACGTTCTGACGCTCGACGCCGACACCAAACTGCCGCGCGACGCGGCAAGGCGGCTGGTAGGAAAAATCGCGCATCCGCTGAACAAAGCGCGCTTTGACGCGGCGGCCGGCCGAGTCACTGAAGGCTATGCCGTTCTCCAGCCGCGAGTAACTCCATCCTTGCCGACGGGGCACAACGGCTCGCTGTTTCAGCGCATTTTCTCTACGCCGCGCGGCACGGACCCCTATGTGTTCGCCGTATCGGATGTGTACCAGGACCTGTTTGGCGAGGGTTCATTCGCGGGCAAGGGCATCTACGATATCGCGGCCTTCGAGGCGGCGCTGGCTGGCCGGATACCAGAAAACGCCATGCTCAGCCATGACCTGTTTGAAGGCATTTTCGCACGCTCCGCCTTGGTCACCGATGTGGAAGTGGTCGAAGAATACCCCGAGCGCTACACAGTCGCCGCTTCGCGCCAGCACCGCTGGACCCGGGGCGATTGGCAGCTTCTGCCCTGGTTGACGGGAACCGGCGGCGGACTTCCGGCGCTGGGGCGCTGGAAGATGACCGATAATCTCAGGCGCTCGCTGCTGCCCCCGGCGGCGCTCGCCTGCCTGTTTCTCGGCTGGGGATTTCTGCCTGCGTGGAATGCCGCGCTCTGGACGCTTGGGATCGTTCTGCTCGGCGTCATCCCGCCGCTTCTGCCCGCGCTGTCCGGGGCCATGCCGCGCGGGCGGCGTCACACGTTTGAAAGCAGGGCAAAGGCCGTGCTCGGCGATTTCAGCCAAGCGCTGGCGTTTTCAGCAGCCAATCTGATTTTCCTCGCGCATCAGGCAGGCTTCATGGCCGACGCCATCATCCGCACGCTGTACCGGCTGAGCGTCAGCCACAAAAATCTTCTGGAATGGACCACCGCCGCGCAGGCGGCATCCAGTCCGACGCCGGGGCCTGCCGCGCATTACCGTCTGATGGCGGCAAGCGCTGCCACCGGTCTTGCCGCGCTGGCGCTGGCATACACACGGTCAGGATGGCTGTCATTGCTGATCGCGGCGTTCGCCGTCGCCTGGCTCGCCGCGCCCGCCGCTGCGTTCTGGGCGAGCCGGGTGCCGAAGCTGGCGGACACGCAGAAAGTCTCCACAGACAACATCCGCGCGCTGCGCATGACCGCGCGCCGGACCTGGCGCTACTTTGAAGCCTTTGTGAGGGATGTGGATTCCATGCTGCCGCCGGACAATTATCAGGAGGACCCCGACCCCAGAATTGCCCACCGCACCTCGCCCACCAATATCGGACTCTATCTGCTCTCAGTCGCCAGCGCCAATGAGTTTGGCTGGCTGGGGCTCAGCGATGCGGCAGCAAAGCTGGAAGCGACGCTGGCGACAGTCAAGCGCATGGAGAAATACCGGGGCCATTTGTATAACTGGTATGACACGCAGACCTTGACGCCGCTTGAGCCGAAATATGTGTCGAGCGTCGACAGCGGCAATCTGGCGGGCCATCTTATTGCGCTGGCCAATTGCTGCGCGTTCTGGGCGTCGGCGCCGCCGGATGATATGACAAAACTCGACGGCATCAGCGACGCCGCAAATGTTCTGGCGCAAGAGTGCGGAGCGCTCTCCGATGACCGCCGTAAGCTGCGCCCGCTGCGCCATCAGCTTGAGACGCAGATTGCCGCGTTCCAGCGCACTCTGTCAAAAGCGCGTGAAGCGCCTGAAATGATTTCTGTGCGGCTCATCGAACTTGCCGTGCAGGCCGGCTCCATTCACCGCGCCGCCGCAGAGGCGTCCGCCGGGCTGGACCCAGCGCCCGGCGCCGCATTGATGCACTGGGCGGGCACCCTGCGCGAAACAATTGAGAGCCAGTTCAGAGACGCTTCGCTCGGACATGACGCGGCGCACGCCTTGAAGCAGAGGCTGAAACAGATTGAGACCGAAACGCGGGCCTTGGCTCTTGATATGGAATTTGGCTTCCTGCTTGACCCGCTGCGGTTGCTGCTCTCCATCGGCTTTCGTGTGCCCGAGGCCATGCGCGATGAAAGCTGCTATGACATGCTGGCGTCAGAGGCTCGGCTCGGCAGTTTCTTCGCCATTGCCAAAGGAGACCTGCGCACCCGGCACTGGTTCCGCCAGGGCCGCAGCGTGACCGCCGTCAGGGGCGGGGCGGCGCTGATCTCCTGGTCTGGATCGATGTTTGAATATCTGATGCCTTCGCTGGTCATGCGCGCGCCTAGCGGCGGACTGCTTGATCAGACGACCAAGCTCGTCGTGCGCCGGCAGATCGAGTATGCCAGCGCACGCGGCGTTCCATGGGGAATTTCCGAGTCAGCATTTAATGCGCGAGACATCGAGTTCACCTATCAATATTCCAACTTCGGCATTCCGGGCCTCGGCCTCAAACGGGGCCTCTCGGAAAACCTCGTCATCGCCCCCTATGCCACCGGCCTTGCGTCAATGATATCTCCGCGCCTGGCTGTGGAGAACTACAAGCGGCTGGAGGGAAGCGGTGCCCGGGGAGTCTACGGGTTTTACGAGGCTTTAGACTTCACGCCTTCAAGACTGCGCAAGGGCGAGACAGCGGCCATTGTGCGCGCCTATTTCGCCCACCATCAGGGGATGACCATCGTCGCCGTCCTGAATACTGTGAAAAACGGCGTGATGCGCGAACGGTTTCATACCGAGCCGATGGTGCGCGCCACAGAGCTTCTCCTGCAGGAGCGCGCGCCGCGTGATGTGCCGCTGACGCATGCGCGGGCAGAAATGACGAGCAGCGAAACGGCCCGGGATATTTCAGCGCCGACCGTGCGCATGGTTGATTTCAGCGCGGCTGGCGCGCCTGCCACGCACATGATGTCCAACGGACGCTACAGCGTCATGCTGACAGCCGCAGGAGGAGGCTTCAGCGCATGGAACGGCCTTGCCCTGACGCGCTGGCGGGAAGACCCGACTGCTGATGACTGGGGAAGCTTCTTCTTCCTTCGCGACATCAAATCGGGGAAAACCTGGTCTGCGGGGCTCATGCCAAGCGCTTCAGCGCCGGACCGTTATGCCGCTGCCTTCACGGAGGATAAGGCCGAGCTTTCCCGCGCCGACGGCAACATTGCAACGACGCTGGACGTCGTCGTGTCGCCGGAAGAAGATGTTGAGGTCCGCCGAGTCACGGTAACAAACTCGTCGCTCGGCGTACGGGACATTGAGCTGACCAGCTACGCCGAACTGGCGCTCGCGCCGCAGGCCGCTGATATTGCCCATCCCGCGTTCTCCAAAATGTTTGTGGTCACCGAGTATGTGCCCGAGCTCGAAACTCTGATCGCTGCGCGGCGGCGGCGCAGCCCCGGCGAACCTGAGGTCTGGGTTGCCCAATTTATGCTGACGGAAGGCGCTCAGGCGGGCGCGCTGGAATTCGAGACTGACCGCGCCAAGTTCATCGGCATGGGCAATGACCGGCGCCGCCCGCTGGCCATGCGCGTCAACGATCCGTTGTCGAACACCAGAGGCGCGACGCTTGATCCGATCTTTGCGTTCCGCCGCCGCATGCGCATTCCGGCCGGGCGGCAGTGCAGCTTCACGCTGTGGATGGCTGCGGCATCGACCCGCGAAGGCGTGCTGAACCTTGTCGACCGGCACCGGCAGGCGGCAGCCTATGAGCGCGCCGTAACGCTGTCCTGGACACAGGCGCAGATCCAGCTGCGCCACCTGTCGATCAATCATGAAGAGGCGCATCTGTTCCAGACCCTGGCCGGGCATGTCATGTACGCCAGCGCCGCCCTACGTCCGGGCTCAGCGACTCTGCAGCGCGGCATGGGACCGCAATCCTTGCTCTGGCCGCACGGCATTTCCGGCGACCGCCCCATCGTGTTGGTGCGGATCGACGAAATTGAGCATATCGAACTGGTGCACGAAGTGCTGCGGGCCTTTGAATATTGGAAAACCAAGCAGCTTGCTGTGGACATCGTCATTCTCAATGAGCGCATGTCGTCCTACACACAGGATTTGCAGCTCGCCATCGAAGCGTTGGTGCGCAAGAGCGTGTCGCCGAAACCGCATGACGCGGCAACATCGACTGGTGATGTGTTTACGCTGCGGGCGGACCTTGCTCGCCCCGAAACTCTTCGTGTGCTGCCCGCTGCGGCGCGCGTCGTGCTGGTCAGCCGCAGAGGGGATCTCGCAAGCCAGCTCGCCAGAATTGCAGACACTGCCGCGCCGCCTGCCCTGCCAGAGCGTCGGCAAACAGTTCTTGGCGCCGTGCCGCCACTCGCCGCGCCGCCTTTGCCGCCGCTGGAATTTTTCAACGGCTGGGGCGGGTTCAGCGCGGACGGGCGCGAGTATGTGACCGTGCTGAACGCCAGCCGTCCCACGCCCGCGCCGTGGATCAACGTGGTCGCAAACAGCGCTTTTGGCTTCCAGTGCGCGGCGGACGGCGGCGGCTACACATGGTTCGGCAACAGCCGCGAGAACCAGATCACGCCGTGGAGCAATGACGCAGTCAGCAATGCTCCCGGTGAAGTCATTTACGTGTCGGACGATGAGAGCGGGGCGGTCATTTCTCCAACGCTGAAGCCAATGAACTCCTCTGAAGGCGCGCATCTGGCCCGGCATGGATTTGGCTATAGCGTGTTCGAGCGCGCGTTGGATAATCTGAAGCTGGAACTGCGGCAAACTGCGCATTTGACGAAGGCGGTCAAGTTTTCGCGGCTAAGAATTACCAACCGATCAAAAGTCCGCCGCCGCCTTACGGTGACGTTTTACGCTGAGTGGGCGCTGGGCGCGTCCCGCGCCGCCAATGCCCCGTTTGTCACCACCGCCATGGACGAAAAGACCGGCGCGATGTTTGCCCGCAATCCATGGAGCCTGACATCCTCCGGCCAAGTGACATTCGCCGACATGGGCGGCATGCAGTCGTCCTGGACCGGGGACCGGCGAGAGTTTCTAGGCGCTTTTGCGGACCTGTCAAACCCTGCCGCGCTGCGCTCCAGCGACCCTTTGTCGGGCAATGTTGGCGCAGGATTAGACGCCTGCTGCGCGATGCAGGCGAGCCTCACGCTGGAGGCGGGCGCGAGCGAGGAGATCACCATCCTTCTTGGTGCGGCAGCGAGCGAGACGGAAGCGCAATCTCTCGTCCTTGATGCGCGCCGGCAGGGAGCGGAGGCTGCACTTGGCGAAGCCCGGAGATATTGGGAGGAAACCCTCGGCGCTGTCCATGTCAAAACGCCGGACAGGTCCTTCGACATTCTAATGAACGGCTGGCTCCTCTATCAGTCCCTCGCCTGCCGGATGTGGGCCAGATCCGGCTTCTATCAGGCAAGCGGCGCATATGGCTTCCGCGACCAGCTGCAGGATTCACTGTCTCTCTTGACAGCCCGACCCGAGATTGCGCGCGAGCACATTCTGCGCGCTGCGGCGCGGCAATTTGTTGAGGGAGATTTTCAGCATTGGTGGCTGCCCGCGACTGGCGCTGGCGTTCGAACCCGCATTTCCGACGACACCGTCTGGCTTGCTTTCTGCGCCAGCCACTACATCAAGGTCACTGGCGACACGGCAATTCTCAATGAGTCTTTGCCCTTTATAGAGGGTCAAAATCTTGCGCCGGGCGCGCATGACGCGTTCTTTGTCCCCTCGCTTTCCGACGAGACCGGCACGCTGTTTGAGCATTGCGCCAGGGCGCTCGACCTCAGCCTCGCAAAGGGCGGGCATGGCCTGCCGCTGATTGGGACCGGCGACTGGAACGACGGCATGAACCGCGTCGGCGAAGGCGGCAAGGGCGAGAGTGTCTGGCTGGGATGGTTCCTGCTGGCAACACTCAAAGCTTTCATTCCTCTGGCGCTGGCCCGTAAGGACAGGAAGCGGGCCACAGCTTGGAAAAACCGGCTGTCCGAACTTGAAGCAGCCCTTGAGCGCGACGGCTGGGACGGCGCATGGTACCGGCGCGGCTACTTTGACGACGGCGCGCCACTTGGCTCCGCCCAGAGCGAAGAGTGCCGCATCGACGCCATCGCACAGTCCTGGGCGGTCATCTCCGGCGGCGCATCGCCCGAACGCGCGGCTGCCGCGATGGAACAGTCCTACCAGCAGCTTGTGCGGCCGGACGACGGACTGGCGCTGCTCTTCACGCCGCCGTTCGATAAATCCGAGCAGGAGCCCGGCTATATCAAAGCCTATCCGCCCGGCATCCGCGAGAATGGCGGGCAGTATACGCATGGCGTCATTTGGTCGATTTTCGCGCACGCGAAGCTTGGGCAAGCCGACCGCGCCATGCAGCTCTTCTCCATGATCAACCCGATCAACCATTCAAGCACGCCCGAAGAAGCGGCGCGGTACCGGGTGGAGCCCTATGTGATCGCCGCCGATGTGTATTCAGTCTCGCCGCATGTCGGGCGCGGCGGCTGGACATGGTACACAGGGTCCGCAGGCTGGATGCACCGGGCCGGGCTTGAGGCGATCCTCGGCATCACGCGCGAGGGCCCCAAGCTGCGCGTCAAACCCTGCATTCCGGCGGAATGGACGGGCTTCGAGGCGGCAATCCAAATTGGCCCGGCGCGGTATGAGATCAAGGTGACGCGGGAGGCCCCCCTCTCCAAAAAATCTGTCGCAGACGTTGAGACAGTGTCGCCCGGAGAGTTCCTGATTTCCCTGCGCGATGACGGCGGCGTTCATGCGTTTGAATTGCCGCTTGCCGACGCCTAGTTCCGGCGCGCGGAACCAAAGCGCGCCTGCAGCGTTGTCATTACATGCAGTCAACGGAGGCATGCGCCATGGACATAAATCTTGTGGACACCGTTGTTGCGCCGTTTTGCAACGATCACGTGTTGGGTCCAATGATGATCTGGCCGCCAGCAAACGGATCCATTGACACCTCACGCGCTGCATTTGTTTCCGCCTCGACCCAAGCTGCGGAAATCAAAAGCGCGCCAATCTGTCTGCCCGACCTGAGCGCTGAAAACCCCTTCGCATGAACGCGAAAAGCGCGCCTGCAATGCAGACGCGCCCTTTGTCAGAAGCAAGTTGGACTACTGCGCCGCAAGCTGACCGCGGATTTCTCCCTTGGGGAATTTGGCGGTGTGGACGTTCACATAATACTTCCCGGCCTTCATGTCCGTCCATTGCGCCTCGGTGATATCGGCACTGCCCTTCATCATCATGTCGCCTGACATGTCGATCACCGGCGGCGCGGATTCAGTGGCGCTGGCGGGGCCGTGCGCATGCGCGGCGGTCGCGTCGCCGGACAGGCCTTGCACCGTCATGGTCCAAGTCACTTTCTTCGTGTCGGTGTCGACCACAAGCTCTGCTGTGCCTTTGCCGGCGCTGTCTGTGGCGGGCACTCCGGTTGAGCCCAGCATGTCGGTCTTGAAAGTGAGCACTTCGGCCTGTGCTGCGGCGGCGGCAAACGCAAGCGCGGATGCAAGACCCGCTGCGGTCAATAGGTGTTTTACAATGTGTGTCATGACTTTCTCCAATGATTGCGGGCGGCAATTGCCACCTCGCGCAGTTAACCTTTCAGAACCCGATAGGTTCCGGCTGCCGCATTGGCTGAAGCGGAAGTATGTGGCCGGAACCAAATCCTGCCGAAACCGTTCTGTTTCCATGACATGGGCCGATGTCACGGCTCGCCGTTCTTCCGAAGTGTTGGGCACAAGCCAAGACGCGTAACTTCCCCCATAAAGGAAAACATCATGACACGAACAATGAGACTACTAACAAACTTGACACTCGCGGCGGCGATTCTCGGCGGCGCGGCGGCTCCGGCGGCGGCAGGGCCAATTCCGATTCCAACGGCAAAGCCTTTTGTGAGCGACGTCATCAATGTCGATCACCGCAACCGCTTTGAGCGCCAGGGCAACCGGGTATTTCTCAACGGCAACCGCGGATTCAGGCAGCAGCGGCGCGGGTTGCGCGAATATAACGGCTTCTGGTTCCCAGAGGCGGCGTTTCTCGGGGCCATTATAATCGGTCAGGCGCTTGACGGTCCGCGCATTGGACGACGCAACAGCGCGCATGTGGAATGGTGCTATGACCGTTACCGGTCGTATCGTGCATCAAGCAATTCATACCAGCCGTACAACGGCGGCCGCCGGGTTTGCTACTCTCCTTACGGCTAAGCAGTGACCTGAACTAAGCTTATGAGGCGTCGCCAGATTAGTGGCGGCGCTTTATTGTTCGAAGATTGAATGCCAGTGTCCGCCCACTCTTCTCAGTCCGGTTTCAAGACACCTCTTCCGACAGAAAGAAACGCAGCATCTCCGCAGACGCGTCCGGCCCTTTCGGATCGGTGTAGCTGCCGTCCGCGCTGCCGCCCGCCCACGCGTGGCCGGCCCCCTGGATGATCCATTGCTCCACCGTTGGCGCACCATCTTTGCCGTGTCTGACGGTGCGGGTATAGCTGCGCCCGCCGGGCGCAGCCGCCTTTCCGGTGGCCATGGTTTTCTTGCCAGAATTTTGCCTTGCCTCAGCAATTTTGTCCGCGTTTGCCGGATGCACGGTTTTGTCGGCGTCACCATGGAAGATGATCGTGCGGAGCTGCGGCTGCGGACCGGTTTTTGACGGACCGCCCTGCATCGCGCCAAAGGCGGACATCACGTCATTGGCGGATTGATACGGCAGCCCGGAATGCACGCCGATCCCGGAATAAAGCTCAGGGTAGGACGCGCCCATGACCATCGCCATCGCTCCTCCGGCAGACAGTCCTGCGATGTATATCCGGGTTGGATCAATCTTGTGTTCTGCGGCAATCTCTTGTGTAATGCCTGCAAGAATGGCGGGCTCGCCTGCGCCGCGCTGCTGATCTCCCGAATTGAACCAGTTCCAGCAGGCGGAAGGATTGGCCCTCTTTGTCTGGACCGGATAGGCGACGAGCATGCCAAAGCTTTCCGCAAGCTCGTTCATCCGTGTGCCGGCGGCAAAATCGTCGGCGTTCTGGGTGCAGCCATGCAGCATCACCAGCAGCGGCCGCCGTCCCTGCGGCTGATGCACGGGCAGATACAGCTTGTAGTCACGCTTGCCGGCATGGCAGGAAAACTGTCTCACCTGAAACCGCGCGCCGTCGAACACATTTGGCGATACTGACGACTTTGCGGCTCCGCCGCTGCGCCCTTCCGGCGCGCGATGTCTGACACTGCGCAGCGTTTTGACCGACTCGCCGAGAGGGTGGCGCTGGCGCGATTCATCCGGCTTGGCGCGCTTGGCCGCCAGGGCCTGCTGAATTGCAGCCGTCGCATCTGCAACGCGGCCGGATCGGGTCAGCCGCAGGGCGGACGCCATGGCATTTTTAATGTCAAAGTTCACTACACAGGGCCTCAAATAGGAAGTCGCAGGATTGCGGATCAATTGATCCGCCCGGACAGGGCGGCTTTCACGTCTTTGCCCGCATGCAGAGCGCCGAGCACTGTGATGGACTGGATGGTCTCAAGCGCCAGTGACGGCGGCACATCCCCGTCGATGGTCACCAGCCCAAGCACTTTAATGCTCAGGCTGCCGCCGGACGCTTTCACGGCTTCCAGATCGGCTTTTGTGTAGCGGCGCAGGCCAAGATCAAGCGTCTGGCGCACAATCAGCTTTTTTGCCTGCTCGGCGTGATTGTTCAGCAAATTTCGGATCGCGGTGCGGATGAAATCTGTCCGGTTGGAATAGAACCCGTCCTGCACCAGAAGATCGATATGGCCAAGATCTACGTAACCGAGATTGATCGTGATCTTTTCGCTTTCGCTTGAGCGGTCATTGATGCGTTGAATTTCCAGCGCCATAGCCAATTTCCATCCTGTTGGATGGTATATGGATGTTTTGTGATTAATTTCAATATCAGGGCGATTAATTTTGTTATTCCCGTGCAACAGTTATAGGATGTTCCAATTAGAGAACTCGCTGATTGACCGGGGCCTGCATGGATACCATCGAGGACGGTCTGACGCTGGCTCAAGCCATGGTGGACACCGTGCGTGACCCACTTCTGGTGCTTGGCGGCGACTTGCAGATTCTCGCCGCCAGCCGCTCGTTTTATTCGACTTTTGAAACGACAGCTGAAGAAACCATGGGGCGCAAGCTCTATGATCTGGGTTCAGGCGGATGGAACGGCCCGGCTCTGCGTGAACTGCTCGACCGCATTGTGCCGGAACGCGGCGTCATGGACCATTTTGAAGTTGAGCAGCATTTTCCGGACATCGGACACCGCGTCATGCTGCTCAACGCCCGCAAGGTGTTTTATAAGGGCGATCAGAACACAACAATTCTTCTGGCGATTGAGGATATCACGGAACGCCGCGCCGTTGAGCGGCAGCTCGCGCTTGTCAGCGAGCAGAAGGACATGCTGCTCTCGGAGATGAGCCACCGCGTCGCCAACAGTCTGCAAATTGTCGCCAGCATCCTGATGTTGAAATCCCGGTCGGTCCAATCCGAAGAATCGCGCGGCCATCTGGAAGACGCGCACCGGCGCGTCATGTCCGTCGCGACGCTGCAGCAACATCTCAAGGCGACCGGCAAGGGCGAACTCATCGAGGTCGACGCCTATTTGACCAAACTGTGCGAAACGCTGGCATCCTCAATGATCCGCGAAAACGGCCCAGTCACGTTAAAGGTCGTCGCAGACGGCGGCGCTGTGCATTCCGAGCAGGCGGTCAGCATTGGCCTGATCGTGACAGAGCTGGTTATGAACGCGCTCAAGCATGCCTTCACAGCCGATGTGAAGGACGGCCGCGTTTTGGTGGGCTATGAAGTCAAGGGTGACGACTGGAAGCTTTCAATTTCCGACAATGGCGGCGGCATTCCGCCGAACCTGAGCAAAAAGCAGGCCGGACTTGGAACGACGCTAGTCAAGGCGCTTGCGCAGCAGCTTGAAGGTACAGTGGAGACCGTCACCGGCGGCGACGGCACGACGGTCACTGTGACGCGGGCCACGTTCGAATCCAAACTGCCAACTGCGGCATAGCGGCATCTGCCGCCAGGGGCAGGATTGGATTACCCGCCGTTGCCCGGAACATTGATGTGCGGCAGTTTCGCCATCGCCTCATCCGCGCCATGATCCTTGCCGGTGACGCCCTCCTGAAACACTTTCTTCGCGGCGTCCTGCTTCAGCGCCGGCTTGACCGGCACAGCGTCGTGCCTGCCTTTCGACGGCAGGCGGCCGTTGTCGGGTAAGGCGGCCTTGCCAGGCAGCGCCTGCTTCGCGATTTCTTCGAACTGGGTCTCTTTTGGCTTTGTCTTGATCATCGGCTTTGCCTTTCAATTGCGAAACGCAGCTACTTTCTGCTGCCGGCCATCACGCCTGCCAGCACTGCGCTGAGAAGAAGCGCGGTCTTTTGGTCCTTGAACAGGGCCGAAGCTTCATGGCTCAGGCTCGCGCCAGCGCTCGACAATGACTGAGCGCGCATGTGGCGCCTGCGGGGCCGAAGCGATTGCCGGGCCGCAGCCAATGCCGCGAGGCAGATGGAGAGAAGCGCAGCGGCCACAATCAGCGGTGCGCCGACCGGGCCTGCCATTGGCAGCGCATAGACCCACAGTGCCCAGAGGGCGCAGCCAATGGCGGCCATGGCGCTGACTGACGCGATGAACGCGGCTCCAGCGACGATTGCGGCCTTGCCGGCCGCTTCACGCCCATGGCGGGCCAGCCGGTTTTCGGTCAGCGCCGCCGCGACGGTGATGAGGTTCCGGACCATCAGCGCGCCAGAAGACGGCCGCCGATATAGCCGATGCCCAGCGCGATCAACAACGCCGTGACCGGCTGCTCCTCGACCTTCTGGCCCATTGCCTTCACAGCTCTGTCGCCTTCGGCTGTGGCGCTGCGCAGGGCGTCGCGCGCCCGCTCGTCCATCATTCCCAGCGCGCTCTGCGCGCCATTTGCCGCGCTCTGCGCGCCGCTGGCGGCACGGTCGCTCATATGCGAGATCAGGCTGGCCATGTCGCCCTTCAAAGCGGCAAGGTCATCGCGCAGGGCATTAAAGTCGTTGTCCGTGTTCTTGGCAGCGTTCATTGTGTTTCACTCCTGTTTGCCCTGACGGGCGTCAAATACTGGTCTGCGCCGCAGGCGGGCTTGTGGCTTTAACGCGTGACGCCAAGTTAGGTTCCGCAGCAGCCGGAACAAAAAAGCCTCGAAGGCGTTTTCCACACTCTGGCAGTTCAGAGCTTTGCCGGTCACCCTATTTTCAACCCGTTTCCGAAAGTGCCCAGCCATGCCCCAGCGCATCAGAAAAGCCGTGTTTCCTGTCGCCGGGCTTGGCACACGGTTCCTGCCCGCGACCAAGGCGATCCCCAAGGAAATGCTGACCATTGTCGACCGGCCGGTGATCCAGATGGCGGTCGATGAGGCAAGGGAGGCGGGGATTGAGCATTTTGTCTTTGTCACAGGCCGCAACAAAAGCGCCATTGAGGACCATTTCGACAAGCAAACCGAGCTTGAGGCCGTCCTGCGCAAACGCGGCAAGTCCGAAGAGCTTGATCTTCTTGAAAACGACCTGCCCAGCGCGGGGCAGACCAGTTTCACGCGGCAGCAGGAGCCGCTCGGCCTCGGCCATGCGGTTTGGTGCGCCCGCAACATGATCGGCGACGAGCCGTTCGCGCTGCTGCTGCCGGACATGGTGATGCAGTCGGAGCCGGGCTGTCTGAAGCAGATGATGGACGTCTATGCCGAAACGGGCGGCGGCAACGTCATTGCGGTCGAGGAAGTGCCGTGGTCGGATGTCAGCCGCTACGGCGTCGTCGGGTTCAGCCGAACGGATGGTCTGGCGTTGTCGATCACCGGCATGGTCGAAAAGCCCTCCCGCGAGCACGCGCCGTCCAACCACATTATTTCGGGCCGCTATATTTTGCAGCCTCAGATTTTCGGCAAAATCGAATCCGCCGAACCCGGCGCAGGCGGCGAAATTCAGCTGACCGATGCGATGATCGCGCTGATGGCGGACCAGCCGTTCTGGGGCTGCAAGTATGAGGGCGTGACGTTTGACTGCGGCGACAAGCTCGGCTTCCTGCTGGCGAACGCCGCTTACGGATTGATGCGCGAAGATCTGGGGCCGGCCTTCCGAGCCGGGCTGGAAAAGCTGCTGCTGCGTCACCCCGCCGCCGAGGCTTTATCTCAAATGAACCCGTTGGAGATTGCAGGCACGCCTGTCGCCAGAAGGCGGGCGGCGGCTTGAAGGCGCAACTGCGGTTGTCCGATATCAACGCGAAAAGGCGGACATAAATGCCCGCCTTCCCGGTCAGTCATCAAATGCCTCGCAGACGCGATCAAGGAGCGGGCGCGCTGGCCGAAGGACTGGCCTGCACTTGCACGACGCTGTTTTCGTCAACAGTCTCATTCTTCATCAGTTCCGCAATCGCGGCTCCAACCTCATCCAAACGCGAGCGCTCCCCGCCGGTCATGCTTTCGCTGGATGCCACCTCGAGGTCTTTGGAATTGGCTTCCCAGCGCTTAAGCACCGTCATTTTCTGCTCAGGCGTCAGGGAATCTGTTTCCACCACATCCATTGGATCGGTGAAAATGCTCTCCGGCGTCAGCAAGGCTTGGTCATAGTCTTTTGCGGAATACATCTCGTTCTCCTTCTGCCTCCGGTGCGGTACTCAGGCGTTTTTCAGCCATATGTCGGTGATTGTCCGGACATGCGTCCGGCATGGGGTTGAAACGCTGGGGCGAAGGAATGGTTCCCGCCTGCCAGGGCGAATGTGCTAATGGATTACCGCCATTGCAATCCTGAGGGTTCAAGGCTTAGGCTCATCAAGCAACTTAAGTGAAACCAACTCCCGGAAGACTTTTGGCAATGCGCTATCGGTTGTTCGCCGCGGTATTTTTCACAAGTCTCCAGCCCACTTTCGCCGATGCGAGGGACGTGCCTGCGATCCCGTTTGTCGACGGCCGCTGGCATGGGGGCATCGAAACCGGTGCAGACAGCTCGGATTTTGAAGAATGCTGGGCCAGCACGACGTTCGGCGATGGCACCGCGTTCACGCTCTCAAAACGAAAAGACGGGAGCTGGCAGCTGCAATTATCTAATCCCAGTTGGCGCCTGCCACATTCGCGCCGATACGCCATGGTTGCGCTGGTCGATTTTTATCCCCGGCTTCGCATAACGGCCGAAGCCAAGAAACAGACACTTCTGGAGATCGCGGACCTTGACCATATCTCCCTGTTGGGACTCATCGAGAATGGTCACACGATCGATCTCACGTCTGACGGCTTCAATGAAAAGTATGAACTTGAGGGCAGCGCAAAGGTTATCGAGAGGATTCGAAACTGCTTCGCCGATCAGTTCGTTGCTGAAAGGTCAGCGACGGTCAACGGACCAGGAAAATAGCATTTTGTTCGCCATTTACCGGAATTGGCACGAACTGAAAATGCGAATCGTGCGCATCGCGGTCCTCTGAACAACCTACAGGTAAGGGTTCTAAGCGTCCGAAGCGGACCACTAGAGCATCGGGCGCTAAAATGGGATCACTTTGGCGACCGCATTCCCTCTCGCCGTCATTCCGGGGCCGCGAAGTGGAACCCGGAATCCAGAGATGGGATGCTGGCAAGTCGGCTGAAATGAGCAGTTTGGCTGGCTTGAAGCCGGTGCGCGCAGGAGCGAAACCTTGATCTTCGCCACTCTGGATTCCGGGTTCCACTTCGCGGCCCCGGAATGACGGGTTTGGGCTGGCGGCCACCAGAGTGATTCCATTTAAGCGACCGATGCACTAGGCTGCGACCCTTGACTTGGTGTCGAAAAACAACGCCTGGCTGATGACCGCTTTGACCATATCCGGCATGAACGGCTTGGTGATGAGAAAGGTCGGCTCGGGGCGCTCGCCGGTTAAAAGCCGCTCGGGAAACGCGGTGATGAAAATCACCGGAACCTCGAACTGCCGCAATATCTTGCCCACCGCCTCAAGTCCCGAACTGCCGTCCGCCAGCTGGATGTCCGCCAGGATAAGACCTGGGCGTTTCTTGGACGCCAGCTCCAGCGCCTGCTGCTCGGTGCGGGCGATTCCGGTGACGCGGTGGCCGAGCGACTGCAGGATTTCCTCAATGTCCATGGCAATGATCGGCTCGTCTTCGATCACCATGACATCGGTCGCCACCTGCTGGGTAATGGTCGCGGAAGCCTCTGCCAGCAAGAGGGCGACCTCGTCTGTCTGGCAGGCGAGGATGTGGCAGATGTCGTCAGGCTTGAAGCCTTCAACCGCCATGAGCAAAAACGCCTCGCGCGCTTTAGGTGAAATGGCCTCAAGGTGCTGCTGAGCCGAGGCCTCCCAGTTTTGCGACGGACGGCCCGTCTTCATATTGAGTGACACGGATTCCCAGAGTCGGCAAAAATCCCGGAACAGCGCGACGCGGATGTCGGCAGCCGACTGCATGCCGCTTGGATCGGCAATGACGGATTCCAACAGCGCCGCCACATAGGAGTCGCCGCTCTGCTGGTCGCCGGTGAGCGCGCGCGAATAACGGCGCAGAAAGGGCAGATGCGGGGCTATGCTGGCCGACAGATTCATTCCTGAGTTCCCCTCACATCTCAAACTTCATTCCGGCGCCGGGCCACGAAGTGTCTGGCGAGTTATTGCGAACGCGCGGTTTCAAAAATGGTTCCATGAATTAACAAAATACTTTTGGAACCAAGTTATCATTTCCGCGTTGAGTGGTCTATGCGGAACAGCCACAGCGCCTGCGGCCTTCGTCAGACAGCCACCCCTGCGGTGCAAAAGGTGAGACATGGCTGAAATTCACGACAATGGACGCAAGTCCGGCAAGAACTCAAAGACCAAAGCAGCGAAAATGCCCGGATTTCAACCGCACAATCCCATTCATGACATGCTCGGCCAGAAGCTCAAAGCCTACTACGCCGAAATCGCCAGCGAGCCGATCCCCGACCGACTGACAGCGCTGCTTGCAAAACTTGAAGCGCAAAGCGCGACGGGTGACGGCTTGGCCGATGGCGCGGACGGTGAGGAGCGATGAACACATCGCCGGAGTTCGCCGCTCAGCTGATCGCCGCTATTCCTGGTCTTCGGGCGTTTGGCGTGTCGTTGACCGCCAAGGCCGACCGCGCCGATGATCTGGTGCAGGAGACGATGCTGAAGGCGTGGAAGCATCATGACAGTTTTGAGCCGGGCACCAACATGAAGGCTTGGCTCTACACAATTTTGCGCAACGAATTTTACAGCCAGATCCGCAAGCGCAAGCGCGAAGTGGAGGACGCCGATGGCGTCTACGCCAGCCGTGTGGCCGTGCAAGGCGCGCAGCTCGGCCATCTCGACATGGCCGACATGCGCACCGCGCTGGCGCAATTGCCGGAGGACCAGCGCGAGGCCATCATACTCGTGGGCGCGTCGGGGTTCACCTATGAAGAGGCGGCTGACATATGCCGTGTGGCGGTCGGGACCATCAAGAGCCGGGTCAGCCGGGCGCGGATGCGCCTGACGGAGATACTGGCCTTGAACCCGGCCGAAGCCCCACGACCGGAAAAAGGCGAAGACGGTTCGAGCGCGCGCACCGCCGCCTGAGACATTCGCATTGAAGACAATTCATGCATGGAACCAAATTCTCCGCCGCGCGTTGAGGCTGAACAAATTCAGCGGCGCCACGCGGAGGCAATCATGTCCAGCACCGTTCTCATTATCATTCTCGTCCTCGTTCTCGTTGGCGCACTGCCGACCTGGGGCCACAGCCGCAACTGGGGCTATGCGCCTTCGGGTCTGCTGGGCACGGTTCTGATCGTGCTGCTGGTGCTGGCGCTCATGGGCAGAATTTAACGCCGGTGCCGGCGCTGCCACCAATGGAAGCCATGGCGGTCCCCGCCGATCCGGCGTCGGCGCTGAAGCCGATCAAACGCCTGCTCCTGGGCATCTTCATCATTCTGTTCGCTTTCGGCCTCGATTTTGGCCGCGAGTTTCTGCTGCCCGTGACGCTTGCGTTTTTCATCGCGCTCGCCTTCCGCCCGGCGGTGCGCCGGCTCAGCAGGCGCGGCGTCCCGGCATGGCTGGCCACCTCGGTTTTCATGGCGGCGGTGATCCTGTCGGTGGCGGGATTTGTCTATGCCGTCAGCGGACCCGTGGCCGGATGGATCGCCGACGCGCCCTCCTACGCCAAATCGTTTTCCGAAAAACTCAGGGACCTGCGCGCATCATTTGAATCCGTCACGAATTTGACTGACCGCATCCAGGCGGCGGCGGACACGGCCGCAGCCGCCCCTGTGAAGGAAGTGGTTGTGTCGGATAATTCTCCGATGCTGACATTTCTGGCGCAGGGCACCGGCTACTCCGCTGATGTTGTGACGACAGTGGTGCTGACTCTGGTCATCGCCGCTTTCATGATGGCGTCGGGCGATTTGTTTTATGAGAAAATCGTGCGGGTTCTGCCGACGCTGACTGACAAGAAGCGCGCGCTGCGCATTGTCTTCGATGTCGAGAAGGAGGTTTCATCCTATCTCCTGGTGGTGACGGCCATCAATGCCGGGCTCGGCATCGCCGTGGCGGCGTCGTTTTATTTTTTGGGCATGCCGATGGCCTATCTCTGGGGCCTGCTGGCGTTCCTGTTCAATTACATTCCCTATGTCGGAGCGATTGCCGGTGTGGCCCTTTCCGGGTTCATGGCGGTGGCGGTGTTTGACACTCTGACGTATGCCTTGGTCATTCCACTCACCTATGCGGCCATCAACGGTGTTGAAAACCAATTCATCACACCGGTTTTTCTTGGGCGCCGTCTGCAACTCAATGCAGTCGCAATCCTGCTGGCGCTGACATTCTGGACTTGGGAATGGGGTATCGCGGGCACAATGCTTGCCGTGCCTATTCTGGTGACCATCAAAGTGTTCTGCGATCATCTCGACGGACTGGAAGGAGTTGGCGAATTTCTGTCCGACGGACAGGCTCAGCTGCGGGAAAATGGCGGCGACTCGTTGGCATAGGTTTTCGGATGAGCACCTCCTGCCTTGAACGCCCGAGCAACCCTTGTATTTTTTCCAACAGACCCTCAGTTGAATAGGGCTTGTATATCACCGGCGCCAGCGCGCAGGAAAAACCGACATAGCCGGTTGTGACAATCACCGGAACATTTGCCTCCACAAGTTCGGCAAGCAGTTCCTTGCCACTGCCATCCCGAAGCTTCAAGTCCAAGAGAACAATCGAAATATCCGCATGCTCTTTCATAATCCGCCGCGCGTCCGACAGCGCACCCGTCGTCCACACAAGCGACGCGCCAAAATCGCGCAGCAGGCATTCAACATCCATGGCGACCAGATTTTCGTCTTCGACGATCAACGCCGAGACGCCAGCCAATGAGAATTCGCTGATGGTTTCAATGTTCATGGCTGACCGGCGTTCCGTTTCGGTGCCAGCCTTTTTCACGCTTTATTGCAGCAGGTCATTTAACTAAGACATAGAGGGCGTAAAAAAATGGAACCCCGCTTTAAGCCGCCAAGACACAGTTCCGCGCGCGAAATCTCCTGCCGCGACTGTCCGCTGCGCGGCCTGAAAATCTTCCGCGATTTCACCCCCGCCGAACTGAAGTTCGTCGACACGTTCAAAACCGGCGAACTGCGGTTGAAAGCCGGAACGACGCTGCTGCGCGAGGGCGACGCGACTGACCATCTCTATACGCTTCTGTCAGGCTGGCTGTTCCGCTACAAATCGCTGCCGGACGGGCGGCGGCAGATTCTGAAATTTGTGCTGCCAGGCGATTTCGTCGGACTGCAGGCCTCGGTGTTTCACGAGGCGCAGCACACGATTGAAGCCCTCAACGAGGCCGTGCTCTGTGTGTTTCCGCGCAAAAAGCTCTGGTCGCTCTATTCCGGCCAGCCGGGTCTTGGTTATGACGTCACATGGCTGGCGGCGCGGGAGGAGAAAATGCTCGACGACAATCTGCTCAGCATCGGCCGCCGCACGGCGCTTGAGCGGATGGCCTATCTCATCATGCACCTTTACCGCAGGGCAAAAGAACTGAAGCTGGTCACAGACTTGGCCTTCTTCACGCCGATCAATCAGCAGCATCTGGCTGACACGCTCGGCCTGTCGCTGGTGCACACCAACAAGACGGTGCGCAAGCTGC
This sequence comes from Phyllobacteriaceae bacterium, assembly GCA_031373225.1. GTDB lineage: Bacteria > Pseudomonadota > Alphaproteobacteria > Rhizobiales > Rhizobiaceae > JANOYJ01. Next base: position 3,558 of record JANMMM010000133.1, on the reverse strand, counting down.
ATGACCGGGGCGTCATCGTCTGGCGCGACAAGTTACTCATGATCAAAAACGAGCACGGCCTCGCCGCCATCGCCAACTACGAAGCCGACAAAAGCCCGCCGCGCCCGATTATCTGACCGCTACATCGCCTTGAAGACATAGAGCAGAATAATCACCGGTATGGGAATCCCGACAAGCCAAAGAACAAGTCCGCGCATAACCGCACCTTTCCTTTTCACACTTCAATGGTGCGATAACGCCGTGTGGCGGAGATTGGTTCCGGCACGCTTCTCTCTCTAAATATTCAGAACCGGACGGAACCAAATGCTCCGGTGTTTGTTTGTGTGAGAGAACGCAAAATCAGAGGAACCCGCCATGCCACAGAACATGAAACGTGACGCCGCGCCGAAGGGCAAAGATGCAAAGGCTTCCGCCAAGGCACAGCCCACCGGCATCGGCCAGATGACCGGAAATCCTTCGGCGGCGCCCAGCAAGTCCGGCGCAAATGTCAAGCCGCATCCTGGCGACAAGCCCAAGGGCCGCTAGAATTTGTCTCTGCCGCACCTGAATTGAGATGCGGCGGGGTTCAACCCGAATCTCAGGAGAATTATCATGAATTCAATCATTTATCTTGTGGGTCTGGTCGTTGTCGTGATGGCAATCCTGTCATTCCTTGGCTTGAACTAGACCTCTGAAGCTATGTGAAACCTGCCTTTGCAACAGAGGAGCGCCCGCATTATGACGTTGATAGACACACACATTTCCGCCGATCCCACACCCTTTGCCGAGACCGGTGTTCAGAGGTATGTCGACTGGGGCGCGATACTCGCAGGCGCAGCCGTGGCGGTGGGAACCTTCTCGGTTTTCGCCGCGTTCGGCTCGGCGATTGGACTGGCGCTTGTGCCTTCGGCTGGCGATGACCGCGTTGCAGCGACCGGGCTGTTGGCCGCGGCGGCGATGTGGGCGCTGTGGGTTCAGCTCTCAAGCTACATGGCAGGCGGTTATATTACCGGCAGGCTGCGCCAGCGCATCGGCGACGCCAAGCCGCATGAAGTGGAAATGCGCGATGGCGCGCATGGTCTGGTCATGTGGGCCGTTGGCGCAGTGCTCTCTTCGCTGATCGCCGCATGGATCGCGATGGCGGGCGGATCAGCGGCGGTGAAGGCGGCCGGCGGAGCTGACGCGCAGTACTATGCCGAGCGCCTCATGCGTCCGCAGACAGCGGTCGCGCAGCCCGGCGCCGCAGCAATCATGAACGAAGCAGGCAGAACGCAGGCGGCGGCGCTGCTGACCCGCATGATGACCGTTTCCAATGACGCCGATCAGGCCTTCCTCGTCGGTGAGGTTGCTTCCAAAGCCGGCGTGCCGGAGGCGGAGGCGAAGACACGCGTTGAGCAGACGGTTGCCGAGATGAAGGCCGCAGCTGACAAAGCGCGCCGGTTCGGCATTGTGCTCGCCTTCTTCACCGCCGTCTCGCTCCTGCTCAGCGCCGTCAGCGCCTGGTGGGCCGCTGTCAAAGGCGGCGAACACCGCGATCAGGGCATCGACCACAGCCACCTGACCCGCTTTCGGTGAAAAATTTACCCTGAATCCGCAGCGTCGGCCAAATATCGCGGATAAACAGCTCTTTGCCTGGAACCAAACTTGGTCCAGCGGCGTTACGTGTGCTGGCCATGTAATCGCAAACACTGCAAAGACGATTTCCACATGGGTCAAAGGGGTGGGAATGCTAAGGAACCAACAGGTCTTTCGCACATCGGAGGACAGTTGATGCACGTCGTGCCAGAAACCGGCGCGGCCGCTGCTGTGCTGGCAGAGAGCCAGCGGCTGCGGGAACAGCATGAGCGGCTGAAACTGGCGCTTTCCGCCAATGACATGGGCACATGGGAAATGAACCTCGTCACAGGCCAGCGGACATGGTCGGACGAGACCTGCGCCCTGCATGGGATAAGAGCCGCCGACATCAAGGGTGTCAGCGTCGAGCTGAACGATGACTTGATGCACCCGGAAGACCGCAAGCGACTGCCTGCGCTGCACAAGGCGTTGCGCGCCGGGAAGAATTCCTACGACTTCGAATACAGAACGACCTGGCGGAAGAAGACGCATTGGATCGCGGCGCGCGGCACGGTGCTTGACCGCTCGCCGGAGGGACCAACGCGTGTGGTTGGCGTCTCGTGGGACATCACGTTTTTGAAAGAGGCGGAGGCCGCCAGACTTGCCACGGAGGAACGGCTGCGGCTCGCCACCGAAGCCGCCGGCATGTTCGCCTGGGAAATCGATCTGGTGCGCGGAAAAATGCAGTGGGCGGAGAATGCGGCGCAGGTGATCGGCTGCGACGCGTCCCAAATCACGGATGATCCGGCGGACGGCAATTTTTTCGTCATGCCGGAGGACCGGCCCAAAATCCTGCAGGAGTTCGAAGCGGCGCAGGGCCGCGGCGACACCTATGCGCTGGAATTCCGCGGTGACGATCCGTTGGGTGACCGCGCCTTTTGGCAGGTGAACGGCAAGTTCATCCGCAACGCATCGGGACAGGTTGAGCGCGCGGTCGGCGTCACGCAGAATATCACACGGCAGAAACGCAATGAGCAAAATCTCCGGCTGGTGGCGGAGCGGCTGGCCGCCGCCGAGGCGGCGGCGGGGGCGCTGAACTACGACATTGATATAGCCGCAGGCACGGTTTGGCGCAGCGCCGGCCTGACGAGAATTTTGGGATGGGAGCCGCAAGACATTGCGGCGACGCCCGAGGGCTGGACGGCGCTGAAACATCCCGATGACCGGAAAATGAGCGGTGTGTTTCACTTCGAGCCCTTTGTCGGGCCGGACGGCCACTATTCTTTGGAATACCGCGTGCGTCACAAGGACGGTCACTATGTCTGGGTGCTGGATTCAGGCCAGGTGTTCCGCGATGCGGCGGGCGCGGTGACGCGCTATGTCGGTTCCACCATCGACATCACCGCGCGCAGGAGATCAGAGCAGGCGCTGCGCCGTCAGGCGAGCCTCATCGATCTGTCCTTCGAGCCGATATTTGTCTGGCATCCCGAGCGTGGCATTGTCGAATGGAACAAGGGCGCGGAGCAGCTTTATGGCTTTGCGCGGGAAGAGGCGTTGGGCAGACAGAGCCACATTCTGTTGAAATCAATACACCCCATTCCGCTCTCTGACATCATGGTTCAGCTCAGGCGCGAAGGAAGCTGGACCGGCGAAGTCCGCCATCACGCCAAAGACGGCCGCGCCATTTTTCTGGAAAGCCGCCATCAGGCAATAGAATCGGACGGCGAGCTGTTTGTGCTGGAAACCAATCACGACGTGACGGAGAGAAAGCGCGCCGACGCCGAAACCGCGCGCATGGCAGCCATCGCCTCAACGTCTCAGGACGCGTTGTTCGGCGTGACGCTGGACGGCACGATTGAGGCATGGAATCCGGCGGCCGAACGGCTTTTCGGCTATTCATCCGCAGAAATCATCGGCCGGCAGATTTCTGTTTTGGCCGATGAGAAGCACCGGGCGGAACAGGAACGGATCCTGACAAGCTTAAGCGCGGGGGAGACCGTGGGCCCGTTGGACACGATGCGGCTG
>JANMMM010000118.1:0-7185 GCA_031373225.1 Phyllobacteriaceae bacterium | reverse complement strand
CAACGAGATCATTCAGCACCGGTATGGAAATGGTCGCCGTTGTCGCTCCGGCCAGGATCGTCACTGTGCCGGACAGCGCCGTGTAGTCTGCGCCTGACGCCGCGGTTCCACCGACAGTGTAGCTGATGACTGTGTTCTGCGAACTCACGGCCGTCTGCGTGAGCGTCATGACGCCGTTCGTGGCGGGCTCAGCGGAGTTTGTTGTGTTGGCGACTGTGACGGTGGCGCTGTCATTGTCGGCAATGGTGTTGGTGGCGATCAGAGTTGCGCCGAGCGTGGCAAGGCCCGACGTGACGCTGGTCAGCGTGACGACAACCGTTTCCCCGCCTTCCACAATGGCGTCGTCGAGCACTGGAATGCTGATCGTTGCTGTGTTCGCGCCTGCGAGAATTGTCACCGTGCCGGACAGCGCGGTGTAGTCAGCACCTGATGCCGCTGTTCCCCCAATTGTGTAGGACAGGACAGTGTTCGTCGCGCTGATTGCCGTTTGTGTGACGGTCATCACGCCGTTTACCGCAGGCTCAGACGCATTTGTCGTGTTGGCGATCGAGACGGTGGCCGTGTCATTGTCAGTGATGTTTGTCACGGGCGGCGCTGCCGTCACGCCCGCATAGGCTCCCCCGGCGGCGGAGATGGACGCGGGCGAACAGGTGTGCGGGCCCTCGACAATGGCGTCATCATTGGGCGTCACGGTGACTGTCTGCGCGACGTTCCAATTGGCGGTCGTGAACGTGAGCGTCGTCGGCGCATAGGCGCACTGCGCCGAGGCTCCGATGGTCACTGTGACCGTGACGGATGGCTGCAGGCCTAAGGCGACTGTGAACGCGCCGGTGTTGCCCGCCGTTTCTGTTGCCGCATTGTCTGTGTTTACGACAGTGATTGTTCCCGTGTCATTGTCGGCAATTGTATTGGTGGCAATAAGCGTTGCGCCCAGTGTGGCGAGGCCGGAGGTGACGGCTGTAAGTGTGACAACCACTGTTTCCGGGCCTTCGACGATCAGGTCATTGAGGACCGGTATGTTGATGGCCGCCGTCGTCGCGCCAGCAAGGATTGTCACCGTGCCGGAGAGAGCGGTGAAATCGGCTCCGGATGCCGCCGTGCCGCCGACCGTGTACGACAGGACGGTGTTTGTCGCGCTTATGGCGGACTGCGTCACGGTCATGACGCCGTTCGTGGCAGGCTCCGCTCCATTCGTCGTGTTGGCAATTGTGACGGTCGCGGCGTCATTATCCGTGATCGTGTTTGTCGCGGCGAGCGGCGCGCCGAGCGTGGCCAGTCCCGACGTGATGCTGGTCACCGTGACAATCACGGTTTCGCCGCCTTCGACAACGGGGTCATCCAGGACGGGTATGGAAATTGTTGCCGTCGTCGCGCCGGCGAGGATTGTGACGGTGCCAGGCAGTGCGGAATAGTCGGCTCCTGATGTTGCCGTGCCCGCAACCGAATAGGCGATCACCGTGTCTGTGGCGGTGACCGCCGTCTGTGTCACGGTCATGACGCCGTTCGTCGCGGGCTCGGCGGCATTGGTCGTGTTGGCGATGGAGACAGTGGAGGCGTCATTGTCGGTGATGTTGGTCACAGGCGGCGTGCCGGTGACACTGTCATAGGAGCCGCCCGCCGCCGTTATCGAGGCGGGAGAACAGGTGTGCGGACCCTCGACGACCGCGTCATTGACAGGGGTCACCGTCACGGTCTGGGTCACGTTCCAGTTGGCCGTCGTGAACGTCAATGATGCCGGAGAATAAGTGCACTGCGCGGATGTGCCGATTGTCACAGTCACGCTGGCCGACGGCTGCAGGCCGAGCCGGACAGTGAAGGCGCCGGTGTTGCCGGCCGTTTCGGTGGCGGCATTGTCGGTGTTGACGATGGTGATGGAGCCCACATCATTGTCGTTGACTGTGATGGTCGGCGGGGTTGCAGTGACACCGGCATAGCCGCCATTGGCGGCGGTTATCGTAGCGGGAGCACAGCTGTGGACGCCTTCGACAACCACGTCGTTGGTCGCTGTCGCGGTGACGGTCTGCGGCACATTCCAGTTAGTGGGCGTGAAGGTCAGCGCAGCGGCAGCGAACCCGCACTGGGCGCTCGCTCCTATTGTCACAGTGACATTGGCGCTTGGGACAGTCGAGAGCGCGATGGTGAAAGCGCCGGTGTCGCCGCCCTCGGTCGCCGAACCATCAGTCGTCGCCACCACAAGTGAAGTCAGCCCGTAAAAGACCTCGAATGCGCCTGTGTTGGCCTGATAGCCGTCAATCTGCAGCCGGTATGTGGTCCCGGACGTGACCGGAATCGACAGGACGGAGCCCAGACCAGCTCCGCCGCCGGCGCCGGCACTGGTGTTGCACCCTGCAGTGTCGTCAACACCGCCAATTGTCGTCAGAGCGTTGACGGCGGCGCCGGTGTAGAAGCCGATGTCCGTGTCGTAGTTTGAAGTCGTGCTGGTGGTCGTGTTGCAGGTGCCGAAATTGAACGTGCCAGACGCCGGTGCCGTCCATGAATACCACATGGAGTTGACTGTGCCGCCGGCCGGCACGACCGGCTCGCCGCCTTCGCCGTTTGAGCCGACGGTCGTGCCGGAGAAACTGCCGCTCGCGCCGGCGATTGTGGTGCCGGGAAAATTGTTGAGCGCCAAAGCGGGCGTGATGATGACCAAGGAAAATAGATAAAGCAGAACGGCCGATGCCAAGCGGACGGCGGCGTTCCGGAACCGCAAATCGGGTCTGTCGCAGTTACTTTTCTTCAGAATCCTTCTCCTGTCGGCCAACATGGCTTCCTGGCATACTCAGACTGAACGGGAACAAACGGGAGCGCCGCAAACTGAACTTGGCTCTGCACTCGCAATCAAAAAAGAAATTCTTGGTAGAGCGTCTCTACCCATAGCTGCGAATCACTTCGTCTCATTTCTAGAACGGCGGAATCGGCAACTCAACAGTCCGCGCACAGATTTCTGAAGTGTATTTCGGGCGCGCATGATGATAAACGGCGCGCTTGCGCCGGGCAATGAGACAGCTATGCTTTGTGCAACGAAAGGCCGCAGAACATGACCCCACAGAAGATTACCGATGACTTCACCGTCTGCCCTCAAATCGCACCGGGCGACGTGGCACAAATCGCCGTCGGCGGTTTCCGCAGCGTGATCTGTAACCGGCCGGACGGGGAATCGCCGGACCAGACGCCCTATGCCCTGATTGAAGCCGAGGTGAGAAAAGCGGGGCTTGAGTTCCGTCACATTCCCGTTGTTTCCGGCGCCATGACGCAGGGCAATGTCGAAGCGATGGCGGCGGCGCTTGCCGAGCTTCCCGCGCCGGTCTTCGCCTATTGCCGCTCCGGTACGCGCTGCGGCGTCTTGTTCCGGGCCGTGCAGGCGCTTTAGAAAAACGCCTGTATCCCGGTCTGCGCCCTTCCGAGAATGAGCGCATGCACATCGTGCGCGCCTTCATAGGTGTTGACCGTCTCCAAATTCTGAGAATGCCGCATGACGTGGTAGCCGATCTGGATGCCGTTACCGCCGTGCATGTCGCGGGCCTGCCTTGCGATGTCGAGCGCCTTGCCGCAATTGTTGCGCTTGACCAGCGAGATCATTTCGGGCGCCATTTTGCCCTCGTCCATCAAGCGCCCTACCCTGAGCGAGGCTTGCAAACCGAGGGTAATCTCCGTCTGCATGTCGGCGAGCTTCTTTTGGAACAGCTGCGTTCCCGCCAGCGGTTTGCCGAACTGTTTCCGATCCAGCCCATAGCTGCGGGCCCGGTGCCAGCAATCCTCCGCCGCGCCTAATACGCCCCATGAAATGCCGTAGCGGGCGCGGTTGAGACAGCCGAACGGGCCTTTGAGGCCGGAGACATTCGGCAGCAGCGCGTCTTCGCCGATCTCGACATTGTCCATGACGATCTCGCCGGTGATAGACGCGCGCAGCGACAGCTTGCCGCTGATTTTCGGAGCGGAAAGGCCCTTCATGCCTTTTTCAAGGATGAAGCCGCGGATTTCATTGTCATGCGCTTCGGACTTGGCCCAGACAACAAACAGATCGGCGATGGGCGCGTTGGATATCCACATTTTCGAGCCGGTTAGCCGGTAGCCGCCCGCCGATTTGACCGCCTTTGTTTTCATGCCGCCGGGGTCTGAACCCGCTTCAGATTCAGTGAGGCCGAAACAGCCGATCCACTCGCCGCTGGCAAGCTTCGGCAGATGTTTCATCCGCTGTTCTTGCGAGCCATAGGCGAAGATCGGGTACATGACGAGCGAGGACTGCACGGACATCATCGAGCGGTAGCCGGAATCCACCCGCTCGATCTCGCGGGCGACGAGGCCGTAGGACACATAGTTCGCGCCGGCGCAGCCATATTGCTCCGGTAGGTTCAGGCCGAGCAGCCCCGCTTCGCCCATACGGCGGAAAAGGTCAGGGTCCGTGGTCTCGTCCATATAGGCGGCTTCTATATTCGGCGCGAGATGCTCCGCCGCGAACGCCTTGGCGCTGTCGCGGATCATGCGCTCGTCCTCGGAGAGCTGGGATTCGAAAAGGAAGGGGTCGTCCCATTGGAATTGCATGATGTGATCCGTATTGCTTTGCGCAAAGATAGCACGGGATTGGGCGAAGGCCAGAGCCGCGTTTGCCGCAGGCGGGGAAATTGACTCTCCCTCACCTGCTTCGCTGCGCGAAGCTGTCCTCTCCCCGCTGGGGAGAGGCGAAGGAGCAGCGCGGCCGTCTTTCCCCTCTCCCCAGCGGGGAGAGGACAGTCTTGCGCAGCAAGACAGGTGAGGGAGAGTCAGTCGCCGCCGCCCATCAAACTCACCCCCACATCATACAGCAGCTTGACATTCAGCGTGATGATGATTGCCGCCGTCACCGCCGCCAGAATTGTCAGCCAGCGCGGGGCGATGAGTTCGCCCATCTTTGCCCTTGAGGCGGTGAACTGCACCAGCGGCACGATGGCGAAGGGCAATTGCAGCGACAGGATCACCTGGCTGAGGATCAGAAGCTTGCCGGTCTGCGCTTCGCCATACCAGAGTGTCACCGCAATGGCCGGAATGATGGCGATCAGTCTTGTGGTCAGGCGGCGCAGCCAGGCGGGCAGGCGGATGTCAATGAAGCCTTCCATGACGATCTGTCCGGCCATGGTGGCGGTCACCGTCGAGTTGAGGCCGCAGGCGAGGAGCGCGACGGCGAACAGGCTTGGCGCGATGGAGGCGCCGAGCAATGGCTCGAGCAATTCCTGCGCGCGCGCCAATTCAGAGACGGATGTCTGGCCGGATTTGTGGAATGTCGCAGCTGCGAGGATGAGGATTGAGGCGTTGATGGTCAGCGCGAACATCAGCGCGATGGTCGAGTCGATGGTGGCGAATTTGATGGCTTCGCGCTTCTCGGGAATGGTCTTGCCGATGTCGCGGGTTTGAACGATGCCGGAATGCAGATAGAGGTTATGCGGCATTACCGTTGCGCCGATAATGCCAAGCGCCAGATACAGCATGTTCGGATTGGTGATTATGTCGGTCGTCGGCGCAAAGCCGCGAATGACTTCGCCCCAATTGGGATCGGCCAATGCAATTTGAATGGCAAAGCTTGCTGCGATCACACCGAGGAGCGTGATGATGAAGGCTTCAACTTTGCGGAAGCCCTTGGTTTGCAGCCACAGGATCAGGAAGACATCCAGCGCTGTGATGACTACGCCAATTTCGAGCGGAATCCCGAACAGAAGATTGAGGCCAATGGCCGTGCCGATGACTTCAGCAAGGTCGGTGGCGACAATAGCCAACTCGGCGAGAATCCAGAGCGGCATGGCCACCCATTTCGGGTAGGCGTCGCGGCAGGCTTGCGCCAAATCGCGGCCCGTCGCCACGGCGAGGCGCGAGCACAGCGCTTGCAAAATAATCGCCATAATATTGGAGAGCAGCGCGACGGTGAGCAGCGTATAGCCAAACTGCGCACCGCCCGCCAAAGAAGTTGCCCAGTTGCCGGGGTCCATATAGCCGACGGCGACGAGATAGCCGGGACCGAAAAAGGTCAACATGCGCCGGAAATAGGTGGCGTTTGGATTGACTGGAATGGAACGGAAGGACTCGACCATGGAAGGAAGGTCGACATCGCGCCGCCAGATTGAGGATTGCGGCTTTATCGTTTCTGTTCGGATGGTCAATTTTATCTCCGGCTTTTTGTTCGCCGGAGTTATTGCCTAGTTGCGAATGATTTGCAAGTGCAAAAAGGAAAAGTTGTTAGGTTTGCAGAGCGAAGCAGGACACGCGGCTCCCCGCAAAGTGGCCTCCGACAAAATCAGGACGTGTTTTGCAATGCAAATGCGTCCCGTGCGAGGCCATGGCACTCGCGCAGGATATGATCCACTTCGTGAATGGGAGTTTTACGAAAACCGGGCGGACGGCCGGGGCGGAAGGGCGACAGGCGGCGGGGCCGGAATGGGATTTGGCTGCGTTGTAAATCTCGCCGCGCGTTCCAACGCGCCAGCCGCCGCGCCTGCTTTGGCAGATCATTGAGCGCACATCTCAGCGCGAACAACCGGCGGCAGAGGCGCATGCCGTCGGCGCGCTCCTCTTGGGACGGCGCGGACTGCGGCGCAAACAGCGGATTATGAAAACCGCCAAGGCTGATATGCGGCATGGAAAATGTAGAGAATTGCGGGGCGGCAACCGCAAAGCGCTTCAGCGGGTCGATGAGCAGAAACGCCGAAATCCGCGCTTCACTGCCGCGCGGAATAAGCCCCACCGGAGCACAACGCGCCCCACGCGGCTTCAAAACAAGCCCGCGCGCGGCGATGATGATAAGCCTTCGCACAGCAGACTCCGCGGGAAGCAGAACAAGCAGCACGGCGTCATAAATAGGACGCGGCAGCGCTGACGCCAGTCCGTTTTCCGCCAACCCGGCCAGGGCAAAAAGCGCCGCAATGACGCGCCGGAGCGCCTCACAATTGCGGCTCATCGCCAATTCCCAGTCAAACGCCATGTTTTCCGCTTTCGAAAATGCTGGCGGGATTGTCGGGCAGGCTTGGGAGGGGTGGATGAGTATTTTTGCGGGAAGTGATAAGGGGTTGAAAAGGATGGGGAATATATTGCGAATGTTGGGATTCTATACCCGGGCTTGGCACTTCGCGATGGTCCCCCTCATCTGCAAAAACTAAGACTTGGCAAGAACCAAGCCTAAGTTTTTGCTTCTTCCCCCACCAAGGGGGAAGCAAAACC
>JANMMM010000078.1:0-13033 GCA_031373225.1 Phyllobacteriaceae bacterium | reverse complement strand
GGTGAGGAAGGCTTCGGTGCGGTCCGAGTTCCATTTGACCGGAACGCCGGTTTTCTTCGATGCCCAGAGGCAGACGATCTCTTCCGGATAGATGTAGATTTTCGAGCCGAAGCCGCCGCCGACATCCGGCGCGATGACGCGCAGCTTGTTTTCCTGCGCGACATTGTAGAAGGCGCTCATCACGAGGCGCGCAAGGTGCGGGTTCTGCGAGGTCGTCCAGCAGGTGTAGTGGTCTTCACCCGCATCATAGACGCCGAGCGCGGCGCGCGGCTCCATCGCGTTCGGCACCAAGCGGTTGTTGACAATGTCCATCCTTGTGACGTGGGCAGCCTTCTTGAACGCCGCTTCAACGGCCTTGGCGTCGCCGAGCTCCCAGTCGTAAATCAGATTGCCTGCGGCTTCCGGATGGATTTGCGCCGCTCCCGGCTTCAGCGCATCAATGGACGCGACCACAGCTTTTTTGACCTTGTAGGTGATATTGACAGCCTCGGCCGCATCGCGCGCCTGCTGTTTGGTGTCGGCGACAACGACGCAGACCGCGTCGCCGACATAGCGCACTGTGTCGACCGCTAGCGGCGACCATGCGCCCATCTTCATCGGAGAGCCGTCTTTCGAATGGATCATCCAGCCGCATATCAGATTGCCGATGCCGTCTGACTTCAGCTCTTTGCCGCCAAGGACCGCGATGACGCCCGGCATGGCCATGGCTTTCTTGATGTCAATCTTGGCGATGGCGGCGTGCGCGTGCGGCGAGCGCACGAAGTGCGCATGTTTCATCCCCGGCACAACCATGTCGTCGGTGTAGCGGCCCTTGCCCGTGATAAAACGCCGGTCTTCCTTGCGAAGCACCCGTGCGCCAATTCCTTCAATGCCCATCTAAATTTTCCTCCCGAAAATCATGCAGTCAGGCCGAGATAAATGGGGCAGCCTTCCCCGAAATCAAATTCGCTTAAGCCGCCTTCTTCACCTTCGCCTGCTTCCCCATCGCCTTTGACGCGGCGAGAATGGCTTTGACAATGTTATGATAGCCGGTGCAGCGGCAGATATTGCCCTCAAGTTCCGTGCGCACCGTCGCCTCGTCGAGGCCGCCGGGATGACGCGCGATCATATCCGCCGCCGCCATGATCATGCCGGGGGTGCAATATCCGCATTGAAGCCCATGGTTCTCGTGGAAGGCTGTCTGAATGGGATGGAGGCCGCCGCTGCTGGCGAGACCTTCAATTGTCAAAACGTGTGAGCCGGATGCCTGAACTGCAAGGATCGTGCACGACTTCACCGCCAGGCCATCGACATGCACAACACACGCTCCGCACTGCGACGTGTCGCAGCCGACATGCGTGCCTGTCAGGCCCTGTTCCTCGCGGAGAAAATTGACCAGCAGCGTGCGGTCTTCGACCTCGCCGGAGACTTTGCGTCCGTTAATGTTGAGTTCGATTCTGGACATTCATTTCCCTCCCAAGAAACTGGTTGTCTGGGAGAGTATGCTGACTTTGGGAAAGCCGCAATGCACTAATCCTTGCGCCCAAAGTATTATGCGCGGGACAATGCCCGCACATTCGCTTCATGCTTATGCGGACTGGCTCAGTTGATTTTGTAAGTCACTCGCGCATTGACGCGCTGAACGCGCACGTCGAGCGGAAAGCCGAGAGTCGCCTTGTCAAAGTCCTTGTAATATGCGCGGGTATATTCCGCGCCGAGCGCGATCCTGTCGGTGACGGCAACATCAACGCCAGCGCCGAGCACGTAGGTGGTGTCGACTGACCGGAAGCCGGGAACCCACGGGAACGGCACTACGCTCGTCGCATGCTGTGCGCCGGCGAGGGCGTAAGCGAAGAACCGGTCGTGCGCATATCCGAGGCGCGCTTTCGCAGTGAAAGTTTCATTGGCGATGACGCCGATATTGTCGCTGAACTCGCGGTTGATGTGCATGTATTCAGCTTCGAGGCCGCCGACAATCGGTCCGCTGACACGGATGTTGTAGCCCGCGAAGCCGCCAAAGTCCGCACCGTTTGCCGTAGCTTTCTGCGAGTCCCAGAGCATCCCGTATCCGACGGCAAGACCGGCATACGCTCCGGTCCAGCGATCAGGAGACGCCGCTTTTGGCACCGGGCTCTCGTCAATGCTGGCGCGGATCACCATATTGTCAGACGGAAAAGCAAGTGTGTCGTTTGCCAGAGACGCGGACGTGAAGGCAAGTATGCAGGCGGCCGTGGCCGTAAATTTCAACATGAGCGACTCTTTTTGACCGCAGCGCGTGGTTACACCTGCCTTCACTATGAAGCAGTGTGGTAAACAAACGGTTTAGCAAAAGTGCCGGATTCGCCCTATTTTAAAGGCTTTAGGCAGGTTGGGACTCATTTGGTGGCCGTTTCGGCTTCTTCTTGAACGGCTTATTCAGCCCTGACGCGGCGTCGTGGGGCTTGGCCTCACGGGTGGAAGAAGGCGCGAATGCAGGATGCGGCAGCTTCTCGCCCTTGCCGCGCTGAAAGGGCTTGGCGCCCCGGTGAGGCTTCTTGGCGGACGGCGCATAAGCCTTCGCCTCAACCCGGTCCGCCTTGTCGTTCAGCCGCGTGAACGTCACATCCTCGCCGCCGGCGGCTTTGCGGATCGCATGGGCGAACTTGTCAGCCGCCGCGCCGAATATCTCGATCTTGGTCTCATTGTCAAAAATCCGGATCGCGCCAATGTCCTGTTTCGTCACATTGCCGCGCCGACAGATCATCGGAAGCAGCCATTTCGGATCGGCGTTCATCTTGCGGCCAATGTCTAGGTGAAACCAGACGCCGTCGCCGCGTTCCGGCGCGCGCTCGGGCCTCGGCTCGCGCGGATGTTCTTCGCGGGCCTCGCGCGGCTCGCGCGGGCTGCTTCGGTCGGACGGCACATAGACATCCTCGGGCGCGGGCAGCCGGGAGCGGTAAAAGCGGGCCAGCGCCTCGGCGATCTGCTCCGCCGTGCGCCCCTCCATCAGCGACTTCGCCATGGCGAGGTCTTCCTCGGTGTTCTCTTCGAGGAACAACGGATCGGTCAAAAGCCGCTCCTGATCCAATTTGCGGATCGCTTCCGCCGAGGGGACATTGCCCCAGTTCGGCGCAATGCGCGCCTGCGAAAGCATCATGTCCGCGCGGCGTCTGCGCGACAGGGGAATCAAAAGAACCGAAATCCCTTTCCGCCCCGCACGGCCCGTGCGCCCCGACCGGTGCTGCAGAACTTCCGGGTCATGCGGCAGGTCGGCATGGACGACGAGGCCAAGGTTGGGAAGGTCCAGCCCGCGCGCCGCCACATCGGTCGCCACACAGACCCGCGCCCTTCCGTCGCGCAGCGCCTGAATCGCATGGTTGCGCTCGGCCTGCGAAAGTTCGCCCGACAGCGCCACCGTCGAAAACCCCCGCTCGTTCAGCGTTGAGGCGAGATGCTTGACGTTCTCACGCGTGTTGCAGAAGACCAGCGACGTCGGCGCTTCAACGAAGCGCAGCACATTGACCACCGCCGCCTCGACCTCGTTCGGCGCAACCTTGATGGCGCGGTATTCAATGTCGGCATGACCGCGCTCGCCGCTGGAAATCTCCAGCCGCAGCGCGTCGCGTTGGAAGCGCCTGGCCATCGAGATGATGGTCTTCGGCAGCGTCGCCGAAAACATCAGCGTCTGCCGCTCTTTCGGCGTGGCGTCCAGAATGAACTCCAGATCCTCGCGGAACCCAAGGTCGAGCATCTCGTCCGCCTCGTCCAGCACCACAGCCTTCAGGCCGGAGATGACCAGCGCGCCGCGCTCCAGATGATCCTTCAGCCGCCCCGGCGTGCCGACGACAATATGCGCCCCGTCGTTGAGCTGGCGGCGCTCGCGCTTCGGGTCCATGCCGCCGACGCAGGAAATCACCCGCGCGCCGGTGTGCTTGTACAGCCAGACCAGCTCGGTCTGCACCTGCAAAGCCAGCTCGCGCGTCGGCGCGATGACAAGGGCGAGCGGATCGCCGAAAGAGGTGAACTTGTCAGCGCCCTCAAGCAGCGTCTCGGCGATGGCGAGGCCAAACGCCACTGTCTTGCCGGAGCCGGTCTGCGCCGAGACCAGGAGATCACGGCCGGAAGCCGCTGCCTCCAGCACGGCGCTCTGCACCGGCGTCGGCACAAGATATTCGCGCTCAAGCAGCGCTTGCGCCAAAGGCGCGGAATTGGTCGGGAAGGTCATTTATAGTTCCTGTGGAAATGATCTGCGGGGGAGGGCGCAGCAATCGTTGCGCGCTGGTAGCCTGTTTTGCGGGCGAATGCCATGGCAAAGCGGTAACATCAGAAGTCAGAAGGCGCCCATCAAAACGTCATCCCGGACGGCGAAGCCGATCCGGGACCCATTCCGGCGAAGAACGCAATTGCGCACATGTTGCCAACTCCGGCCATTCCGGCATGGGTCCCGAATATCGCTGCGCGATTCCGGGATGACGGTCGTCAGGGTTGCTTTTCCCAAGCATTTCAACGCCGCAGGACCGCCGCTTGAATCAATCCGCCAGCCGCTTGATTCAATCCTTCAGCTTCAGCCGCCAAACACCCCAAGCAGTTCAAAGCCCTCCGACATATGCACAAAATCCGCCCGCGCGCCGGGCTTCAGCGAGCCAATCTCCGCCCCGCGTCCAATGCACTGCACCGGATAAAGCCCCGCCATGCGCAGCGCCTCGGCTTTTGAAACGCCAAGCCTGAAATGTGCGAACCGCACGCAGGAGATCATGTCCACATCCGCGCCCGCCAGCGTGCCGTCTTCCAAGGTCAGCCGCCCGCCGCTGCGGTTGATGGTCCTGCCGTTCAGCTTGAAGGAAGTGATATCGCTGCCGACGGTGGACATGGCGTCAGTGACAAGGAAGATGCGGCCCGGTCCCCGTTTTGCCCTGAGCGCCGTCTTCATCACAGCCTCATGCACATGAAACCCGTCAGCGATGAGGCCGCAGAAAACTGTTCCCGCATCCAGCGCCGCGCCCGCCAGCCCCGGCTCGCGGTTGCCGATCTGGCTCATGGCGTTGAACAGGTGGGTGACGGAGGACGCCCCGGCCTTGAAGCATGCCGCCGCTGTTTCGTAATCCGTGTCGCTGTGGCCGATGCTCACCACGACGCCCGCTTTGGCAAGCAGGGAGATCTGCGCTGGCGTGACGGATTCAGGAGCGACTGTAACGTAAAGCGTTTCAAGGCTTTTCTTCGCCTCGGTGAGGACTTGCAAATCTTCCTCATCCATCGGGCGGATCAGCTTTGAATCATGCGCGCCCTTGCGCGCGATGGATAAATGCGGCCCCTCAAGGTGAAGTCCCCGGAAGCCGGAAACGCCGCGCAGCTGCGCTTCGATGCCTGCGGCGATGGCCGCTTTGGTTTTCTCGCGCGTGTCGGTGATGAGCGTCGGGAGAAGCGAGGTCGTGCCAAACGGGCGGTGGGCCGCGCAGATTTTTTCGATGGCCTCGACAGACGGATCATCATTGAGCATGACCCCGCCGCCGCCATTGACCTGCAGGTCGACAAACCCCGGCGCGATCATGCCCTCGCCGATGCTCCGCACGGAAGCGCCTGCTGAAATGTCCGATTGGGAAACAATGGCGGCAACGCGCCCGCCTTCTATTTTCAAGGCCGAGGCGGCATGTTCGCTCTCGCCGTCGAAAACGACGGGCGCGGAAACATAGTCAAAGCTGCCGCCAATTCTCTCCATCAACTTTTCCCGGCTGCTTGAATCAAGTTGCCAGCCGCAGTCGCCAACTGATTCAAAAGATTCAACTTTAGTGCCCAGTCTCAACCCGCGCGCCCATCGGCTGGCCGATCTCTTTCAGCATCTGCGCAAACCACGGCGTGTCAATGTCAAACGGCTTGCCGCCCTTGATGCGCGGAAACTCGATGGCGCGCAGCGTGTCGACCTGCTCCTCGTCATGGCCCATCACGCCCGAGACGCCTGCGAGCGCATTGTCCACGGCCAGCAGCACCATCGAGCGGATCAGCTCAAGGTCCGCCGCGTTGGCCGCCGCCGAGCGGGCGAAATAGCCGGACTTCTGCACAAGCGTTTTGTCGGCTGAGACCAGCTTGCCGAACTGCTTGCTGAACCAGTCGCCGACATTGATGGAATCCAGCCGCACATGGCCGAACGCGTCGCGCGCCGGCTCCTCGCCGCGCGCCTGCATTTCGGCGATGATCGCCTCAACGCCCGCGCCTTCGGAGACGAAAATATTGACGCTGTCCTTCCTGTCCATCACCGCTTTCAAGCGCTTCGCCTCGGCGGCAATGTCAATCGCCATTTCCGGCACATAGACCGCGTCAATATCCTTGTGCTGATGCGCAAGGTTGAAGGTCGGCAGGAAGTCCAGCGCCTGCATCCGCTCGCGGTAGGCTTTCGCGGTCGCCGCCGTCAGCCAGCCGCAGTTGCGGCCCATCACTTCATGGATGACCAGCATGCGCGACGACGTGCTCTGCTCGTTGACAACATTCTCAAAAAACACCGCGCCCTGCTCAGCCGCTGTGAAAGCGCCAAGCGACTGGCGGATCGGGATGACGTCATTGTCCACGGTCTTCGGCAAGCCGACCACTGTCAGCGCGTAATTGTTCTTCTTCAAATACGCCGCAAGATCCGCCGCCGTCGTGTTCGTGTCGTCTCCGCCGATTGTGTGCAGAATGGTGACGCCGTCCTTCGTCAATTGGTTCGCCGCCACCTCCAGCGGATTCTCGCCTTCTTTCACCAGCCCGCGCTTGACGCAGTCTTTCACATTGGTGAGCTTGACCCGGCTGTTGCCGAGCGGCGAGCCGCCATGCCGGTGCAGGATCGCCGCCCCCTGCCGCGTCTCGGGGCCGACGGAAATCGAATTGCCCTGCAAGAGACCCTTGTAGCCGGCGAGATAGCCGATGATCTCGGCATCGGGCAGGATTTCCGAATAACGCTCGATCAAGCCGCCGACAGCGGAGGAAAGGCACGGCGCGAGGCCGCCGGCGGTTAGGAGGGCGATTTTGTGGTTGGGCATGTGGGGACTCCCGAGGTTTGCTCACCTCTAAGCGGGGAATGCCCAGTTTTCAATTGGTTTGAACCTGGCAACACAACGCTGCATTCCCCACCCGCCACGTCATCCCGGAAATGCGAAGCATTATCCGGGACCCATTCCGGCAAAGAGCGGGATTATTCACCCATTTCCCCGAGCAAACACTCCGGCATGGGTCCCGGATCGGCTTCGCCGTCCGGGATGACGGGCTGCGGTGGTGCATACGGCTGCTGATGAAAACGGCATGCGTTACATCCTGATCTGCAGCTTCACATCCCCCGGCCGCGCCTCCACCGCCCGGTCAAACGCCTTCACGCAATCCCTGAACGCAAACGTCGCTGAAATCAGCGGCTTCAAATCCACTTTGCCGGACCCCATCAGCGCGATGGCACGGTCATATTGGTGGGCGTAGCGGAAGACGGTTTCAATGCGGACCTCCTTGGTGGTGGCGGACGACACGTCAATAGGCACCGGATTGACCGGCAGGCCGACGGCCACGATAGTCCCGCCGGGGCAGGGCAGCGCCATGATCGTTTCCCCTGCGCGCGGCGAGCCGGAGCATTCGAACACCACGTCGGCGCCCCAGCCGTCCGTCAAGGCGCTCAGCCTGTCCGCAAGGCTTTCCTTGCTGATATTGACCGGGATGACGCCTCGATACTGCGCGGCGATGTCGAGCTTCGGCTGGGCGAGATCGGCGACGATCACCCGGGCGCAGCCGCCGGCAAGCGCGGCGATGGCGACCATCACGCCGATGGGACCCGCGCCGAGCACCACGCCCGTGTCGCCCGGCTTGATCCCCGCCTTGAACGCCGCCTGCATGCCGACGGCGAACGGCTCGACCATCGCGCCCTCGGCGAAACTGACATTGTCCGGCAGCTTGAATGTGTAATTGGCCGGATGCACGACATGCGCCGTCAGCACGCCATGCACCGGCGGCGTCGCCCAGAAGGAGACGGCGGGATCGACATTATACATGCCGAGCCGCGCGGCTTTCGAATTGGGGTCGGGAACTCCCGGCTCCATGCACACCCGGTCGCCCACTTTCAGATGTGTGACGCCCGCGCCAATTTCGACAATCGTCCCAGCCGCCTCGTGGCCGAGCACCATCGGAGCGTTGACGACAAACGGCCCGATCTTGCCATGCGTGTAATAGTGCACATCCGAGCCGCAGACGCCGACCGTGTGGATGGCGATTTTCACCATGCCGGGGCCGGTTTCCTGCGGCAGGTCGATGTCGCGGAGCGACAATTCATGCTTCCGCTCCAGCACAAGCGCCTTCACAATTGCCATGCTCGTTTCCCTTTCTCCTAAGCCGCCGTTGTCGCAATATAGCTCTGCCGTATCTGATAAGGCGTTGTCCCATAGGCTTTGCCGAAATGCAGATAAAACTGCGTCATCGAGGCGAAGCCGGTTTCGAGGGCAATTGTTGTGATTGGCAGGTTGCTCTCCATCAACAGCGCCCGCGCCCGTAAGAGCCGCATCCGGATGATGAACTTCTTCAAGGAAAGGTGCAGCGTCTTGGAAAACAGGCTGAGCGCATAGTTCGGATGCATGCCGGTGACCTTTGCGACCGATTCCGATGTCAGGCTCTTCTCCAGATTTTCCAGCACATGCCGCACCATCGCCACGACATGGCGCACCTGCGCCGAAGTCATGCCGGACTTTTCCGGGTCATTGCCCCAGGGCTTCAAGATGAAGTCAAACTCCTGCAGCGAGGCGCGGCGCAGCAGAGTGTTGATCTCCATTTTGACGATCTCCGCCCGCTCGACATTGCCGGACCGGTAGTCGCCATACCAGCGCTGCACAGTTTCAAAGCCGCAGACTTCCGGCGGCACAACGATGATCGCTCCGGAAAGCAGCGCCACTTGCAGCCTGGCCAGATGCGGCATGAACAGGAAGGCGTCGAGCGGCAGGTAAATGTTGCAAAGCTTCTGCGCCGGATCATTGGCGCCGTCGACCTTGGTCAGCTGGTGCGGCACGCCTGCCCAGAAGATCACCAGCCGCCCCGACGGGATGAGCTTGTGCGTGCCGTCCACCAGATAGTGCATCTGGCCCGATGTCAGCCAGTTGGCCTCGACATGGCCGTGCCAATGCGCCTTGTCCATGATGGTCGGCGTGAATATGCGCATGCCGAAACGGCCGAAGGCGCTTTTGTCGCTGTAGAAATGCCGCTCCGAATGGGCGATGCTGGTCTGGACTGTCAAGGCCGGTGCGCGCGCCATGTCGTAAAGTCACCTTTTTTCACAATATTGAAAACCCGGAAAGAATAATGCGAAATCCGCATTCACGGCAAGAGGGCTTGCGCTAACATTACGGTCGAAAAGAACCGCCCCGCCCTTGAATGAGGACGGAGCGCTTTTCGGGCAATCTGTCTCTTGGGAGGAGAAATAATGCACAAATCTATTTTGCGGGCCGCATTGGCGGCGCTGCTCGTTGGCGTGTCATCAGGCGCCGTGTTGGCGGAAGGCGCAACACCGGCCCCGCTGCCGGATGCTCCAGCGTTCGATGCGCAGGGCAAGGTGACCTTTGTCGGCATCGCCGACATTCTCGAATACAAGGCGCTGCCGGAATATCACGAGCCGGATTTCGTCAAGGCCATGGTGGACGCAGGCACGCTGCCCGCCGTCAAGGACCGCCTGCCGAAAGAGCCGCTGGTCTACAAGACCGGCAACATGAAGGACGGCATCGGCGTTTACGGCGATGTGATGCGCCATGTCATCGGCGGTCGTCCTGAAGGCTGGAACTACTGGGCCGGCCAGTCGCAGGGCTGGGGCGGCATCGACATCGGTCTGCAGGAATGCCTGACCCGCACGGGTCCGCTGTTCCAGGTGAAAGCCGAGGAATTGCAGCCGCTGCCGAACCTCGCCAAGGCGTGGGAATGGTCCGACGACGGCCATCAGCTGACCATGCATCTGGTTGAGGGCATCAAATGGTCCGACGGCGTGCCGTTCAGCGCCGACGATGTCATGTACCATTGGGAAATGGACGTTCTTGATCCGGAAGTGAATCCACTGGGCGGCGAAACCCAGGAGACGTTCGGCAAGGATTCCAAGCTTGAGAAAGTCGACGCCAACACGATCAAGTGGACCTTCACGGAAGCCTTCCCGACGGGCGTGCTTTACTCCCTGGCCTATATGAATGTCTGCCCGGGTCCGGCCCATATTCTGGCCCCGCAGCATCCGAAAAACTCAAAGAACACCTATGAGCAGTACAAGAACGCCTTCCCGGCCTCTTACATGGGAATGCCGACGCTTGGCGCATGGGTCGTTGTCGAGCACCGCCCGGACGATATCGTCGTCCTGCGCCGCAATCCCTACTATTGGAAAGTGGACGAGGCTGGCAATCAGCTGCCTTACATGAACGAAATGCATTACCGCCTCTCGACTTGGGGCGACCGCGACGTGCAGGCTGTGGCCGGCACCGGCGACTTCTCCAATCTTGAGCAGGCCGAAAACTACGTTGAGGCCCTGAAGAAAGCCGCTGACCCGGCATCGCCCGCCCGCCTCGAGTTTGGCCAGCGGACGATCGGCTATGTGCTGCATTTCAACCTGAGCGACAATGCCTGGGGCGATCCGGATGAGCGTTCCAAGGCTGTGCGCAAGCTGAACCGCGACGTGCATTTCCGCAGAGGCGTGACGTCCATGCTGGATCGCCAGCGTTTGGGCGAATCATTGGTGAAGGGACCGTTCACCGCCATCTATCCAGGCGGAATCTATGCGGACAGCAGCTATTTCGACAAAGCATCGACGGTTTATTATCCATTCGATCTTGAAGCCGCAAAAGCCGAGTTTGCATTGGCTGGTTTGAAAGACACTGACGGCGATGGCATCCTGAATTTCCCAGACGGCGGCAAAAACGTTGAGATCACGGTCCTGAGCAATCTTGACTATGGATCTGACAAGTCACTCGCCGAAGGCATCGTCGCCATGGGCGAACAGGCGGGCCTGCGCATCATTCCGAACCTCATGGCTGGCAATGACCGCGACAATGCCCGCAAATCCGGCAAGTTTGACTGGCACGTCTGGCGCGCCGGCACAGAGCTTGTGACCGTTGTCCAGAACACCAACCGTCTTGCGCCTGTTGGCCCCGCAACCAGCGAGTTCCATCAGTCAGCCGACGGCAAGGGCGAGGTCGATCTTCTCGACTTCGAAAAGACCTTGGTTGACGACGTGAACAAGTTCATCGCCTCGAAAGATCCGGCTGAGCGCATCGCGCTGATGAAGGACTACCAGAAGGTCGCGACGGAAAACGTCTATTGGGCCGGTTTGACCCAGTATCCGGGCGCGCTGATCATGAACAAACGCTTCGCCAACATCGCTCCCGGCGCGCCGATCTTCATGTATAACTGGGCGGAGGACAATATCATCCGCGAGCGCGTCTACGTGCCTTTGGACAAGCAGCAGAAGTTCGAGCTCTACCCAGGCAAGCTGGCCGATGTGCCAGGCGGCAAGGGCGTGCTCTAACCTCAGCATGACAGGCCGGGCGGATTCTTCGTCCGCCCGGCCATTCAAAAATCACTCAGTCATTTCCGCAGGCGCGGAAGACCAGACCAAGTCAGTCTGATCTCCAGTCATTTCCGGGAATGCCGTGCCGGATTGAAACGCAAGGGTGCCCAGCATGCTCCGTTTTCTCGCCATTCGCATTGCGTCCGCCATCCCCGTGCTCTTTATAATGAGCATTATCACCTACGGGATCATTCAGGCGCCGCCCGGCGACTATGCCGATTATGTTGAAGGCATGCTGCTTTACAACAACGCCTCGCAGGAGGTCGCCCACGCGGCCGCCGAACAGTTCCGGCTGGACCATGGTCTGAACGATCCCCTGGTCATTCAGTATTTCCGCTGGATTAAGGGCTTCTTCGTCGGCGATTTCGGCCACAGTTTTTTCTATAACCGGCCCGTGTCGGAAGTCGTCTGGCAGCGCCTGCCCGCCACGCTTGGCATTGCTCTGACCTGCCATATCCTGGCGTCGATATTTGGCATCGGTTTCGGCATTCTGGCCGCGACAAAGCAGTATTCCTGGACGGACACCGTCCTGTCGTTTTTCACCTTCCTCGGCATGACCATTCCGCGCTTTTTGATGGCGCTGATCATTCTCTACATCATGGCGTTCAAGCTGAACGTGCAGGAGCTGGGATCGTTCTATTCGACGCAATATGGCGGCCAGCCAATGTCCTGGGCGAAATTCATGAATCTTCTCGCCCATATCTGGCCGGTCATCGCTGTCGCCACAATCGGCGGCCTCGCCTACAATATGCGCGTCATGCGCGGCAATCTCTTGGACACATTGAATGCGCAATATGTCGAGACGGCGCGCGCCAAGGGCATGAGCGAATCCGGCGTCATCCTCAAGCACGCCGTGCCGAACGCCCTCCATCCGCTGGTCGCCTATCAGGGCACGGTGCTGCCCTACATGCTGACCGGCGAGATTGAAGTCGCCATCGTCTTTTCCCTGCCGACCATCGGTCCCGCCATTGTCGGGTCCATGGGGCGTGGCGATGTTCTTGTGACGGCGACGCTTCTCCTGATCCTCGGCGCGACGCTGATTGTCGGCAACATTATCGCGGACCTGCTTTTGGCTTGGATGGATCCGCGCGTCAGACTGGGAGACAATTCATGAGCACCGACCTGTTCGCGCCCTATGTCAAGCGAGAGCCCGATGGCTATGTGGACGGTTCGCCAGCGGCGTCGCGGTTCGCCAAGAACGAAAGCTACGCCACGCTTGTCTGGCGCAAGTTCCGCCGCTCTATCACCGGCATGCTCGGCCTCATTCTGGTCTGCCTCCTGCTGCTGATGGCGGTTTTCGCCGATTTCTTCGCGCCTGTTGAACCCAAGACGCCGTTCATCGCCTATTCGCCGCCGGACCCGGTGAGTTTCTACACGAAACAAGGCGGCTACCAGCTGCGCCCGGTCACCTACGCCACGAAAGAAAGCGATGAGCTGGACCCGGTCACTTTCCAGCCGCTCATTGGACCGGACTATGACAATCCGCGTATCATCCGCTTCTTCGTCAAGGGCTACCCCTACCGCGCGCTGGGCCTGATTCCATCC
>JANMMM010000036.1:0-8498 GCA_031373225.1 Phyllobacteriaceae bacterium | reverse complement strand
TGCGCGGTAAAGCTTTATTCCGACTCGTCTTATCTGCGGGACGGACTCAAAACTTGGATCCACGGCTGGAAGAAAAACGGCTGGAAGACGGCGGACAAAAAGCCGGTGAAGAACGCAGATCTGTGGCAGGCGCTCGACGCGGCGCGGCTGAATCACGACGTCGAAATTCACTGGATCAAGGGCCATGCCGGCCACCCCGAGAACGAGCGCTGCGACGAGCTGGCCCGGGAGGCGCTGGCGCCGTTCCGGCGGGGGTGAGACAGCGCAATCCGCGTCGCGTCGTTCGCCGATGCCTCCGCGTAAGCGGGAGTTTCCACCACGTGCTTCAGACTCTCCCTCACCTGCTTCGCTGCGCGAAGCTGTCCTCTCCCCGGAGGGGAGTGGCGAAGGAGAGCCGCTGATCTTTCCCCTCTCCAACCCGGGGAGAGGACAGCTTCGCGGAGCGAAGCAGGTGAGGGAGAGTCATGCGCCCCTCACAGCTGCGACAGGATTGTCGCCGCGCCGGATGTGTCGACGCCCGGACCCGCCTCGACGTTCAACTGCTTCACGACGCCGTCCTCGACAATCATCGAAAATCGCTTGGATCGCAGGCCCATCGGCCCCATTTCCGCGTCCATGCCGATGGCTTTGGTGAATGCCGCCGTGCCGTCGGCTAGGAACTTTATCTTGCCCTTGCCGCCCGTCGCTTCCGACCAGGCCTTCATCACATGATGGTCGTTGACCGCGACGACGGCGATCTCATCAACGCCTTTGGACAGGATCACGTCGCGGTTCTCCAGAAAGCCGGGCAGATGGTTCATCGAGCAGGTCGGCGTGAACGCTCCGGGCAGGCCGAACAGCACGACCTTTTTCCTCGAGAAAACATCGGCTGTCGTTGTGTCCGCAAATTCGCTTTCAATCCGGACTTTAAACGTCGCGTCGGGAAGCTTGTCGCCAATTGAAATCGTCATAAAACGCTCCTGAAAATGAAAGGCCTGCCTGCACGGCAAGTTGTCCGAAGCCCTCATATAGTTTTCAGGAGCCGCCTGTCGAGATGGGGAGCTTCAGTTTGCCCTTGGCGGAACCGAACCCGACACAGCCATGCCGCCGGACTTGATCGTGTAATAGACTTCCGTGTCTTCGATCTTGGCGGTCTTCGGCGCAAAAATTATCGGCACAATGTAGCGGCTCTTGTTTTTCAGCGACGCGGTGAGTTTAGGCGCGCCGAGAAGGAAGCGGTCAGCGGCGATGAAAAGCTCCGGCGCGGCGGAGGAGGGAGGCGTCAGGACCTCAATTTCAAGCGCCTTGTTCTGGTAGGACAGGTTCGAAAGCCCGAAACCGGCGCTTGCCGCCTTCGGCAGCGCGTCAAAGGCAGCCTGAACCAGCGCCTGATCCGCCGTGCTGCCGATGGCGACCGGCACATCCAGCGCAAATTCCAGCTGCACCGGAACGCATATTTCCTCGCAGATTCCGAGGAAGGCGCTTGCCTTGACAGTGCTCGGACCTCCAGGCATCTGCAGCGCCAGCGTCAGCGGAAACGACACCGGATGCTTGTAGCCAGTGGCGGCGCTGGCGCCTTCGCCAAACCGGTCCGGCGCGGGAAAGTCCAGCCGCGCCGCCGTCACATTCCTGCCGCCGCCAAGATTAAACTGCGGCGGAACCCCGGAATTGCCCGGATCGCGCCAATAGGTCTTCCAGCCGGGCCTCAGCTCGACCACCAGCGCCGCGCGGATTTCCGTCGCTTCGGGCGCAGGCTCGGCGGCGACAAGGCGGATGCGCGCGCCTTCTTCATCGATCCAGTCTGTCGAGGCGGCGAGGGCGGCGGACGGCGCGGCGAGCGCGAGAATGAGGCTTAGGAACAGTTTCATGGCGGCTTTCTGCCTCAAAGCGGGTTCAAGAGACAATCACGATTTCTTGGGCCGACTTCTTGAACTTTGGCAGCGGCGCAACAGTGCGGGCGTTTGTTGGCCGTCTCAATCGATTAGCGCTTTCCATTTCCCATTTCCTTGCTACCTTAATCTCATGAACCTGAGAGATCTGCGCGACAAGGGAACCGGCAAGGGGTTTCTGAACGACCAATTCCTCGTCGCCATGCCAGGCATGGGCGATGAGAGGTTCGCGCGCGCGGTCATCTATATCTGCGCCCACAGCGACGACGGCGCGATGGGCTTCATCATCAACCAGAGCCAGCCGGTGATTTTCAAGGAAATACTGCTGCAGCTCGGCGTCGCCCGCGTGGACGAGATCATCAAACTGCCCGAGGCGGCGCGCGGTCTGCAGGTGCGCAATGGCGGGCCGGTGGACAGGAGCCGGGGCTTTGTCATCCACAGCGACGATTTCATGGTCGGCTCGACCATGCCCGTCTCCGAGGATGTGTGCCTGACCGCCACCATCGACATTCTGCGCGCCATCATCAAGGGCGACGGCCCGCGCCGCAAACTGATGACGCTAGGCTATTCCGGCTGGCAGCCGGGGCAGCTGGAGAACGAAATCGCCGAAAACGGCTGGCTCACCTGCCCGGCGAGCGAAAGCATCCTGTTTTCAAGCGACATGTCGCACACCTATGAGCGGGTGCTGATGGGCATGGGTGTTGACCCCGCAAGGCTGAGCATGAGCTGCGGGCACGGGTGAGGCGGTTCTGAAATCACCAGCAGCATAAAAAGTGTTGCTATACTGGACGTTATAATGTACATGGCCATTATATGAGGCATCGTGACGTCTAAGGCGCCTCCTAAAATTCGAGTTGTGTTTTACAAGACGCCAGCGGGAGGCGAAGCGGTCTTGGATTGGCTGCGGGGTCTTGACGATGCGGACCGCCGCGAAATTGGACTTGACTTGATGCGTGTGCAGTACCGCTGGCCAGTTGGTATGCCCTTGTGCCGGCCGATGGGCAATGGATTGTGGGAAATGCGCACAACGCTTCCCGGAGGTCGCATCGTCCGGCTTATGTTTTGTGTCAGCGGCGGGGCAATAACGGTGCTTTCGGGTTTTTTGAAGAAGGCCCAGAAAACGCCGGATGAAGAACTCGCGCTCGCGCGCAAACGGATGAAAGAGCTTTTGCCTTGAGGAGGCAGTTATGACAGCTGAAACACCAACGCTTCGGTCAACTGAGGGCTTTACAAGCCTTGACGAGTTTCTTGTTGAAGAAGGCAAGCTTGAAGAGTTTGAGGCCATCGCCATCAAGGAAGTTCTGGCTTGGCAGATTGAGAACGCCATGCAGGAGAAGAAACTTTCGCGAAAGCGGCTCGCTGAGCAGATGGGCACCAGCAGGAGCCAGATCAGCCGCTTGCTTGATCCAAAGGACGGCAACGTCACGCTCACCACGCTGCAGCGGGCGGCGGAGATTGTCGGGCGGAAAGTGCGGATTGAATTTGTGTGAGCGCGAAGGCAGTACGAAATCAAATCGCCGAAAACGGCTGGCTGACCTGCCCCGCCACGGAGAGCATCCTGTTCAACAACGACATGGCGCAAACCTATGAGCGGGTGCTGACGGGCATGGTGGTTGACCCCGCAAGGCTGAGCATGAGCTGCGGGCACGGGTGAGGGCCTCCAGACCCAGAGGCGGGAACCTTTTCCAAATCCGCCCGGCCGGGCATTGCGCATCCGCACTTGCGCTGGATCAAAGACGCGGCGCGCGCAAGGCGTAGCTTCCGGGCGGACGGGGCAGCCGCCCCTTCGGTCATGGAAAGGAAATATCATGAAATCCGCGCGGCTGTTGACACTTGGCGCCGCCGCTCTCGCGCTGGCTTTATCAGCCTTAAATCCGGCCTTGGCCGACGCCGTCGTGAAGGCGTCGCTTTGGGACAAAGGCGGCGACATGGACATGAGCAAAAACATGGGCCTCGGCATGGGCATGCGCGGCAAAATGCACATGGCCGTCATGGGCATCAAAACCGACCATGAGAGCGTGCCCGCAGGCAAGGTCACCTTTGAAGTCACCAATGATTCCAAGGAGGTTATTCACGAAATGCTGGTGGCGCCCGTGGCCAATGCCGACGTGGTCCTGCCGTTCAACGCCAATGAGAACCGCGTCGATGAGGAGGCGGCCAAGGACCTTGGCGAAGTGTCGGAGCTCGACCCCGGCAAGTCCGGCGCGCTGACGCTGGAGCTGAAGCCCGGAACCTATGTGCTGTATTGCAACATTCCGGGGCATTTCATGGTGGGGATGTGGACTGTGCTGACGGTGAAGTGAGGGGCAAGCGGAGCGCGTTATATTTGTGCTGTGCTAATAGGCAGTTTCCGCGAACGTTTGGATCTGCCGCCTGTCGGAAAATGGGTGGCAAAACGGTCGCAAAGCGGTGAGGGCAGCCGACGCCCAAAGACGAAATTCGCAATCGTCAGATCGTTTTCTTCGTGAAGTCCCGAGCGGTGCCGTCATTCCTGGGCGGCGCAGCCGAACCCGGAATCCAGAGTTGAGGCAGCCGAGATTGTCGCCGCTCATTTGGCTCGGGACGCTGTCAACACGGAGATATCATTGACGTTTTTGGCCAGCGCAACGCAAGTCTAGCCCAATTCTGCCCGCTCACAGCTCTGGATTCCGGGTTCCGCTCACGCGGCCCCGGAATGACGGCGCCAAAAACGGCACGAAGGGTGGAGGGACTATTGGCGACGTCGCGACGCGCGCGGCAATCGCAGAGCCGGAAGCGGGCAAAGGCAGGCGTTTTGGCAGCGTTGAAGCGCTGATGACGGATTTGCATTCGGACGATTGAACGATCCTTCGGTGGTACCGATGTCGCTTGGGACGACCTTGCGCCCGCCTTCGCGCTTGACGCTGCTGCTGCGATAGTTGAAGCGCTTCGTGTGCCAAACATGCGCGCATACTTCGTTTCTCAAACATTCGCGTGCAATGATTATTGCATTGTTTGCTATTCCGTATTATGTATGTAACGTACTGAAAAGCGGTCTCCGCGTGCGTTTGGATCTGTCGCCTGTCGGAAAATGGGTGACAAAACGGTCGCAAAGCGGTGAGGGCAGCCGACGCCCAAAGACGAAATTCGCAATCGTCAGACCGTCAGTGCTTATTCCAAACGACATTTTGATTTCTGACGGCTCGTTTCGGGATTGCTGTTGTCACGCTCCAAATTTGCACCGTTTCGTCCCATTGGCAGACGACCTGACAATAAACGCCGTCTCTTTCGCGCTGAAAAAGCAGCCTGCCGTCTTCCTGCATTATGATTTGATCAAAATCCGACACCACAAAGCGAACGAATGAAACGACATCTCTATAACCGAGAGATTCAAACTGACGAATTCGCCCTGCATGGCTTTCGATATGAGCCAGTCCAAACCCACCTGATCTGCCTTCAACTCCCCGCAGCAGGCGAATTGGTCCAGCTTTGCAGCGCAGGTTGCCAGAAATGGCCACTGTCAAGTGGCCCAAGTCACCACGCCCCGCCGAATCGAACACTGTCCGCTTCTCAACTGGCAGCGGGGCTGGAATCTTCATGATTGGACTTTCCCCTTCAATCTTTAGCCAACCGTTTTGCTGATACGAGCTTCAGATACTCGCGAACGGTAATTGCCAAGTCCGAAATTTGGACAACTAATCGAACGGGGTCTTCGTAATTCAGCATCTTCATTTCGCGATACAATTCTTTTAGCCCGTAACAAAATTTGGGGTTGATAAAGAGCGGCATTTCAACTTGCCAATTTAAACACTCTTTCAATTCCACTTTCCTCAGAAGAAAGAAGACCGAAGTGTCAGCCAACGTATCGTGATCTGGCATTGTGGGAGATTGCGGCTGGTCTCTTGCCAATATGTTTTGGCCCGGAGACGGTGGATTTTTCACTATATTCTCATAGGCATCCAGCAGGACACTCTTCAAATTGCGCAAAACGAAAATTACATCACCTTGGGTTAAACCGGCATCAATCATTCGAAGCCCGATAACCATCAAAAACGAACCAAATGCACCGTATTTCGCGGACCTTCCTTTTCCACCTGGTGCTTCAACTGGGAAAACGGGGTTGGCTTTGTCATCGTCCAAATCTAGCAACCGTTTGATACGATTCAAAAAAACTCGTGGCGGCAATGAGTTAACGCGGCCACTAAGCGCCATCCAAACGGCGACTTCGAGTTCATTTCGTTGGTGAGGTAATTCAAGCATAAGAACCCCATAAGGGGTTTCAGGCGGGAGGTCAAGAGAATGAACCCCAAAAAGGGTTTAAACTCTTCATTTTTTTAAGGAACTGATGTTGTTAGCGAGGAACGAATATTATTCTCAGCCCTTAATGATTGCGAGCTCAGACATCCCCCTCACACCTTCGCCAGATTCTGCTCCTTCACCAGCCGAAGCGCCGTTTCGGCGTTCACCGGCTCGCCGAACATGAAGCTCTGCACATATTCGCAGCCGAGCGCGCGCAGCTGTTTGACGTCTTTGTCGCTGGAGACGCCTTCGGTGACGACCTGCAGCCCCATATCGTGCGCCATGGATATGATCGAGCGCAGCAGGACGTCGCGCTTGGGGTTCATGTCTTTGACGAAGCTCTTGTCGACCTTGATAATGTCGAACGGGAAGCGGCTGAGATAGGAGAGGGACGAGTGGCCGGTGCCGAAATCATCGAGCGACAGGCCGACGCCGAGCGATTTCACCTTGTTGAGGATGAACACCGCCTGTTCCGGGTTTTCCATGACGGCGGATTCGGTCAGCTCCAGCTTGAACGTGCCGGGGATGAAGTTTGACTTGTTGAGGATTGAGCGCAGATCGTTGATCAGGTCGCGGCGGATGATCTGACGGCTGGACAGGTTCACCGACATGAAGATCGGCAGCCCGTTCAGCGCCTTCTGCCATGAAGCGAGCTTCTCGGCGGCGCTGGCCATGGCGAACTGGCCGATCTGGTCGATCAGGTCGCAGCTTTCGGCAAGGGGAATAAATTCCGACGGCGGGATCGGGCCGCGGCGCGGATGCTCCCAGCGCATCAGCGCCTCAAACCCGGCGATCTTCATGTCGGACAGGCGCACAATCGGCTGATAGACAACGTTCAGCTCATTGCGCTCGACGGCGCGGCGCAGGTCCGACTCGATCTGTAACTTGTCCGCGCCGACGGTGCGGAAGGCGGGGCGGAACGGCTCGATCCGGTCGCCGCCGAGCCGTTTGGCCTGAAACACCGCCAGCTCGGCGTCTTTGATGAGGTCTTCGGCGGTGGCCTGCGGGTTGGTCCAGGTGACGAGGCCGATCGAGGCGGTGAGGATGATCTCGCGCTTGGCGAAAGTGATCGGCGCCTTGATGGCGTTTTTCACCGCCTCGGCGAAATTGGCGATGCGGGCCGGGTCCTGTTCGGACAAGAGGATCAGGCCGAACTGGTCGCCGGAAAGGCGGGACAAAGTGTCCTGCTGTTTGAGCAGCCGGAATATGCGCCGCGCCAGCGTCAGCAGGATCGTGTCGCCCGCCGACATGCCAAGCCCGTCATTGACCTGCTTGAACCGGTCAATGTCGATGACAAACACAGTTGGGCGGAACTTGTCCTGCGCTTTGGCGTAGGAAATGCCGCTTTCCAAGCGGTCGAGAAACAGGCGGCGGTTTGGCAAGCCAGTGAGATTGTCGTGCACCGCGTCATGCAGCAGCCGCTCCTCGCCCTTTTTCTGTTCCGTCACATCCACCATCGTGCCGACGCAGCGGATCACCTCGCCGTCCGAGCCGATCACCGGGCGGGCCTTCAGCGTGAACCAGTGATAATGCCCGTCGCGGGCGCGTAGCCTGAAATCCTGGGCGATGCGGCCGCGTCTATGTTCGACGATGACGTCCAAGGTGGAACGGAACCGGTCGCGGTCATCATGATGCAGGAGGGGAAGCCAGACGCGCGCCGCGCCGTGCAGCGCGTTGGCGTCAAGGCCGATCAGTTCGCCAATGTCAGGCCGGGTGACGATCTTGTCGCGCGGCACGTCCCAGTCCCACACCAGGTCGCCGGAGCCGGCGATCGCCATCGCCTGCCGCTCAAGATCGGAGAACAGGCCCTGCTGCAGCGCCCCGCCGGCAAACGCGTGCTGCATGACGGTGAAACCGATCAGAAGCACGATCAGCACCAGCCCGCCGCCGAGCGCCGGCTGCACAATGTCATTGTCGAGCTGGCCGGAGACGGTGAGCCACGCGCCGAAAATCCATAACAGGATCATGATGCCGGTCGGGATCAGCATGATCGCCCGGTCAAAGCCGCGCGCCGAAAGATACGCGACCAAGAGCGCCCCGATGCTCGCCGTCACCGCCAGCGAAATGCGCGCAATGCCCGAGGCGACCGGCGGATCATAGATGGCGACGCCGAAAAGCAGCACCAGCCCGATCAGCCAGGCGAGGACGCCATAGCTGAAATGGTCATGCCAGCGGTTGAGGTTGAGATAGGCGTACATGAAGACGACCAGCGTGGCCGCCAGCGCCACCTCGGTGCCCGCCCGCCACATCTGCTCATTGCCCGGAGCTATTTCAATCAGCTTCGACCAGAAGCCGAAATCAACACAGATATAGGCCAGCACCGCCCATGCCAGCGCCGCCGTGGCTGGGAAGACCGCAGTGCCTTTCACCACG
>JANMMM010000028.1:0-7277 GCA_031373225.1 Phyllobacteriaceae bacterium | reverse complement strand
CGGCGTCATTCCCGGGCTGAATGTCCTGACCAACGATACGCTGAACGGAACGCCGATCGTTCCCGCCGACGTGACGGTCACCCCTGTCACGACAGGCCCGCTGACGGTCAACGCCGACGGCACGGTGACGGTCGCGCCGGGAACGCCGTCCGGTCCCTACACGGTGACCTACACGGTCTGCGAAGTGCTGAACCCGGCCAACTGCGACACAGGAACGGTGACAATAAATGTGCCTTCGGGTCTGGGTTCGCTTGCAGGCACGGTGTTCGAGGACAGCAACAGCAACGGCCTTCTGAACGTTGGCGAGCCGGTCCAGGCTGGCTACACGGTTCAGCTCTTCAAGGACGGCGCGCTGATCGCCACTACAACTACTCTCGCAGACGGCTCATATCTGTTCCTCGGAATTGCGCCCGGCAGCGGCTACACGATTGCTGCGACGTCTCCCACGGGAACCGTGATCGCGGGACAAGGCAGCTTCTCGATTGCCGCTGGTCAGAACATCACCGACGTTGATCTGCCGGTTGATCCGTCCGGCATTGTCTATGACGCGGTGACGCGGCTGCCGATTGCTGGCGCGACCCTGCAGCTGACAACGGCTGCCGGAGCGCCGCTTCCGTCAATCTGCTTTGCTTCGCCCGGTCAGCAAAACCAGGTGACGGACGCCACCGGCGCCTACCAGTTTGACATAGTCCCTGGCGTTGCGCCGGAATGCCCGGTCGGCGCGACAGAGTACCGTCTTGCTGTCACTTCGCCTGCCGGGTACGTGGCCGGAGCCGCAGCGTCCATTCCCGCGCAGGCCGGCGCCTTGAATCCGGCGGTGTGCGCGGTTGATCCTGTGGCTGGCGGTTCCTGCCAAGTGCAGCCGCAGCCTGCCGCGCCTGCGGCCGGAGCTTCGACAACCTACTTCCTGAGCTTCCTTGTCGGCGCTGGCAGCCCGGACATTGTCCACAACCATGTTCCGCTTGATCCCGTTCCCGTGGTTCCGCCGCTTGGCCTGACAGTCGAGAAAACCGCAAACGTCACAGTGGCGCGCCGGGGGGACACTATCGCCTACCAGATCAAGGTCACAAATCCGAACGCCGCCGCCATGGGTCCGCTTGACGTCGCCGACCAGCTGCCTGCGGGGTTTGCCTACACGCCGGGATCATCGCTCGTGGCGGGCCTTCCTCTGGAGCCTGCTGTTTCCAACAGGAAGCTCACCTACGCGGCGCTGACTGTTCCTGCCGCCGGCGAATTGGTCATCACGCTCAATGTGCGTGTCGCAAGCAATGCGGCGTCCGGTGACCATGTCAACATCGCCAACGTGGTTGATCCGGTGACGGGCGAGCCGCTCGGCACGACCGGGCGCGCGTCGGTCAGAGTCGAAATGGAGCATGTCTTCGACTGCGGCGATGTGATCGGCAAGGTCTTCGACGACCGCAACCGCAACGGCTATCAGGACGAAGGCGAGCCGGGGCTGCCGGGCGTGCGCGTTGCGACGGTCAAGGGCGTGCTGATCACCACCGACAAGCATGGACGCTTCAATGTGCCGTGCGCCGAACTGCCGGATGCCGACATTGGCTCGAATTTCGTCCTGAAGCTGGACACCCGCACGCTGCCAACCGGCTACCGCATGACGACGGAGAATCCGCGCGTCGTGCGGCTGACGGCGGGCAAGGTGACAAAGCTCAATTTCGGCGCCGCGATCTCCAAAGTTGTGCGGATCGATTTGAAGGACAGAGCCTTCGAGCCGGGTTCGGATCAGCCGACCGAGGCGCTGCTGGATGGCATTGACGCGCTGCTCGACAAGCTTGGGCAGGACCCGTCGGTGCTCCGCCTCTCCTACTACGCCAATGGCGGCGACAAGCCCCTGGCGGCTGCCCGCCTCAAAGCAGCCGAGGCTGCCGTCAAAGCAAAATGGCGGCGCAAGGGCGGCCCCCGGCTGACAATTGAAACGCGCGTGGTGGCCGCCAAATGAGCGCGCGCAGCATCAAAGCCGGCCTTGTGCAGCCAACCGACACAGCAAGCGGGAAGTTTGGTATGAATCGCGTGAAACCATCAAACAGATTTGGGACGCTGCTAAAGGCGGCCACCGCCTTGGCGCTTCTTGCGCAAGCTGCGCCGCTCGCCGCCGCCGAACGCTGCGTTGACGGCAAATGCGTGGGCGAGGCCGCCGTGATCCCGGTTGGCGCCAACACCGAGCAGGAGACGCTGCAGGATGCGGCGCCGGCGGGGGATCAGGGCTTTTCCATAAGCGTCGATGGCGAGCAGGTGGCCGGGAGCAGGAGCGAGGCCGACGCGCAGCGGAAAACCGATCTTGAGCTGGAGGCGGTTGATATCCAGATCAAGTTTGACGGTCTGGAGGTCAATCCGGTCCTCAATGTCTCCACGCCGGATCTGCGGCGCTCGTATCTGGCCGGGGAGCGGGTGCGCTTTTCCGCCAGCTCGAACTATCCGGCATGGATTGAGAAGGCGGAAGTGCTGATATTCGACGCGGAGAAACCTGCGGGCAGCGCGCCGCTCGCTGTGGTGCCGGTTGACGATAACGGGCAGGCCGAGTGGACAATTCCGGAGGCCGGCGCGGCGGATTTCGACTATGTGCTGCGCGTCTATGATTCCAGAAACCGGTTTGATGAAACAAGAGCGCGCACGCTTTCGCGCACTGTTTCAAAATCCGGGCCGCACAAGACCAACGGGGAGGTCATCGCCGCCGGCGCAGGCGAGGACTTCACGGCCAAGCGGAACATTCCGGTCTATGGCGGCGCGGTCACCGTGTTCGGGCGCAATGTGCCGCCGGGCTATGCGGTGAGCGCCATCGGAAGAGACGTGCCTGTGGATGCGGGCGCGAGTTTTGTCACCCAGCAGATTTTGCCGCCCGGCGACCACAGCATCGATGTCGCCGTCAGCGGCGGCAAGAATGACGGGCTGTCATTCAAGCGGCAGATCAATATTCCTTCGAACGACTGGTTCTACGTGGCGCTAGCCGACCTGACGGTTGGAAAAAAGTTCGGAAACGGCACGCTGGTCGCGGCGGACACGTCCGAGTTCGACCGGGTTTACACCAAGGGCAGGCTTGCCTTCTATCTGAAGGGAAAAATTCAGGGCAAATATCTGCTTACCGCCGCCGCCGACACCGGCGAGGACAAGATACAGAATACTTTCCGCGGGCTGGATTCAAAAGACCCGCGCCAATTCCTGCGGCGCATCGATCCAGATGATTTCTATCCTGTCTATGGCGATGATTCCACATTGACCGAAGACGCGCCGACGCGCGGCAAGTTTTATGTGCGCCTCGAGCGCGGCGACAGCCGGGTCATGTGGGGCAATTTCAAGACGAACATCCATGGCGCGGAGTTTTTGAGAAACGAGCGCGCGCTGTATGGCGCGAGCGCGGTCTACAAGAGCGAAGCTGCGACCAGTTTCGGCGAGCGCAAGGTGGAGGTTCACGCCTATGCCGCGCAGCCCGAGACGCTGCCGCAACGCGACGTGTTTCTCGGCACAGGCGGTTCGGCGTATTTTCTCAAGCGGCAGGATCTGGTTCAGGGTTCTGAAACGGTCACAATCGAAGTGCGCGACAAGGTCTCAGGCCGCGTGATCAGCCGAAGGCAGCTTGTGGCGGGAGCTGACTACGACATCGACGCAATCCAGGGCGTCATCATTCTCAAGCAGCCGTTGTCTTCCAGCGCGGGCGGTTCGGGCATTGTGCGGGACGGGGCGCTGGGCGACGGCGTCGCCAATCTTGTCGTCCAGTATGAATACACGCCGACTGCCGGACAGCTGGACGGTTATTCCTACGGCGGCAGGGCACAGGGCTGGATTGGCGAGCATGTGCGGCTCGGCGCCACCGCCATGAGCGAACAGACCGGGACTTCAGACCAGAAGCTGCTCGGCGCCGATATCACATTGCGCAAGAGCGACACGACCTATCTGCGGGCTGAAATCGCGCAGTCGCAAGGACCTGGATTTGGCCGCACAACTTCGACGGACGGGGGCTTGACCTTTAACGACGCGGCGGCGGCCGGCGCGGCGGGCAAGACCGCGCGCGCTTATCTGGTGAATGGGCAAATCGACCTCGGCGAATTGGGCGGCGGCTCAATCAAGGGAATTGTGGGCGGCCATTATGAGAAAAAGGACGCCGGATTCTCGACCCTCGATGAAGATATCGTCAATTCCCAGACGGTTTGGGGATTGAATGCGCAGATCAATCCCAGCGACCGCACCACGGTCACAGCCAAATATGAGGACTACAAAGACTCCACCGGCAAGTCCAAGAGGGATGTGTCCGCAGACGTCGAATTTGTGATGAACAGCCGCTGGAAGGCCGGAATTGGGATCAGGCACACGGCGCTCTCCACGCCTTTGGGCCTGCCCAAGGAAAATGGCAGCAGAACCGATGTCGGCGCGCAGGTCACTTGGAGTCCGGATGAAGACCGCTCCCTCTATGCTTTCGGCCAGATCACTGCGGCGCGTTCGGGCGGCCTTGAGCGCAATGACCGGATCGGCGTCGGCGGCGAGGCGAAGCTCACTGAAAAGATCGGCCTCACGGGCGAGGTTTCTTATGGCACGAGCGGGCTCGGGGGCGTGGCCGCGCTCACCTATGATCCGACGGCGGACGATCACTACTATCTTGGCTACAGGCTTGATCCTGACCGGAATGTCACCGGCAAAACACTGGGTGGCCGCGATGGCGGGGCGATCGTGGCGGGCGCAAAACGCAGGTATAATGATGTTCTGACCGGCTTTGCCGAGAACAATTATGACATGTTCGGCAGGCGGCGCTCGCTGACCAGCACCTATGGTGTGACATACACGCCGGACGCAATGTGGACGGCGCAGGGCGGTCTGGAGTTCGGCACGGTGATTGACCCCGTTGACGGCAATTTTGACCGCAAGGCTATTTCGGCCTCGGTCAGCTATCAGGACGAAAAGCGGTTTTCCGCCAAGATTCGCGGGGAAGTGCGGCTTGAAAGTTCCGAAGACCTTCTGAAAGACCGCCAGACTTACCTGACTGCCGCAACGCTCTCTTGGAAGACCAATGAGAACTGGCGTTTCATCGCCAATCTGGACGCGGTCATTTCAAACTCTGACCAGTCGTCGGTGCTGGATGGGGACTATGTCGAGGCGAGCCTTGCCTATGCCTACCGGCCTGTGACGAACGACCGGTTCAACATGCTTCTCAAATACACATTCCTCTATGATCTGCCCGGCCCTCAGCAGGTCACAGTCAACGGCAATGTGCTGGGACCGGCGCAGCGCAGCCATATTTTCAGCGCCGATGCAAGCTATGATGTGAACCAGTATCTGACCATTGGCGCAAAATACGGCTTCCGCATCGGCGATGTCTCGGCTTCGCGTCTGACGAAGGATTTCACGCCGTCGTCCGCCCATCTGGTCATCGTGCGCGCTGACCTTCACATTGTCCATAACTGGGATGCGCTGCTTGAGGGCAGAGTGCTGTTCTCCCCGTCGGCTTCGACGACGGATTACGGCGCGCTGGCGGCGGTTTACCGGCACTTTGGCGAGAGTGTGAAAGTGGGCGCTGGCTATAATTTTGGGCGCTTCTCGGATGATCTGCGCGATCTGACATATAACGACCAAGGGCCGTTCTTGAATGTGGTCGGGACGTTTTAGGGCTATATCCGAATAATCGTGTTCGGGCTTTCGTAAAAGCCGGTCTAAAATTTGAAGCGCAACGGGCGGGGTTAAGATTTCTGTGTTGAAGACCTCCTGCCGGATTATGAAGCCAGTGTTTTTCGCGGCCTTGGATGGAGGCTTTCGGCGATCCTGTAGAGGACTATCTGGGAATAGTTGCTCAAGTCGATGCCCTTGCGCAGATACTGGCAGATGAGGCCGTTGGTGTTTTTGTTGCTGAGGCTCTGCCAAAGGCTGTGCGGGTCGCAGAAATAGAACCTTATTTTCAGTCGCCTGGCCAGTTCCTCATGGCGCGCCATTTCCTTGCCCTGGTCATAGGTCAGGCTCTTGAGCATGGTCTTGGGCATGCGCGACAGCGCTCTGGAAAAGCCCTGAAGCGCCGCGCCGGCGCCGCATTTCTTCATTTGGACAAGGTCACATAACGGCTCTTGCGCTCGAAAGGCGTGCCGATGCACGAGGCGTTCGCCGCGCCATTGCGTAAGCAGCCAGACCGGACGCTTACTTTACTGCGGCGACCAGCCTTTGCGCATCTGGCCGAACCCAAGTTCGCGCAAAGCCGCGTCCGCCGCAAACCGCTTGAGCCCCCGCCGTCCGCGCCCCGGCTGCATCGTAGCCGCACCCTGCGGATCACCCGGACCGGCCGCCATTGCAACGGATCTCGCGCGAAACCGTCGACACAGACCGCCCGAGCGTCGCGGCGATCCGGCTTCGGCTCGAGGTTCAGTGCCGTTGAATGAAATTGCGCTCATGCGCGCCCAGATTTGCGTAATGACAGCCCATAAAAGCATCCCTTCCGGGCTGCCCCTTGCCTCCAAGTTTGAGGCGGTCTGTGTTAAAAATACTAGGTAATTTTTTACCTATTTTCGAAATCAAAAAACAATCAAGCGAAAAAATAATAAGAAACTCCTAAAAATAATATTGCTCCAATTCCAAACGGTATCAAAACACCTGCGACTTCACGGTAGTTGTTTGTTTTAGGCATGATTGGCAATCCTATGATTCAACCCAAAATTACAACCAGATTTCTATTTGTCAATCAGTCTGACTACCTCGGTTAAATTTTTTTTGAATGCCAACATGTTACTCAAATATTTTCTGTACAGAGCAACAGAATTGCTTGTGGATATCTGGTTAGATTGACAGCGAATCGCACCGCCCAAACATTGTAAGTATTGACTGAACAGTCATTTTCTCCCCAAGGTTGACTAGGGCAAACCCAAACTTTTGTGATGCGTCCTCTCTCAAATTCCAACCGCTCGCCCTGAGAAAGGTGAGCGGTCCTTTTTTGGCCGTCTTTTTCATCCTGACAGGCCTGTCGCTCCTAAAGGCGGCTAAAAAAATGTCTCTTCATAGCGGAAGTGCCTCACGGACAGCCGGACCATCTCGGGCCGGCGTTTCTGGATGGGCAGTCACACTTGGAAGTCTGTCGGCGAACATCTTGAGGGGGTCTGCCTCAAATTCTGTGGTGAAAATCCAGCATCCGATGCTTGTCGCTGCGCGCGTTATGAGCAGTGCAATGATTATCCGCTTCTGACGTGGAGATGGCGCGTCTGAGCGGGCCAAGAGTGCCAACTTGGCGCACTTTTCATGTATCAGATCGCCGCATTGGCAAGGTGAGTCCCGACTGAGAACCTGAAAATCGAATG
>JANMMM010000018.1:0-2298 GCA_031373225.1 Phyllobacteriaceae bacterium | reverse complement strand
GCCCACCCCGCCCGGCAGAGGGGGGCGTGAGCTGCGGACACTGAATGATTGGCAATCAAAGCCTTAATCCCCGTTAACCCGCCCCGCCATTCCCGCATAGCAGCCCTGCATGCCAACAGCTGGCGGCAATTGATGTAAACGTCTACATGCGCATTAACTCAAGGAGCCACTCGTGACCACCCGTTCGAACGCATCAATCTTCAGCCAGATCATTTCCGCCATTTTCATGGGCCATGCGCTCACCGGCGGCGCGCGGTTTTCGCGGCGCGATTTTGAATCTGCGGCTTTGTCCAACAAGGACTTTCAGCGCAAGTTCCGCTGATTATTTCAGCTGGCCTGCAAGCTCATCGCTGGGATAGCAGGTTTCCGCCAACCCATTTTTTGACTGGAATTCGCCGATGGACCGCCTGGTTTTGAAACCGGGCAGGCCGTCGGCGTTGCCTATGTCATAACCCTTGGCCTGCAGCGCCTTCTGCATCCTGCCGATGTCGGAGCGCAGCATTTTGTCGATCGGCCGCCAGGGCGCGGCGAAGCCCGCCTTGCCGCCTGCGATGCGGTCGGCGACATGGCCGATGAACAGCGCGTAGAGATCGCTGATATTGTAGCTCTTGATGACATAGAAATTCGGCGTCGCCAGAAACACGGGGCCATTGCGCCCGGACGGAAGCAGCAACAGGTTCTCCGCCTTCAGATCTTTCGGCGCGAGCGGTTTGCCGTCAGCGCTCGTCACACCGAGAGCCGCCCATCCCGCGCCGCTCTTGCCCTGATCCGGCCCCTCCAGCGCGCACGACACATTCTCCGGCAGCGATGCCTCAACGCCCCAGCCTCGGCCCGGCTTCCAACCGAACTGAACCAGATAATTGGCGATGGAGGCTAGCGTGTCCGCCTCCGAACCCCAGATGTTGCGCCTGCCGTCACCGTCAAAGTCCACTGCATATTTGAGGTACGAGCTTGGCATGAACTGCGGCTGGCCAAGCGCGCCGGCCCATGAGGTCTTCATGCCGGCGCGGTCCATGTAGCCTTTTTCAAGGATTTGCAGCGCGGCGAGAAGCTCGGTCTGAAAGAATTCTCTGCGGCTCGACATAAAGGCTTTGGTCGCAAGAACATCAAATGCGTCATGCGGGATTTTCACCGTGCCAAAGCCCGATTCCCTGCCCCATATCGCCAGAAGATATTGACGCGGCACGCCGTATTTTTTCTCGATCCGCTCCAGCACATTCTTGAACTGGGCGGCCCGCGCCCTGCCGCCGGAGACGAGACCGCTGATGGTCTTTTCCGAGAAATAGGAGGCGGGCGATGAGAACTCGGCCTGATGCTGGTTTTTTGGCGGCTTGGGCTTTTCGCCGGGCATGACGAGGTCTGGAAGGTCGAGGTTCACCGAGACATCAGTGAGCGCGGAGTCGAATGTGGTGCGCGAAATCCCCTCATCTTGAGCTTGCGGCCAGAGCGAGGATTCGATCCATGTGCGGAACTGTTTGTTGACGGCTTCCTTGCTGGCGGCAAGCGCCGAACCAGAAAGAAAGAGGCTCAGGAAAAGTATGGCGATCACGCGCAGCATCATGCCTCACAACACCGTTCTTGACCGCAGCGCCGCGCTCAGTGTGCCATCATCCAGATAATCCAGTTCGCCGCCGACCGGAACGCCGTGGGCGAGGCGAGTCACCTTCACATCAAGCCCGGCCAACTGGTCGGTGATATAGTGCGCCGTGGTCTGGCCCTCCACGGTGGCGTTGACGGCGATGATGACTTCTTTCGTTGCGCCCTTCGCCACCCGGTCAACCAGCGCGCTGATGTTGAGATCCTCCGGCCCGATGCCGTCGAGCGGCGACAGTCGGCCGCCAAGCACATGGTAACGGGCGTTGATGAGGCTCGCCCGCTCCAGCGCCCAGAGATCGGCGACATCCTCAACGACAATCAGGATCGAATCGTCGCGGCGCGGATCGGCGCAGATTGTGCAAGGCTCGAACGTGTCGGCATTGCCGCAGACTGTGCAGATGCGAACCTTCTCATGCGCCTCATGCATGGCGTCGGCGAGCGGGCCCATAAGCTGATCCTTCCTCTTGATCAGCGCCAGCGCCGCGCGCCGGGCCGAACGCGGCCCAAGCCCCGGCACTTTGGCCAGAAGCTGGATCAGGCGCTCGATTTCAGGTCCGGCGATTCGTTTCGACATTACGATTTCCTAACCAAGTTCCTTTACTTTGGACAGAACTTAACTTCGCAAGGAAGATTGCGATGGGAAACGCAGACATGACTATCCGCGCGGCGCAGGACAGCGACCGTGCCGTGCTCGAGGCGCTG
>JANMMM010000321.1:0-2712 GCA_031373225.1 Phyllobacteriaceae bacterium | reverse complement strand
TCGTCTCACAGCACCTCGTCGCCAACGGCGCGTCGGACCTCTTGGCCGAAGTTCTCGGCGAAAAAGGCCGCCATGCACGCTCCGCTGTCGGCGTAGCGAGCCTGCCGCTGAATGCGGCGGTGGAGATTGAGGCGGTGGTGGAGTTCTCATAGTGCTCGGCTCCTTATCCCCATCACGCCCTCTGCAAAGGAACCAAAAATGTCTGACAGACTCCCCTGGCTCACCGCCCGCCCCATCGCACACCGCGGCCTGCATGACGGCAACAGGGCGGTGTGGGAAAACACGCTGTCCGCCTTTTCCGGCGCAGTGGAGAAGAACTACGCCATTGAATGCGATGTGCTGATTTCAAAGGACGGCGTGCCGATGGTGCTTCACGATGCGGACCTTCGGCGGCTGACCGGCACGGAGGGAAAAGTCTGCGAGAAGACTTCCACCCAGCTTCGAAAGCTTCATGTGGGCGGAGCGGGGGACCATATCCCAACCTTCGGGGAAATGCTGGAACTGGTCAAAGGCCGGGTGCCGCTTGTGATCGAGCTGAAGGGCGATCCGGGCCATGACAGCGATTTGGTCAAGGCCGTGGCTAGCGAGCTGAAAGGCTATAAAGGCCACGCCGCGCTGATGTCCTTCGACCACCATCTCCTGCGCCAGTGCGCCGCCGGCGCGCCCGGCATTCCGCTCGGCCTCACGGCAGAGGGCATGCGTGATCAGGATATTGAGGATCATTTCTCCATGTTGGCGCACAACATTCAATTCGTCTCCTACTACATCCACCACATGCCCAACCGCTTCACATCGTTTGTGCGGGAAAAGCTGCATATGCCGCTCATCACGTGGACGATCCGCGAGGAAACGGCGCTCGCCAAGACCTATGCGGTGGCGGACCAGGCAACGTTTGAGGGATTTCTTCCGGCCTGACATCCGCTAGTCAATGCAGCGCTTGCTCTGCCGCCATTCCCCTCTATCTTCTCTGCATGGGCATTTCAGAATCCGCTTTGGAAAAGGGCTTCACAGCGAAACTTGTCGGCGGTGCGTCCGAAATTGCCGCCGCCGACTGGGAAAGGCTAACGCAGGCAATTCCTACAGAAAAACCCTATAACCCACTAATTTCCCACGCATTTATGTCATCGCTTGAAGAGTCAGGCTGCGTCGGCGGACGCTCCGGTTGGCAGCCGCGCTTCCTGCGCATTGAACGCAATGGCGTACTTGCAGGCGTGGTCCCGACCTATCTCAAGGCACACAGCCAAGGCGAATATGTGTTCGACCACGGCTGGGCCGACGCATTTTCCCGTGCAGGAGGACGATATTATCCGAAGCTTCAGGTGTCCGTGCCCTTCTCACCGGTGACCGGACCGCGCCTGTTGACGGTTACGGGCGAAGACGCTGAGGCTGTGCAGCACTTCTCCGCGCAGATTTTGCGGGCCGCCACAAACCAGCTCGGCGCGTCGTCGGCGCATGTGACATTTGCTTTGGAAGAAGAAGCCAAACTGTTGCAAGGCCATGACTTTCTGCTGCGCAACGACCAGCAGTTCCATTTTCAGAACCAGGGTTACGCGAAATATGACGACTTCCTCGAAAGCCTCGTCTCCCGCAAGCGCAAAGCTCTGAAGCGCGAGCGCCGCGATGCGCTGCTGAACGACATCAAGATCGTCTGGCTTACCGGCAAAGACCTCACCGAGCGGGCCTGGGACGATTTCTTTGCCTTCTACATGGACACCGGCAGCCGCAAATGGGGTTCGCCCTACCTCAACCGCAAATTCTTTTCGCTTATCAGCGAGCGAATGCCGGACGACATCCTGCTCGTCATGGCGCAGCGGAATGGCCGCAACATCGCGGGAGCCCTGAATTTCATCGGCTCGGACCGGCTCTATGGCCGCAACTGGGGCTGCGTCGAGGATCACCCGTTCCTGCATTTCGAAGTCTGCTACCACCAGGCCATCGACTTTGCGATTGAGCGCAAGCTTGCTGTCGTCGAGGCGGGCGCGCAGGGTGAGCACAAGCTGGCGCGCGGTTATCTCCCGGTCAAGACCTGGTCAGCCCATTATATCGAACATCCCGGCCTGCGTCGCGCCGTTGCGGACTACCTTGTGCATGAGCGGGCGCAAGTCAATGAAATGGTTGAGGAAGTCACGGATATGGGGCCGTTTAGAAAGACCGATTAATCAGGCAAACGCCGCTGTCATCAGCCGTTTGGTGTAATCCTCGCGCGGCGCGTCGAAAATCTGGTCGGGACTGCCCTCCTCCACCATCTTCCCATCCTTCATCACAATAATATGGTCCGCCATCGCCCGCACCACGGCAAGGTCATGGCTGATGAACAGATAGGCAAGATTGTGCTCAGCCTGCAGTTTCTTCAACAAGTCCACCACCTGCTTCTGCACCTGCCTGTCCAGCGCCGATGTCGGCTCGTCCAGCACGACGATCTTCGGCTTCAGGATGATCGCCCGGGCGATG
Source organism: Phyllobacteriaceae bacterium (assembly GCA_031373225.1). GTDB lineage: Bacteria > Pseudomonadota > Alphaproteobacteria > Rhizobiales > Rhizobiaceae > JANOYJ01. The sequence goes on along the minus strand of JANMMM010000321.1, from coordinate 261 downwards.
GCGATGCGCGGGCGCGGGCCGCCGTAAAATTCGTGCGGATAACGCCAGCGCAGCGCCGGGTCCATCTGCACCTCCTCAAAAGCTGAAATCGCGCGCTTGTCGCGCTCGGCGGCGGACATTTGCGGCTCGTGCACCAACAGCCCTTCGGTGACGATTTCGCCGCAGGTCATGCGCGGCGACAGCGATCCGAACGGGTCCTGCAAGACGATCTGAACCTCGCGCCGAAGCGGCCGCATGGCTTTGCGGTCCAGTCTTGTGATG
>JANMMM010000304.1:0-2801 GCA_031373225.1 Phyllobacteriaceae bacterium | reverse complement strand
GGCATCGGACCCTGGACCGCGGATATCTATCTCCTCTCCGCTCTCATGAGGATTGATGCTTGGCCAGCGGGCGATTTGGCGCTGCAAGTGGCTGCCCAGGACTTGCTAGGATTGCCGGAGCGGCCAAACCCGAAGGCGATGATCAAGCTTTCTGAAAGCTGGCGGCCGGTGCGGTCAGTTGCCGCACGCTTGCTCTGGTCACATTATCGCGGGCTCAGGGGCATCAACCAGCGCATCATCTAACCTCTTCACAGGGCTGTCACACAAGATATAGTAACGTTTGGGAAAACGAACCCATGAGGTAAGTGTGCAATTCGCGCCGGTCGCGCCGGAAGCCTGCCCCGCCCTGGTACTCAACGCCGACTATCGTCCGTTGAGCTACTATCCATTGTCTCTGTGGAGCTGGCAGGACACCATCAAGGCGGTGTTTCTCGAGCGGGTCAATATTGTTTCAGAGTATGACCGGGTGGTGCGCAGCCCATCATTCGAATTCCGGCTGCCCAGCGTCGTTTCGCTCAAATCCTACGTCAAGCCATCCCGCACACCGGCCTTCACACGGTTCAATGTCTTCCTGCGCGATCGATTTACTTGCCAATATTGCGGCGACCATAAAGACCTGACCTTTGATCACGTTACACCGCGTTCCAAGGGCGGCCAGACAACGTGGGAAAACGTTGTCGCCGCGTGCTCGCCGTGCAATTTGAAGAAGGGCGGCTTTCTGCCGCAGCAAATCAAGATGTTCCCGGCACAGAAACCGATTTGCCCGAGTGTCGCCCAGTTGCACCGCAATGGCCGGATGTTTCCTCCCAACTTCCTGCACGAGAGCTGGCAGGACTACCTTTACTGGGATACCGAGCTCGAACCGTGACGGCGCAGCCCGGCCAAGGCGATCAGGCCCAGACACAAGGAAATCACCGCATTCCAGCCGGCAAGCGACAACCCGAAGATTCGTATGGCCGGGGTATCGCACATGACCACGGGTTTCGTCAGGTCAGGCAAGCCGACCGACAATTCGCCGGTGCCGGTGCAGGTCGTGGGGCCCGGCCACCACTTCCATTCAACGCCCGAATGATAGATGCCGAAAATCATGCTGCCGATCCACAGCAGCGCCAATACCCCAAGGCCATACCGCACGACGCTGACCGATGACCGGCCCATGCCCAGTACGGCCAAGCTTAGTAGAATGGCCGCATAGTAGGCCCAACGCTGCTTGAGGCAGAGTTCACATGGCGCGTATCCTGCGTACTCGAATACCCAGGCGCCGAGTATGGTTGCTGTTGCCGTTGCAAATATCAGCAGCAGGGCGCGGGACGGCGTGATGTCGTTCTGCATGTTGTCAGGCTTCCTGAAGCACTTAAATACTTTACCAACAGATAGAGTGCGATGAGTATGGCCGCTGCAATGGCGGCAATGAGACCAAGCCGCCTCTCGACAAAACTCCGGATAGACTCCCCATATCGACGTAAAGCCCAGGCCAACGCGAAAAAGCGAGCTCCACGGGCGATGACGCAAGAGACAAGGAAAAACACGAAACTGATCTGGACGACGCCGGCCAGAATGGTGACAACCTTGATCGGCGGCAGGTGAGCGAGGCCAGATGTAACCAGCAACAGCATCAATGTGTCTTCACCGGTGCATTGGCGAAGCCGGTCAAACTCGTCGAGTTTGCCGTAGAAACTCAACACCGGCTTGGCCAAAGCCTCATAGGCGAAATTCCCGAGGAAATACCCGGCAATGCCGCCCAATGTCGATGCGACAGTGGCAATCAGTGCGAAGCGGTAGGCCTTCTCCGGGCGGGCCAGTGCCATTGGCAGAAAAAGCACATCAGCCGGAACCAGAAAAACCGAGCTCTCGATGAAGGCAATGATGGCCAGCCAGATTTCAGCAGTCTTGCGCGCCGCCAGCGACAGGGTCCAATCGTACAATCGTCTCAGCATGTCTCAATCCGCATTGATCTCAATCCGTCTCAGGCCTGGACGAACGCAGTTTCTTGGTCCGTGCCTGCCGGGCTTTTGTGTCCAGCCTCCGGGTCTTGGAGGCCTTGGTGGGGCGTGTCGCAATGCGGCGTTTTGGCCGATGTGCGGCTTTTCGTAGCATGTCCACGAGTTTTTGAAGTGCAGTCTCGCGATTGCGCTCCTGTGAACGGAACTCTTGCGCGGTGATGATCAATATCCCGTCCAGCGTCAACTGCCGCCCAGCCATCACCGCGAGGCGCTGTTTCAGATCTTCCGGCAGGAACGCCCGGCCAATGTCGTACCGCAACTCGGCCGCCGAGGAGACCTTGTTGACGTTCTGACCTCCGGGGCCAGATGCCCGGACGAAGGTCCAAACCAGATCATCCTCGTTAATCGCAATTGAGTCGGTAATGCGGATCATGGCGGCCTTCTCGCCCTTTCCGGTTGACGGCGCAAGATCAGCCAACTATTGCGGGCTTCAGGCAGGCCTCTGTGGCGGAATGGTAGACGCGGCAGACTCAAAATCTGTTGCTCGCAAGGGCGTGGGGGTTCGAGTCCCTCCAGGGGCACCAACCGGCAGTTCAAGCTGCCGCAGATTGGACTGATTTATCTGGTTTCAGGGTGGACTAACCCTCGCTATCCTTCAGCGGATATTCGCAAATTCGGGAGATGTCGCCGCTTGCCCGCCTTCAGACGCCTGTTCTTCTCCTGGCTGCTTCTGGCCTTCCTGCCTGCCGGCATGGCAATGGCCGCTGGACCCTCTGTCCTGTTCGATCCAGTTTCGGGCGAAGTGTTGTCGCAGGACCGGGCCGGCGAACCATGGTATCCGGCATCGCTGACAAAGCT
>JANMMM010000300.1:0-16451 GCA_031373225.1 Phyllobacteriaceae bacterium | reverse complement strand
TGGCGTGCGCGTGCGGCGGCGTAGTAGTAGCAAATTATGATCTCAGCAGCACCCGCTCGTAGCACCACACGTATCGCACTTCTCGCAAGTCCCATTCCGCACCATGGTAAAATTCTGGCACTCCCCGCACGAATTCCCCGTATAGCCCTGCATCCGCGCCTTCATCCTCCGGTCCGCCTCAACCTTCTTGGCCTCCGCCGCCGCATCCGCCGCAGCGTCGGTGAACAGCGCCGTCACCGGGCTTTCCTCTTCGCTCGCAACCTCCTCGACAAAGTGCTTGGCGCGCTCCTCATAGTCGCGCTTGAAGCTGGTCTCCTCCTCGAAATCCTCGCTGGCCACCAGCGCCAGCGCGCCCATGGTGAGCGGACGGGAGGCAGAGGCTTTCGGGGCATTGCCCGTGGCTGCGCCTTTCGGCTCCGTGTTGGCGGAGACAACTTTGAGGTTTGCGCCGCGCGTCAGGCCTTTGGACACGGCGGATTCCGCGCCGCCGCCCTGCATGCCTTTGCCGAGCGAGGTGTTGGAAAAGTCCGACGTGTCGACATGCGCGAGATCATGGCGGCCGAGATAGGAGACGGCTAATTCGCGGAAGACGTAGTCGAGAATGCTCGTGGCGTTCTTGATCGCGTCATTGCCCTGCACCATGCCGGCCGGCTCGAAGCGGGTGAAGGTGAAGGCCTCGACATATTCCTCCAGCGGCACGCCATATTGCAGGCCGAGCGAGATGGCGATGGCGAAATTGTTCATCATGGCGCGGAAGGCGGCGCCCTCCTTGTGCATGTCGATGAAGATTTCGCCCAGACGGCCGTCATCATATTCGCCGGTGCGCACATAGACTTTGTGGCCGCCGACAATGGCTTTTTGCGTATAGCCCTTGCGTCGTCCGGGCAACTTCTCGCGGTCGCGCTCGCGGATGACGCGCTCGATGATGCGCTCGACGATTTTCTCGGTGACCGTCACCGCACGCGCGGCGATGGGCTGCGCGATGAAATCCTCGACCGCGTCGTCCTCGTCCTCGTCGTCCGCAATCAGCGAGGAATTCAAGGGCTGCGACAGTTTCGAGCCGTCGCGGTACAGCGCGTTGGCTTTCAGCGCCAGCTTCCAGGAGAGCATGTAGGCGCTTTTGCAGTCGTCGACCGTCGCCTCGTTCGGCATGTTGATGGTCTTGGAGATCGCGCCTGATATGAACGGCTGGCTCGCCGCCATCATGCGGATGTGGGATTCGACCGACAGATAGCGCTTGCCGATCTTGCCGCAGGCATTGGCGCAGTCGAACACCGGCAGATGCTGGGATTTCAGGAACGGTGCGCCCTCCAGCGTCATCGCGCCGCAGATGTGGACGTTGGCGGCCTCAATGTCCTTGCGCGAGAAGCCGAGGGCGGGCAGCATTTCGAAGGAAAAATCATCGAGCTGCGCGTCAGTGAAGCCCAGAACGTCGCGGCAGAAGGTCTCGCCGAGCGTCCACTTGTTGAAGGCGAACTTGATGTCGAAGGCGCTCTTCAAGGCAATGTTGAGGGCTTCGATGATCTCAAGGGTGAAGCCTTTGGCTTTCAGGGAGCCGGGATTGACGGCGGGAGCCTGGTTGAGATTGCCATGGCCGACGGCATAGGCCTCCATCTCGGCGATCTGCGCCTCCGAATAGCCCAGCGTGCGCAGCGCGTTTGGCACGGCGCGGTTGATGATTTTGAAATAGCCGCCGCCGGCGAGCTTCTTGAACTTGACCAGCGCGAAGTCCGGCTCGATGCCGGTCGTGTCGCAGTCCATGACGAGGCCGATCGTGCCGGTTGGCGCGACGACGGAGACCTGCGCGTTACGGAAGCCGTGGCGCTCGCCGAGGATCATGGCGCGGTCCCAGGCCTTGCGGGCGTGGTGGATCAGGCGCTCGTCCGGGCAGTCGGCCGCCACCAGCGGCACCGGATCGACGGAGAGGCGCTCATAGCCCTGGGACTCGCCCATGGCGGCGCGGCGGTGGTTGCGGATGACGCGCTGCATGTTGGGCGCGTTCTTCGGATATTCGGCGAAGGAACCCAATTCGCCCGCCATTTCGGCGGATGTCGCATAGGCGGTGCCCGTCATGATCGCGGACAACGCGCCGCAGATGGCGCGGCCTGCGTCTGAATCGTAAGGGATGCCCGATGTCATCAGCAGGCCGCCAATGTTGGCGAAGCCGAGGCCGAGCGTGCGGTAGTCGTAGGACAGCTGCGCAATTTCGCGCGACGGAAACTGCGCCATCAGGACCGAAACTTCGAGCACGATGGTCCAAAGGCGCGTCGCATGTTCGAAATTCTCGATCTCGAACCTGCCCTTATCGCCATTGAACTGCAAAAGGTTCAGCGATGCGAGGTTGCAGGCGGTGTCGTCGAGGAACATATATTCCGAGCATGGATTGGAGGCGCGGATCGGACCCGCCGCCGGGCAGGTGTGCCAGTCGTTCATCGTCGTGTTGAAATGCAGGCCGGGATCAGCCGAGGCCCAGGCGGCATAGCCGATCTTTTCCCACAGGTCCTTGGCTTTGAGCGTCTTGTAGACCTTGCCGTCGGTGCGGCGGATCAGGTTCCAGTCGCCGTCTTTCTCCACCGCGCGCAGGAAGTCGTCCTTCAGCGAGACGGAATTGTTGGAGTTCTGGCCGGACACTGTGAGGTAGGCTTCCGAATCCCAGTCGGTGTCATAGGTGGCGAAATCGACTTCGGTAAGCCCCATGCGGGCCTGCTGAATGACGCGCTTGACGAGATTTTCCGGCACCATCGCCTTTTTGGCCGCCTTGATCTCGCGCTTCAGCGCCGGGTTTTTCGCCGGATCGAAACAGTCGTCGCCATTGCCCTCGCAGTTGACGCAGGCTTTCAGCACGGCATTGAGATGCTGCTTGACGATTTTGGAGCCGGTGACGAGCGCCGCGACCTTCTGTTCTTCCTTCACCTTCCAGTTGATATAGGTCTCGATATCCGGATGATCGACATCGACCACGACCATCTTCGCCGCCCGCCGCGTCGTGCCGCCGGACTTGATTGCGCCGGCCGCGCGGTCGCCGATCTTAAGAAAGCTCATCAGGCCGGACGAGCGCCCGCCGCCGGAGAGCCGCTCGCCTTCGCCCCGAAGATGCGAGAAGTTCGAACCGGTGCCGGAGCCATACTTAAAGAGACGGGCTTCCCGGACCCACAGGTCCATGATGCCGCCCTCGTTGACGAGGTCGTCGCCGACGGACTGGATGAAGCAGGCGTGCGGCTGCGGATGCTCGTAAGAGGATTTCGAGCGGGACAGCTTGCCGGTTTCATAGTCAACGTAGAAGTGGCCCTGCCCCGGACCGTCAATGCCATAGGCCCAATGCAGACCGGTGTTGAACCATTGGGGCGAGTTCGGCGCGACCATCTGCGCGGCGAGCATGAAGGCGAGTTCGTCGCGGAACGCCATCGCGTCCTCTTCGCTCTTGAAATAACCGCCCTTCCAGCCCCAATAGGTCCATGTGCCGGACAGGCGGTCAAACACCTGCCGCGCATCGGTTTCCGAGCCATAGCGTTCGCCTTCCGGCAGCGCTTTCAAGGCGGCCTCATCGGCCACCGAGCGCCAGAGGAAGGAAGGAACGGAGGTCTCCTCGACCTTCTTCAGCCGCGCGGGAACGCCGGCCTTGCGGAAATATTTCTGCGCCAGAATGTCGGCGGCGACCTGTGAGAACTGCGCGGGGACATCAATGTCATCAAGGCGGAACACGACCGAGCCGTCGGGATTTTTAATCTCGCTCAAAGTCTTGCGGAAATTCAGGCTTGCGTAAGCCGATTGGCCTTCTTTGGTAAAACGACGCTCAATGCGCATTGGTCCCGTTCCTTGTGTCCCGCTGTGTCCAGCATCTATATTTTGTGCCTGTCCGCCCGTGACATCAAATCACGTTTGCAATCCCGGTCGCACCGGCACGCCCCACTCTCACGGCGGCGGCCATTGCCCGCCGCCGAACTTGAAATCCCACGCTTCTCCGCAGCAAGCCGCCTTTCCACCCAGGCCGGCGGCTTTGCTTAAGTCACAGTTTTTGTGATTCTGTCTTAACAGACCGTTTCACTCTATCTTGTGCCATCCTACGCGGCAAACACTAAATATAGTGTTAACAGGTCCCTAATTCAATTTTTATCGGCTCGGCGCGCCTTGCGTGAAGGCACAGCGGAACAGCGTCCAGATGCAAGAGCATTTGGACTGCCAGATTACACAAAGCCGGGGTTTTGATCCGTTCACCATCACACACGGACCACGCCACAAACGCAACGTCTCGCCTATTGAAACGACTCGTCCGCCGCCGTCAAGCCTCGATTTATGGTTTGCCGGCGAACGCAATATATTGTGTGGCGCTTATGTGGATAATGGGGAGAACTTCGGCGGCATGCCGTTTCTCAAGCGTTTCGCGCAGCTTGCTGATCTTGCGCCACAGGCTCAGTTTCCGCCCTTAACCCGCCGCAATGGCGCGCTTATTTGGCCCGACCGGCGCGGAGGCATAGAGAATGCACAAGTTCGTTTTTAAGAGCGTTCTGACAGCGCTTTTTCTCTCAGGTGCCCCAGTCGTGCTGGCGCAGACGCAGACTGAAACGCCTGCTGTGGAAGCCGCGCCCGAAACTGCCCCAGCGGAAGGTGTCGAATCGGCCGCGCCGGTGGATTGGGCAGCCCGCGCCCAAGAATCCTTTGCCGCGAGCTTCAAGGAAACCTGCGCCTCGACCGGGGACAAGCCACCGCTGATGGAGCGCAAGCCGGATATTTATGAGTTCAAATACAAGGGCAGCTTTGATGCGCCGGAGGACCCGGAAAAGACCGCCACGCTCTACCGGTTTTTCTGCGACAGCGGCGCCTATAATGAGAGCCACGTCTTCTTCCTGAATCTGAGCGATTCGATCCAGTGCGTAAGCTTTGCCGAGCCGTTTATTCACGTTGAGTATGAAAACGAAGAGGCCAATGACAAGGTCATCGGCATCAAGACCGTTGGCTTGCGCGCGCAGAACGTGCTGGTCAATTCAACTGTGGACCTGAAAACCAAGTCAGTCTCAAGCGCCAGCATGTGGCGGGGCATCGGCGACGCGTCATCGCTCGGAACCTGGATTTTCAAAGACGGTGAGTTCATCCTGTCAACATTCGAGGTCGACGCAAGCTATGACGGCGAGAAAAATCCGCAGATGATCGCAGACTACCGCGCGGAGAACGAAGCTCTGAACGAAACGCCCTGATGGCCCGGACCGCCCGTGCTACCGCTCCCGGCGCGCAGGCCGCTGCTGCAACTAATTGCGCGGCAGGCAGGCGTTGCACGTTCCGGCCAGCATCTGCTTGGCGACCTCGCCGCCCTAATTGCCGGTGCTCAATCAGGTCAAAACTCCTGCGGCAGCCGCGCGCCTACAAACCCGCCAACAGCTTCTGTCGTCACTGCCAGCCCATCGCCGAAGCACGATGCATTGCTTGGAACAAACTCAACGCAAATCCAGAGTGCCTTGCATAAATCACCAGCCGCGAATGAGCAAAAGTTTGTCAACGTTCGACGATTGGCACAAGTGATCCGGGAACGCACGGAGCACAGCGCGGATGGAAAAGCATGAGCGGAGATGCGTAGGCAGGGCGTAATGCGCCATGATGTCCGTCACGAAGGCTTCAAGCTCTTATGAAGCCAATTCACATTCCTTGGGGATGTCATTGTCGGCCTCAGTGATCGTGCGGTCTATGGAGGCTCCAGAAACGCCACGGCGCGTACCATTTCAGTTTCGGCGCGAGAATTTCCGGCACATTGTCGATCCCATATGTCCCGCCTGGCCCGCAGCGCATGAAGCGGAACAGCCCCATCCAGCCGCCCGGCCAAAGCCCATGCCGCGCAATCGCCTCATAGGCATATTCCGAACAGGTCGGCAGATGGCGGCAGGAATTGCCGACAAAGCCGGAAAGGGTCAGCTGATAGAGGCGCACAAGGCCGGTGCCGAGGAGGCGGCCGGGGGTTTTTCGGAACGGGCCGGGGAAGTTGCGGGTTTTTCTCACATCAGCCGCCGAACTGTGCCAGAATGTTTGGCCGGGCGTGAGAGGGTCGCACAGGCTTCGACCGTGCGGCGGCCTCACATTTCACCAACATCAGATTTCGTGGTTTCGCGGGTGTAATTATAATCCTGTGGTCTCTCTTCTGGCCAAGCCAGTCGGTAACAGGACTCGCTTGGGTCGAATTTTTGACAAAAGCCGTGCACATATGTTCGTCCGTCCATGTCTGCATATTCAATGAATCCCATAAAAAACAGCCAATCCGAGACAAGGTTTGAAGCGGGATTATCAAATTTTTGGGAGTGGGTTCTTGGGCCATCGGACTCAGTCCCGACAACTATTGCACCGTTGGTGTTATACCCCTCTTTGGTATCTGGGCTGATTGGCGGCGGATATTTTCCTTGGCGGCGGTAAGAATCCTTGTGTCGTACCTAATTATATTAGCGGGAGCCGCCCCAAAATTGTGGAGATTGAACGGCATTCTTTGCCCGTGCTTGGGAAGTAATTGATTTCCGTCTTTGGCTACTCTGCCAATAACGTTCACCTGTATCAACGGCCTTCTATGCTTTCTCCCATCGGCAACTTGGGCCTCAGCAGCGCGGGCAACGTCAACTGCGGCGTTGGCGGACTTCATCGTATAGTAAATTGTGACAAGCAGCGCGATGATTCCAGCGCCGGAAAGCACCAATTGAAATAGTGCGAGATTTTCTTGCCGTTCAGCGGATGCGGCACTCTTGGCTGCAGCCTCAGCAGCGGCGTTCTGGGCCTGCAAATCAGCTTCATCGTGAGCGTTGGATTGCCGTTCGCGGTCGGAGGTTCGTTTGGCTTGATCTGGACTTTCGACAATTACTACTTTGAGCGCCGACTTCCATAAATTTTGTTTGCTGAGGTTTGCATTCCCACTTTCAGTTTCCTTTGGGTTTGGAGTTTTTTAACCTACTCCCTGCGTTTCCTGCGCCCAAACGTGGGGGATAAAACTACAAATAGACAACAAGAACCCCGCGCATCAAGACAATCCTCGCAAAAAACCACCTTGGTGCTGTTGATACATCTTGAACTAACTCGTCTTTCATAAGTTTGGACTGAGTAATTACCCAACCGATACGCTCGCAGCGCTCGCCCTAGGAGATCAAGGTTTGAAGAAGTTCGGTCAGCGCCGTGCCCGCCTCTCCCATCACAGGCTTCTCAAGTCAGGCGTAAGCCGCGCGGTCGCCTTCGGGCCAAACTCCGCTGGCGTGTGCACGCCCACAGGAACGCTCAGTTTGGCCGCAAGCTCAATTTCCATCCGGGCCAGATGCATGAGCGACAGATCGCCGCCATGGTCAACCATAATATCAATATCGCTCCCTTCCACGTCCTCCCCGCGCGCTACCGAGCCGAACACCCGTGGATTGCTCACCGGATATTTCGCAATGATCTCAAGCACTTCATCGCGGTGCTTGGCGAGTGACTCGGAGGGTTTCATAGCTGGGCTTTCCCTAGTTGCGCGCCGAAGCTGCCAGTAGCACACTTCGGCAGCCATTTGAACAAAGGCGCCCCAAACTGATGAGATGGTCAATCAGAACTTCGTCCAGTCGGTCACTCATAATGCGATGAAGTCACGTTTGATGCGGTTCAAAATGCGAGGCGAGAACTCGCCTTCTGTCCTGACATCCACCTTGACGCCCAAAAGCGATGCCAATTCGTCTTCCAGTTTGAACAGGTCAAAATAGGTAAGGTGTCCGCGGCGGCAAACGATAATGTCAAGATCGCTGGCATCCGTATCCTCCCCGCGCGCCGTTGAGCCAAAAATGCGCGGTTCGGCGAACTGATGGAAAGACACGATATCGCGCGCCGCATCCCGGTGTTTCGCCAGCGCCTCAGACGGTCGCATGCCGCGCCTCCACCTGCCCGATGGCGTCCACCACCGCGTCAAACGTCAGCATGGACGAGGCGTGGCGCGCTTTGAAGTCGCGCACGGGCTCCAGAAACTTCAGCTCCTCAAACCGCCCGCTTGGCGGCGCGGCGTTTTCCTTGAGCATGGCGCGCATTTCCTCGCGCACCCTCCGAAGCTCGGCGGCACTCGACCCGATGACATGGCTCGCCATGATGGACGATGCCGCCTGGCCCAGCGCGCAGGCTTTCACATCATGGGCAAAGTCAACCACGATACCCTTGTCCATCCTGATATCGACCGTCACCGTCGAGCCGCAGAGCTTGGAATGCGCCGTCGCGCTCGCGTCGGGCTTGTCCAGCCTGCCGATGCGCGGGATATTGCCGGCGTAGCCCAGAATTTTGGCGTTGTAGACGTCGCTGATCATGGTTGCCGCTCCTTGACGGCCTGTTTACAAAATTTGACGCGGTAAGCGCTACAAATTCAAATTCAGGCTATTATATAGGGTCGAGCCGGGATTTTCCACAGCCGCAAAGCTACGGAAAATCCCGGTATCGAACATTCGCCGTCCTTCCAGAATTCATGGAATCCGGCGTGTCCGTTTAACTCGTCCCGCCACCGAGCGGAACTACTGGAGACGCCACATGGACGCCCTTGTCAAAAACAGCGCTGCTGCCAACAAGAACGACGCATCAGCCAAAGTTTCGGAAGTGACACGCCCCTCGCGCCAAGAAGCGGAGGCCGCTGTGCTGACGCTCTTGCGCTGGACCGGCGATGATCCGCAGCGCGAAGGCTTGCTCGACACGCCGGCGCGGATGGTCAAAGCCTATCAGGAAATGTTCTCCGGGTACAGTGAAGACCCGGAAGCCGAGCTTGGCCGCACGTTTGAGGAAGTGGCGGGCTATGACGACATGGTCCTGATCAAGGACATCGCCTTCCATTCGCACTGCGAGCATCACGTCGTGCCGATCATCGGCAAGGCGCATGTCGCCTATCTGCCGGATTCCCGCGTCGTCGGCCTGTCCAAGATCGCCCGCGTCGTCAGCATTTTCGCCCGCCGGCTGCAGACGCAGGAATCGATGACCGCGCAGATCGCCGACTGCATTCAAGATGTGCTCAATCCCCGCGGCGTCGCCGTCATGATTGAGGCCGAACATATGTGCATGGCCATGCGCGGCATCCGCCTTTCCGGCTCGACAACGCTGACCACACGCTTTACCGGCGGCTTTGTTGACAATCCGCATGAACAAGTGCGGTTTATGACGATGCTCAAAGGCTGATCTTCAGGATCGGTCTCCAAACCAGGACCGGTCATGCCTTTTCCAGAACCCGCGAAAGACAAGGATGCTCTCGAGGAAGGCGGTGTGTTCTCGCCGCGCTTTGACGCGTCAGGTCTCCTCACCGCCATTGTCACTGACGCGAAGGACGGCGCGCTGTTGATGGTGGCGCATATGAACGCCGATGCACTGCGGCTGACGCTGGAGACGGGCGTGGCCCATTATTGGTCGCGCTCTCGAAAAGAGCTTTGGAAAAAGGGCGAGACTTCCGGCAATGTTCAGAAGGTCGAGGAAATGCGCGTTGACTGCGATCAGGACGCGCTCTGGCTGAAAGTCTCGGTTTCAGGGCAGAACGTCACCTGCCACACCGGCCGCCGCTCCTGCTTTTACCGGACGGTGGAGATGCAAAATGGCATCGCCGCGCTCAAAAAAGATGAATCTTTACCACGATTTGAACCTTCCCCGGTCTATCCGTGACCCATCTTAACCCAAATGGGTGTTGATTCACGATTTCATCACTGAAAGATGCTATCGTGATGCAGAAGATCAGGAGGCTGAAGTGCTTGAGTGGGCCACGCGTAAAGGGCGATTGCAGATTGCGGACGCCGTGACTGTGGAAATGGAACCGGCAGGCGCTTCCGCCGGAACCGGTTATCCAAGCGTTGCCTTTCCCGAGCATTCCCCACATAAAGACTCAGGCATTGCCTTGGCGCTTGGCGGCGGCGCGGCGCGCGGCTGGGCCCATATCGGCGTAATCCGGGCGCTTGACGAGGCGAATATTCCCATCAGCATGATTGCCGGAACATCCATCGGGGCGCTGGTCGGCGGCTGCTACCTAGCGGGCAAACTTGATGAACTCGAGGAATTTGCCCGCAGCCTGACCAAACGCAGCATATTCGGGCTGCTGGATTTTCATCTGGGCGGCAACGGCCTGCTTGGCGGCCTGAAGCTGACACAGAGGCTCACCGATCATCTGGGCCGCTACTCGTTCGGCGACCTGTCCAAACCCTTGGTGTGCGTCGCCACCGAAATCCGCACCGGCCATGAAATCTGGCTGTCGAGCGGTTCGCTCATCAACGCCATGCGCGCCTCCTATGCGCTGCCCGGCGTGTTTGAGCCGGTCAACTGTAACAACCGCCTGCTGGTGGACGGCGCGCTGGTCAATCCGGTGCCTGTCTCCGTCTGCCGCGCTTACGAGGAACAGCGCGTCGTGGCGGTCAATCTGCATTACGATCATTTCGGCCGCGCCGCCGTCGTCAAGCATGACGCGGGGCTTGCCAGTCTCGGCACCCCCTCAGGCGCAGCGCGTCAGCCAAATGCGGCGCGTGAATCTCGTCTCGGCATTTCCGGCGTCATGGTAGAGGCTTTCAATATCATCCAAGACCGAATCGCGCGGGCGCGCCTGGCAGGCGATCCGCCGGACCTGTCGCTGCATCCCAAGCTCGGCAATATCGGGCTAAGCGAATTCCACCGCGCCGATGAGGCCATCAAGCTCGGCTATGAGGCGACCATCGCCAAGCTCGAGGATGTCGAGCGCCTGCGCGCAGTGCTCGCATAGTCAGGCCGTCGCAATATAGCTCCGGATCTCCTCCGCCTCGCGCTGCACTTCGGCGATCCGGCGCTTGACCACATCGCCGATGGAAATCACCCCGATCAGCTTTCCGTCCCGCTCCACCGGCAAATGCCGGAAGCGGCCATTGGTCATGATTTCCATCACTTCATTGTTCGAATGATTTTCCGCGCAGACTTTGACATTGGCGGTCATCAGCTCCGAAACTTTATACTTCAGAAATTCCGCCCCGTCCTCGGCCAGGCGCCGCACAATGTCGCGTTCGGACAATATACCCTTGATGACACCCGCGCCGTTGGTGACAACGACGGCGCCGATCCGGTGCTTGGCCAGAACCGCCACCGCCTCGGCGACAGTCACGTCGGGCGTCAGCGTGACAACCTCGTGTCCCTTCTCGTTCAAAATTTCCCGCACCGTCATGACTTGCCTCCAAAGCTGGTTTCACCTGCGCGGCCAGCGCTGAAGCCGCGCGTCTCAGACTTTTCACTTTTCTAAGCTGCGCCGCTTTCGCCGCTTATGCAAGAAATTCGTGCGGACTTCCGGCCACCGGATCAAGCCTGCGGGACAGGCCTGCGGTCAAACAGCTGCAATCCAAACAGTCCGGCGAGGAACCCGCCAATATGGGCCTGCCAGGCGATGCTGGCGCCGCCCTGCCCGATGTCAACGGCACCAGCGCCGGAAACGAAATTGACCAACGCCCAGACAAGAACGAAGGTGATCACATTTCTGTTGCGCGCGGCCTCGCCAAGCGTCAGCGGCGCACCCTCAAAAGCTCTCGGACCTGAATTGCCCGAAGCGGCGAAACCAAAACGCGCCGCGGCCGCCATTGCGCCGGAAACGACGCCGGACGCGCCGACCAGCGGGCTCAAATCGCCCCAATGCGTGAAAAAATGCAGCAGCGCCGCGCACAAGGCTGTGAATGCCCAGAATGCGGCAAACCGCCAGGTTCCGAGCCTTTGCGCCAGCGGAGCGCCGAACGCGGCGAGCCAGACCATATTGACCGCAAGATGCGCGAAGCTTGCATGCAGCAGCGAAGAAGTGATGGCGGTGCGGGCAAACTCAAATAAAAACATGGCATTGATGCCATCAAAGCGGGCCGGGACAAAGGCCATGGAGCCCAGAAACTGCGCATCCATCCGAGCAGGCAGGACATATGCTTCAAGAGCATAAAGCCCGGCACACAGAGCTATCGCCGCCACGATGCTTCTGGGCAGGAAGAATACCGGCTCCCTCGGCGCATTTGTCTCCACAGGCGCTGGATTTCTCATTTGGGTCCAATCTTATGAGAACCGGTTAGCGCTTTTCACCGCAGGTTTGAAGCCCGCATCCGCGCTGCGGCGGCGCGGCAATAATTAATTTCGGGCGAAAAAAAAGCCGTTCCGGGAAATTCCCTGAACGGCCTGCCGAGCCCCCTGCTCTCCCAAAGAGAAAAAGCTCTAAGTCAGTTTTTGCTGTGAAACCAATGGTTTCGGATCGTGATGCACTATCTCACACATGGCACTTCCAGACAATCTAAACCCGGCGTTAACCTTAACACGGCGCGCCCCGCCGCCTGTCCCGGCGTCACGCGGCGGTGCTGGCATGGCGCGTGCTGCTTCAAGCCAAATGGATGCATCAGGCCCGCGCCTGTCGCATTTTGAAACATGAACGGCGGCGGGACTGGCATTGAAATGAAGAATGAGTCGACAATAGAGCTGTTCATGTACTGGAACAGGCTTCGCGCCGGCCGGCCCGCCCCGACCCGCACGGAGATTGAGCCCGCAGACATACGCCGGATGCTTGCCGACACCTTCATTCTGGAGCGCGACGCGCGCGGCCAGTCAGTGTTCCGCCTCGCCGGCACGCGGGTGTGCGCCATCTATGGCCGCGAACTGAAGAACTACTCGTTCGCCAGCCTCTTTGGCCCACACGACCTGAGTTTGGTGCGAAAACTGGTGAATTCGGCGTTTGACGAGAAAATCATCTGCGTGATCGGTTTCGAGGGCCGCAGCACTGAGGGCCGCAGCTGCGCGTTTGAGGCCATCCTCCTGCCCCTGCAGGGCGGCAAAGAGAGCGCAAGGCTGTTCGGCGCTGTCATTCCCGACGAAAAGCCGTTCTGGCTCGGCGCAGACCTTATACTTGACAACAATATCACCACCGTCAAAGTCGTCGATCCGGACAAGGAATATCTCTATCTCAACAACAGGCCAAGCATGTATGTGCCGCCTTTGGCGCCGACATCGGCAAACTTTACCGAGCGGCGCGGCATGTCCCGCAACGGGACAAGTGAGCCGCCGGCTACCGGCAACCGGCGGGTCCGCCATCTGACAATTATTTCGGGCGGCCGGGACGAGCGTTAATATTACTGATCCATCGCCCGGATCATTACGGCTTGTTAATAGAAATTTCCTATTCTGGGGTATGTGGAAAGCGGCAATGCCGTTCAACTTGATTATTTCATGGAACCCGCGATGTCCGAAACAGGCGCATCTGGCTACGGAAACTCCGAAAACCGCTCTTACCAGCGCGTCAAGGTCAAGGTCTATGGCCGGTTCATGCTGGAGGACCGGACGGAGCATCCGTGCCAAGTCGTTGACATGTCGCCAGGCAATGCTTCGTTCATCACAGATCACATGGGCGACCTCGGCGAAAAAGTCATCGCCTATATCGACCATATCGGCCGCGTCGAAGGCGTTTTGACGCGCGGCCTGCCGGACGGCTTTGCCATGACGATCTTGGCTTCAGACCGCAAGAAGGACAAGCTCGCGGCGCAATTGACCTGGCTTGCCAACAAGCATGAGCTCGACCTGCCGGAAGACCGCCGCCACGAGCGCGTGCTGCCGCAGAATCCGATGTCCGTGATGACCTTGAATGACGGACGCCAATATCAGTGCCGGATCGTCGACCTGTCACTCTCCGGCGCTGCGGTCGAGTCTGACGCCAAACCTGCGCTTGGAACGCCAATCACGTTGGGCAACATGCGCGGTGTTGTGGTCCGCCACTTTGACGAAGGCGTCGCCATCGAATTCGCCGTCGTTCAGCGCCACGAAACACTCGAAGCGGCTTTCGCGGCCTGACAATTTCAAACATGGTGCCGGCGCCATCGGGCGCGCGGTGCCGGGTCCCACGCCACTTTGCGCTCTGACCAACTTCCACCTGTGCCTGCCGAAGCAAAAAATGGACGCATGCGCTTCCGCTTGCGGCAGGATCATCCCGTCCATAGAGTGCAGCGTGGAAGTCATGACCCGGAAATGGGAATATTAACCCACATCCAACATTCCCTCAGCCGGTCCGCCACGCGAACCGCCTTCTCCCCGGAAGGTCCGGGAGTCAGCAAGTCTCCGGAACTGCTCCAACCTTTCGGCCGAGGGTGCATGCATGGTGAATTCTTCTTCAACCCGCTTGCGAGAAATTGAAGCATATTCGAACTGTATTTGAGTAGAATACTAGTATAATTTCAATATAAATTGTCTTTTTTGCAACTTTGATTCTTTCTATGAAGTAAAACTATCTGTGTCATTGTCTTTCCATCAGAGGAGAGGCAGCAATGTCAAACACAGCGTTGAGAGGACTGATGGCCGCACTTGCGAGCGTCATGCTTGCTTCGCCGGTGTTTGCAGGCGCGTCAATGAAGACCGGCGCGGCGACAACGCAGCCTGTCGGGCATTACGACCTGTGCCAGCGTTTGCCGTCCGAGTGCATGCAGTTCACAGGCTCGGCAAAGCCTTTGACATTGACGCCCAAGTCCTGGGCACTGCTCCAATTTGTTAATAATGCGGCTAATGCCCACATTGAGCCGATCACCGATCAGGATTTGTGGGGCGTGCCGGAGCTTTGGTCTTATCCGCAGAACCGCGGCGATTGCGAGGATTATGTCCTGCTCAAGCGCCGCCAGCTGATGGAGCAGGGCCTATCCGGCCATAATCTTCTCATCACCGTTGTCCGCCAGCAGAATGGCGACGGCCATGCGGTCTTAACCGTGCGCACCGACCGCGGCGATTTTGTGCTCGATAATCTGGAACCGTCAATCGTGCTCTGGACTAAGACCCCTTACCGTTTCCTCAAACGCCAGTCAGTGGAGGCGCCCGGTGATTGGGTGTCAGTCAATGACGGGCGCGCGCCGATGGTGGGCAGCGTGAATTAGGTTTCTTGAATTCCTGGCCGAGTCCCCACCCTCCTCGTCCCAACGGCCAGGTCTAGGAGCCAGCCCCGTCCCCGGGCTGGCTCCACCCCTTTTCAAACACTCAAAGGTCCTGAAGACCCGAAAGAAAACGGCTACCGTTCTTTATATAATGGCTGGCTGACGCCCTCAGCTTGGCAATCGCCGCCGCGTCGAGCTCCCTGACCAGCTTGGCCGGAACGCCGACGATCAGGCTGCCAGGCGGGAAGCTTTTGCCCTCCGTCACCAGCGATCCGGCCCCGACCAGCGAATTTTCACCAATCTTCGCACCGTTCAACAGGATCGCGCCCATGCCGATAAGGCAATTGTCCCCGATCACACAGCCATGCAGCAGCGCCCGGTGGCCGATCGTGCAGCCCTGCCCGATGATGAGCGGATAGCCGGGATCGGTGTGCATAATGGTCTGCTCCTGCACATTGGTGCCCGAGCCAATCTCAATTGCCTCATTGTCGCCCCGGATCGACGCGCCGAACCAGACGCTCACATCGCGACCAATGCGCACCTTGCCGGTCAGCACCGCATCTTTGGCGATGAAATTGCTGTCCCTGTCCTCGAACTCAGGCGAAATCCCGTCAAGCGCATAGAGTGGCATCCTGTTGCCGCCTTCTTTTCAAATGGCTGTTCTGACCTGCGCCATAAGTTCGACCAAAAGAATCCCTGTGGCAAGCGCCCAGACCGACGCGGCCAACAATCCCGCGGACACTACAGACGCGGACACAGCTCCCCCGCCGCGCGCCCTTCGAAGCTCGCAAACCAGCAAGTAGGAGCCGGCGCAGAGCGTGAGGCCGAGAGAGCGGAAAATGTGATCGTGTGCCAGGAATGGCGGTCGCATCCCGCCGCTTTCCCCCGCGCGCAACTCCACCGCTGAGCCGATCAGCGCAGAGAACGCCGTTCCAACGAGATAGGCATACGCAAAAAGCGCCGCATCCGGCATTTACCCGTCCTTAACCATAAATCCACGACACTCGTCCTCTCAAACGGTGCAAGCTATGTGCCGCAATATCTGTCCGGAAACCGGACACTTCAAAAGGCAAACCCCTCATGAGCCTCAGCACCATTGAAACCGAACAAACGGTTGGTCTGAAGTATGCCCAGCGCCTGTTTTTCATCTTTGCCGGCCTTGCATTGATTGCGCTCCTGCTCAGTCTGGGCGAGAGGCTGGTCGGAGGGCGCATTGCGCTTGGGGGTCACTCCGACAGCATGCAGCGGCATGAGATCATTATCGGGGACGATGTCCTGTCGGTTCCAGAAAACATGATCCGCCTCACTGAACAGCGCCGCAGCGGCATGGCGAACCGGCTAGACCTTTATCTTTCCTGGCCGAACCTTTCCGGGTTTGACCGGTCGGAGCAGGAAACCTTCAACGGCGCACGTTCAAGCAGAAAGCTGATTTTCCTGTCATTTGAGGAAAGAGTTATGTCGCGCGACATGTCAGGCAGATTTGATCCAATCTACAAGCACCTTATTGAAGGCGACGCAGGAGCTGGTGGACTTGGTGGAGTATCTGTCGGCGTTGAAGAAGCAATAGTAGGACGGAGCGCCGAGCATTGCTCGGCCTTGGGTTGGAACCTTCATCAGGCCGAGCGATGCTCG
>JANMMM010000283.1:0-14500 GCA_031373225.1 Phyllobacteriaceae bacterium | reverse complement strand
GCCCGATGGATCGCTGTACTTTGCCGATTGGGTTTGGACCGTTCCGGGCAGCGTGATTTCTTGATTTCGATGTTTTTCAAACTTGGCCTTGCATCGCTGATCACGGGCGCCGTGCTGCAGGCGCTTAATCTTGACGCGCTGACGCTGCTCGGCAAGGCCGGTGTGACGCCGGAAGCCGCGCAGGAAATGATCCGGAAAGGCGCGATGTGGGCGCTGCCGAACATGGCGCTGGGCGCGCTGATCATTGTGCCCATCTGGATCGTCGTCTATCTGCTTCGCCCGCCGGGCAAGCGGGAGTAGCTATCCGCGCAAAGCCGCCTGTTCATCGCGCACGCGCTGCACTTCGCGGCGTCTGTTCAAAAGCGCGGTGAGAATGACGCCGACGGAGACGAAGGCGATCATCAGCGAGCACACGGCATTGATTTCAGGCGTGACGCCAAGGCGGACCTGCGAATAAATTTTCATCGGCAGCGTCGTCGCGCCGGGCCCTGACGTGAAAGAGGCGATCACAAGGTCGTCGAGCGACAGGGTGAAGGCCAGCATCCAGCCGGAGACGACGGCGGGCAGGATGACCGGCAGCGTGATCTGCATGAAGGTTTTGAACGGCGTCGCCCCAAGGTCCATCGCCGCCTCTTCGAGCGAGCGGTCAAAGGTGATGAGGCGCGACTGCACGACGACGGCGACGAAGCACATGGTCAGCGTTGTGTGCGCCAGCGTCACCGTCCAGAAACCGCGGTCGAAGCCGACAGCGACGAACAGCAGCAGCAATGAAAGCCCGGTGATGACTTCCGGCATGACGAGCGGCGCGTAGATCATGCCGGAGAACAGGATGCGGCCGCGGAACCTTGTGTAGCGCGTCAGCGCCAGCGCGCCGAGCGTGCCGAGCACCGTGGCCATGCTGGCGGAGAGCAGCGCGACGCGGATGGTGACCCAGGCGGCGTCCATCAGGCCCTGATTCTGGAACAGCGAAGCGTACCATTTTGTCGAGAATCCGCCCCAGACGGTGACGAGCTTGGATTCGTTGAAAGAGTAGATCACCAGAATGATGATCGGCAAATAGAGGAAGGCGAAGCCGAAAACGACGGAGGTGATGTTGAACCTTGTCCAGGAAATGTTCATTTGCCCGCCTCCTGCGCCTTGGCCTGCGCGTTTTGGAACAGCACAATCGGGATAACCAGCAGCAGCAGTAGAATGACCGC
Organism: Phyllobacteriaceae bacterium; assembly: GCA_031373225.1. Lineage (GTDB taxonomy): Bacteria > Pseudomonadota > Alphaproteobacteria > Rhizobiales > Rhizobiaceae > JANOYJ01. The sequence continues at coordinate 13,301 of JANMMM010000283.1, read as the reverse complement.
CACCGCGGAGGAAACCGGCCAGTCTCGGTTCGAAAAGAACTCGTTCCACAGCGTTTTGCCGATCATCAGCGTCGAGGACCCGCCGAGAAGATCGGGAATGACGAACTCGCCGGTGGCCGGGATGAAAACAAGGAAACAGCCGGCGACGACGCCCGGCAGCGACAGCGGGAAGGTCACTTTCCAGAAGGCTTTCGCCGGCGGGCAGCCAAGGTCCTGCGCCGCCTCGATCAGCGAATAGTCCATCTTCTCCAGCGCTGAATAAATCGGCAGCACCATGAACGGCAGGTAGGAATAGACAATGCCGATATAGATCGCCGTATAGGTGTTCATGATCTGCAAGGGCGTGTCTATAATATTCAGATAAATCAGCAGCTGATTGAGCAGGCCTTCGGGTTTGAGGATGCCGATCCAGGCGTAAACCCGGATCAGGAACGAGGTCCAGAACGGCAGGATGACCAGCATCAGCAGCGTTGGGCGCAGCGTCGAAGGCGCGCGCGCCATGCCATAGGCGAGCGGATAGCCGATCAGCAGCGCGATGAAAGTGGCGATGCCGGCGGTGGTGATGCTGGAAATATAGGACCGGTAATAGAGCGGGTCCTCGGTCAGGAATGTGTAATTGCTGATGGAGAGAGACTTCAGCTTCTCCGCCGTCTCCGTGCCATCAAACACCGGATTGTAGGGCGGCATCTGGATGGCGGTCTCGGAAAGCGAAATCTTGAAGACGATGGCGAAAGGCACAAGGAAAAACAAAATCAGCCAGAGGTAAGGCACGCCGATGGTCAGGCGGTTGAAGATGGCGGTGAGCGCGCGGTTCATGGCCTCACCCCCTCAGCACAATGCCGGCGTCCGGCGCAAAAGAAACCCAGACCTTGTCATCCCAGGCCAGTGGCTCTTCCGCCGCTCTTGAGGCGTTCATCTGCGAAATCTTGACGACCTTGCCGCCCGCCGCCAGCTTGACGTGGAAGACCGTCATGTCGCCCAGATAGGCGATGTCGTAGACCTCGCCTTCCATGGCGTTGACGCCTGCGTCCGCCGGCTTCTTCTTGCTGAGCTTCAGCTTTTCCGGGCGGATGGCGAACCAGACTGTGGAGCCCTTCTCATATGTTTCGGCGCTGTCGTCGCGGATGGCAAATCCGTCATTGGCGGCGATGTCAAGAACGCCATTACCGCACTTCTCCACCTTGCCCTCGAAGGTCGAGACATTGCCGATGAAGTCGGCGACGAAGCGCGAATTGGGCGCCTCATAGACTTCGGCTGGTGTCGCCACCTGCATGATTTTTCCCTTGTCAATAATGGCGATGCGGTCGGCCATTGTCATGGCCTCCTCCTGATCGTGCGTGACGACAACAAATGTCAGACCGAGTTCCTGCTGCAGATCCATCAATTCGAACTGCGTTTCCTCGCGCAGCTTCTTGTCGAGCGCGCCGAGCGGCTCGTCGAGCAGCAAAACTTTCGGGCGCTTGGCGATGGAGCGGGCGAGCGCGACGCGCTGGCGCTGGCCACCGGAGAGCTGATGCGGCTTACGCTTGCCGAACTGCGTCAGCTTGACGAGCTTGAGCATGGACTGGACGCGGTCGTCGATTTCGGATTTGGCCATGCCTTCCTGCTTGAGGCCGAAGGCAATGTTGTTTTCAACGCTCATATGTGGAAACAGCGCGTAGGACTGGAACATCATATTGACCGGGCGCTTGTAGGGCGGAATGCCGGCCATGTCCTGGCCGTCCAGCGTGATCTTGCCCTTGGTCGGGTTTTCAAACCCGGCCAGCATGCGCAGCAGCGTGGACTTGCCGCAGCCGGATGCGCCGAGAAGGGCGAAAAATTCGCGCTGGTAAATATTGAGGGAAAGGTCGTCCACCGCGGTGAAGTCGCCAAACACTTTGGTCACATGCTCAATGCCAATATAGGGCTTGGCGGCGGGGTCGGTCCAAGGCGCGAAGGAGCGGCGGATGTTTCCGAGTGATTTCATGTCTGTCCCCTGACCTCTCACACAATTTCATCGACCGGTCCCGGCGGACATTCCGCCGGGACCGGATCATTTCATCACTGGCCAGTGACAACCTTGGTCCAGGCGCGGGTCAGGAGCCTCTGCTCCTTCGGCGCCCAGGGTGAAACCGTGTAGAGTTTCGCGAGCGTCGCCTCGTCTGGATAGATGGCCGGATTGCCGGTGATCTCCTTGCTGATCAGCGGAATGCTCGCCTTGTTGCCGTTGGCGTAGGAGATGAAGTCCGAAGCCTTTGCAATGACTTCCGGGCGCAGCAAATAGTTGATGAGCTCGTGCGCCTCGGCGACATTCTTGGCGTCAGCCGGTATCGCCATGACGTCGAACCACATCAGCGCGCCCTCTTTCGGCACGGAATAAGCGATTTCGAACGGCTGCTTGGCCTCCTCGGCCCGGTCGGCGGCGATGAACATGTCGCCGGAGAAGCCGACGGCCATGCAGATGTCGCCATTGGCGAGCCCGTTGATATATTCGGACGAATGGAATTTCTTCACATTCGGGCGGATTGAGAGCATCAGCTCCTCAGCTTTGGCAAGGTCTTCCTTGGCGTGGCTGTCCGGGTTGAGGCCGAGATAGTTGAGCGCGGCGGGCATGATGTCGGTGGCCGAATCCAGCATGTAAATCCCGCAGTCGGCGAGCTTGCCGCTGATGGCCGGATCAAAAATCGCGCTCCAGGAATCGATTGTGTCAGTCCCGAGCCGCTCTTTGACCTTGGCCTTGTTGTAGCCGATACCGGTCGTGCCCCACATATAGTCGAGCGCATATTCATTGCCCGGATCGTACACGGCGATGCGCTCATTGACCATGTCCCATGAGTTTCCAAGATTGGTGAGCTTGGATTTATCTAGCTTTTGAAACACGCCGGCCTGTATCTGACGCGAAAGAAAGCTGGCGGTTGGCACGACGATGTCATAGCCGCTGGCGCCGGCGAGCAGCTTGGTTTCGAGGATCTCGTTGGAGTCAAACACGTCATAAACGACTTTGATTCCGGTTTCCTTGGTGAAATCCTCAAGGATGGACGGCTCGATATAGTCAGACCAGTTGAAGACGTTGACGACACGCTCCTGGGAATTGGCAGCCGTCAGGCCACCCAGCAGGAAGGTTGACGCGAGCAGTATGTTTCGGACCATGATTTACCTCATTCTTTTTTTTATGACGACGCGCCCGCGCGCGGACCCGCCGGGCCTTCATCACGGACATTTCTTTCGATGGAATAAAAAGCAGCGCTTGGTGCTCCGGCCCAGACCGGACCGGCGCGTGGTGATATCAACACGGTGGCCGCGCTGCGCCGCGCGGCTTCGGGAATTCTGGAACTCAAGATGCGCCTGCTGTGTTTCCCATCGGCTTAGCTGACAAGCTTGGGGCCGCAAAGTCAACCATTTCAGCAAATCGTTAAGCCAAATTAATATTCTGCTTGGTTAAGCCGCCGCGCGCCGCCGCTCAAGCGCCAGATGCGCGACGAGCGCGGCCAAAACGATGGCGCCGCCGGTCAGAACGCGCGGGCTCGCCGCCTCATTGTGGATGAGCCAAACCCACACGGGGCCGAGCACCGTCTCCAGCGTGCCAAACAGGGCCGCGTTGGCCGCCGGGATCAGCCGGGCGCCGGTGACGAACAACGCCATGCCGAGGCCCAGATTCAGCGCGCCGAAGGCAAACAGCCATGACATTTCAACGGCGGTGACGCTGATCGTTTCCGCCTGGCTGAGCGCCAGAAGCGCGGCAAGCCCGGTGGCGAGCGCCACAGCCGGCGTCATGCGAACGCCGGAATAGCGCCGCGTAGTGACAGTGGCGATGGAAAAGACCAGCGCAATCAGCATGGCCAGCAGAATGCCTTTGACCGAACCGCCGCCATCAAGCGAATCCGACACCATGATGGCGACGCCGGCGATCACCGCCGCTATCGCCACCCACGTCGCGGGCGCAATGCGCTCGCTGAATAGTATCCGCGAGATCAGCGCCGCCACCAGCGGCACCGTTGCGCCAATCAGGACAATTTTGGCAACGCTCGTGTATTGCAACGCCGTGACGAAAGAGATGGAGGCCGCGGCAAAACACAGCGCGACCACCACCCCAGGCCAGCCCATCTGGCGGAACGCGTCAATTCCGCGCCGCCCGTCGCGCAGAAAAAGGAACGCCAGAAGGAACAGGCAGGCCCAAAGAGACCGCCAGAAAATCTGCGTCCACGCTTCCAGGCCTGGCAGAAACCGCGATATCGCGCCGCCGAACGACCAGACCAGCGCAGACCCGATAACAAGCCACGCTCCAATGCCGTCTTTGGTCTGGGCGGGAGACTGCGGGAACGGAATTGGGTCGGTTGACATGTGGCGAGGCTCGCAGAATCGGGAAGGTTGCGAGCGTGTGATAGCGGCGGGGCGTGTCGCTGGCGAGGGGAGGTTCCGGCGCTAACGCCAGCGCTCCACAATCGCCCGCAGCCGCACCCGCGCCTTCAGCTTGGCCGCCATCAGATACATGCCGCCAATCTTGCGGTGCAGGAAAAGGGTTGCGGCGGGCGGAACGTGGGTGAGGTCGCGGTCGTTGCCGATGGCAAGACCCATGTCGCGCAGGCGTTCGAGAAGGTCCGCGCGCGCGAAGTCGAACGGGGTGTCCTGGCGCAGCGGCTCCATGGCCGTGGTGAACATCTGAAGGATAAGGCGCTGGTGGCGGGCGGCGACCTGTGAATTGAAATAGCCGATCTTGCGCATGGCGGCGCGGATGGGTTCGGCTTGACCGTCCAGCCCGGCGTTCAGGAGCGCGCGGAAATCCAGGCCCAGTTCAGGGGTTATGGCGCGCGCGGCGCCGAAGTCGAGGAGGACAATTTTACTCGTCGCCGGCTGCCAGCGGTAATTGGCAAGGTTTGGATCGGTCTGCATGAAGCCGAATTCGAATAGCTCGCGCAGGGTGAATTCGATCAGATCCGCCGCCGCCCGGTCGCGCACGTCCTGCGGCGCGCGGACCAGCGTCTCGAACGGCTCGCTGTCCATAAAAGTCATGGCCAGAACCTGGCCGGTGCTGAATTCGGTGTTCAGCTCAGGCAGGATGAAGAGGTCCGACCCGGCAAGCAATTGGCGGAATTTCAGAAGATGCCGCGCCTCTGCTGCATAATCCGACTCTTCCCGCAGCTGCCGCTTAGCCTCCTCCATCTGCGGCGCAATGTCCAAACCACGCGGTAACAGGCCCGGCAGCCGCATCAGCGCCGCCACATTGTCAATGTCGCTGTCAATACTGGCGCGAACGCCCGGATACTGCACCTTTACAGCCAGCTCCTTCCCATCCGGCAGCGCGGCGCGGTGCACCTGGCCGATCGAGGCGGCGGCGAAGGGGCGCATGTCAAAGCGGGCAAAGCGCCCCTGCCATCCCGAGCCCCATTCAGCGTCAAGCACTCGCCGCAGCTGCGCGGCAGGCATGGGTTTGGCGTCCTCGCGCAGCTGGCTCAGAATCGCGGTCAGCTCCGGCGGCAGCACGGCGCCCGCATCCATCGACAGCATCTGTCCGAGTTTCATCGCCGCGCCGCGCATATGGGACAGGCGTTCGGTGAAGCGCAGCGCGTTGGCGGGCGTCAGGAGGAGGCTGGACAAATCCGGCCGCTTGCCTTCCGCCATCTCCCGCAGCCCATCCGCCGCCATCCGCCCGGCAATCCCCGCCGCCATGCCGCCCAGACTGAAGAGCCGCGACAAGCGTCCAGAAGGCACGGGCGCGTCCCGGTCATAGGGATTTCTGGACGACACGCGGGGCTCTCTTTGGCTGTCAATGGATGCGACAGAGATGGAGCCTGCGGCGGGATCGTCAAGCGCAAAACCGACAGGCTCTTCAAATCTGGCAAACAACGCATTCTTGGTGTATTGCATTTCCCAAAGGACCGGTTCCCATGAACATCACCTTCGAAACCGAGCTCGAAGCCGACGGACGCTGGATCGCCGAGGTGCCTGAAATTTCGGGCGTCATGGCATATGGCGCGAGCGAGGGTGAAGCCATTGCAAAAGCTGAGTCTCTGGCGCTGCGCGTTTTGGCTGACCGGATTGATCAAGGCGAGAGCGGCGCCATGCCGATCTCCGTGCGCATCGCCGCCGAATGACGGACTTTCCCGCTGCCAAGGCCCGGCGCGTTTTCAAGGCGCTGGAGCGCGCTGGCTGGTCACTGAAGCGGCAGACTGGTTCCCATAAAACTCTCGCCAAGCCGGGCTGGCCCGACTTTGTCTTCGCCTTTCATGATGGCGAGGAGATTGGACCAAGGATGCTGGCACGGATCTCTAAGCACACCGGCCTTTCGCCAAAAGATTTGCAGCGCTCTTGGACTATTCCGCCGCTTCCGCAAACTTCGGCATTTTCTGCCCCGTGACGATGACCGGGATCAGGAGGTCGCCCCAGTTGCCGTCGCCGCCATGGTGGCGCAGCGAGCGGACGAGCTCGACCGAGACGCCCGCCTCGACCGCCTTCATGACGGACTGGTTGAGCCGGTGCAGGTCGTTGGCGACCATGCGGATGGCGGACTGCTGGTCGGCGGTCATGGCGGAGGACTGTTCCTCGGCGCGCTGCTTGACGGGGGGCTTGGTGGACATGGGGTGGCTCCTGTTTGAATGGTGGAAAAATCGGGGACAGTTTACTTGGCCTTGTCAATCGCTGCCTGCTTGTCAGCTTGAGTGCGAAGCCAAGTAAACGGTCCCCGATTTGGCTACTCCGCCGCCGGGCGGAATTGTTCGTGTTCAGTCGATTCATGCATGGCGGTCGTCGACGATTTGCCGCCGGAGATCGCCATCGACACGGCGTCGAAATAGCCGGTGCCTACCTCGCGCTGGTGCTTGGTGGCGGTGTAGCCGTTGGCCTCGGAGGCGAACTCGGCCTCCTGCAGCTCGGAATAGGCCGACATCTGCCGGTCTTTGTAGCCGCGCGCCAGTTCGAACATGCCGTGGTTGAGCTGATGGAACCCGGCCAGCGTGATGAACTGGAACTTGTAGCCCATCGCGCCCAGCTCGCGCTGGAATTTGGCAATTGTGGCGTCGTCGAGATGCTTTTTCCAGTTGAACGAAGGCGAGCAATTGTAGGCGAGCATTTTACCGGGGCGCGCCTTATGGACGGCTTCGGCGAAGCGTTTGGCCTGCGCAAGATCAGGCTTGCCGGTCTCCATCCAGATCAGGTCCGCGTGCGGCGCATAGGCGATGGCGCGGGCGATGCAGGGCTCAATGCCGTTTTTGACCTGATAGAAACCCTCGACCGTGCGGCCCGCCGCATGATCGACAAACTCGCGGTCGCGCTCGTCAATGTCGGAGGTCAGGAGCTTCGCGGCCTCGGCGTCGGTGCGCGCGACAATCAGCGTCGGCGTGCCCATGACGTCGGCGGCGAGGCGCGCGGCGTTGAGGTTGCGGATATGGGCGGCGGTCGGGATGAGAACCTTGCCGCCGAGATGGCCGCACTTCTTTTCCGACGCCAGCTGGTCCTCATAATGCACGCCCGCGGCGCCAGCCTCGATAAAGGCCTTCATGATTTCGAACGCGTTGAGCGGGCCGCCGAATCCGGCTTCAGCGTCGGCGATGATCGGCGCGAACCAGGTGTCAACCGACAGCCCCTGCCCTTCCGACGTCTCGATCTGGTCGGCGCGCTGCAGGGTCTTGTTGATGCGCTTGCACAGTTCCGGCGCGGCGTTGGCAGGATAGAGCGACTGGTCGGGATACATGGAGGACGCCGTGTTAGCGTCCGCCGCGACCTGCCAGCCGGAGAGGTAGATCGCTTTTAAGCCCGCGCGGACCATCTGCATGGCCTGATTGCCGGACAGCGCACCGAGCGCGTTGACGAAATCCTCCTCGTGCAGCAGCTTCCAAAGCCGGTTCGCGCCCATCTCGGCCAAAGTCTGGCGCACCTGCACCGAGCCGCGCAGCTTTTTGACATCGGCGGGCGAATAGGGCCGCTCAATGCCGTCGAAGCGGCCTTCGGGGGCGGAGGGGACGAGGTTGTAAAAATCCGTCATGGAATGACTCCGTTGATTAGGGACGACTGAGGCTTGGACCTCGTTTCATGACTTTTGTTACAGTGCGGCGCAGCAGTTTGCGAGGGAAATCACATTTCTCGACCATTTCATTAGGTCATTTTGTCGGGGGATTGACAGGGTGAGATTGTAAAATTGTCAAAATTGTAAATTTAGTTTATTGCTCCTTTTTGTAAATTTGTGTAACGATTGGTTGTCAGACTTTCCCTCACCTGTCTTGCTACGCAAGACTGTCCTCTCCCCGGTGGGGAGAGGCGAAAGAAAGTGGCGCTCCTTCGCCTCTCCCCCACGGGGAGAGGACAGCTTCGCGGAGCGAAGCAGGTGAGGGAGAGTCAACAAACGAAGCGGATACTTCCCCATGCCCGATCAGAAAATCTTCGCCGGCCCCCGCATCAGGCGCATCCGCAAGGAGCGGGGGCTGACGCAGACGGCGATGGCGGAGGCCGTCGGCATCTCGCCCTCTTATCTCAATCTGATCGAGCGCAACCAGCGCCCGCTGACCGTGCAGCTCATCCTGAAACTTTCCGCCGCCTTCAAGATTGACCCCGTTGAGCTTCAGGGCGAGACCGGCGGCGTGGTCAACGCCCTGCGCGAAGTCTTCGCCGACCCGCTGCTCGCGGCCGAGCTGCCGGGGCCGGAGGAGCTGATCGAAGTCGCCGAAGCCGCGCCCAATGCGGCGGGCGCGTTCGTCAAGCTCCACCGCGCCTACCGCGAAAGCCAGGCGCGGCTGTCGGACCTCTCATTGCTGATGTCCAAGGACGGCCGCCCGGCGCTGACCGGCGCGCGGCTGCCGCTGGAGGAAGTGCAGGAGGTCTTGGCGGCGCGGCCGAATTTCTTTGAGAATATCGAAGGCGAGGCGGAGGCGTTCGCCGATCTCATCAAGCCGGGCGAGGATCTGTCCGGCGCGCTGAAGGGCTGGCTGAAGTCGCAGCACGGCATTTCCGTGCGCGTGCTGCCCGCCGCAATCATGCCGAACTGGCGGCGGCGCTACGACCGGCATTCGCAGCGCCTGTTCATTTCCGAGCGCCTGTCCGGTCCCGACCAGACGCGCGAGATCGCCATTGAGGCCTGCCTGATGCGGATGCAGGTGGCCATCGCCGGGGAAATACAAGGATTGAAACTCTCGAGTGACGAAGCGCGGCGCATCGCGCGGTTCGAGCTGGGGCGCTATGCGGCGCATGCGCTGATGATGCCCTATCCGGCATTCCTCAGCGCGGCGCAGCGGGCGAAATATGACATTGACGTGCTGCGTTCACGCTTCAACACTTCTTTCGAGCAAACTGCGAACCGGCTGACCACGCTCTCTCGAAATGGCGCAGCGGGTGTGCCGTTTTTCATGCTGGAGATCGATCATGCGGGGAACCGCTTCCGCCGCGCCGGCGCGCAGGGCTATCCGCAGCAGCGTTTCGGCGGCGCGTGTCCTAAGCTCATCATCCACGATTCCTTCGCTCAGCCGCAGCGCATCCTGACCGAGGCGGTGGAAATGCCGGACGGGGCGGAGTTTCTGGTGATTGCCCGCACGCTGGAGGGACCGCACGGCGCATTCAGCGAACGCCCGCGCCGCACGGCAATGCTGCTCGGCTGCGACGTCGCCTTTAAGGACGAGACTGTCTACGGGGGCACCCTCCCCGCCGCCACGCCGGTCGGCCCCGCCTGCCGCCTCTGCGAGCGGTCAGGCTGCCTCTCGCGCGCGGAGCCCCCGATCACCCGCCCGCTAGGGCTGGACGAGATGGTGTCGGGATTGAGCGCGTTTGATTTTCAGTGAGGGATTGCTCGTTCATTCAAACAGCGCTGTGACCCTTGCCAGCACATCATCAACAATGAAGTCCGGCACTTTTTCAATTCGCTTTCCGTTCCTGGCTTTCATATCAACAGCGCGCGGCTGGTCACAGCGGACGATGCCGGCGGCTCTTGTGCCTGCTCCGGACAGGGACACAGCAAATCCCTTGCTGCGCGCGAATTCACCGCCAATTGTGATCGGCACCACAATTGGCACACCTGTCAGCAGGTTAAACGGCCTCGTTGAAACGATCAGCACGAACCGCTTTCCCTGCTGTTCCCGGCCCATGACAGGGTCAAGATCAACGTGCCAGACTTCGCCGCGTTCCAACGTTAAATCTCAGCCCCCACCGACGGTGCGTTCAGCCATGTCTTGTCTTCCTCGGTCAGCGGGCCGCCTTCGCACTGCGCCAGCAGATCCGCGAGCCGGTAGCGCGGCCGGGCCGCCGCAACGGTCAGCTTGCCGCTGTCGATGCGCAGACTGACCGGCGTGTCCAAGGTCAGCTCCAATTCTTCCATCATTGCGGGCGGAATCGCCAGCATTGTCGACCCGCCCACCTTGCGCAGCATCACCGTTGCCATGAGAACTCCGATCTAGTTATATAAAAGTATAACACACTGTTTCAGTAACGGCAATCGTTCCGTATCCAGCGCACGCTCGCCCAGCCCTCGACCGAACCGTCGGTCGCCGCGACCTTGTACCAGCTGTCCTTGCGGCGGAAGATTTCGACCGTGTCGCCATTGAACAGTTCGCCGAGCTGCGTCGCCGAGCGGGTCGGGCCGGCGCGCACGGCGAGGAAGCCGGAGCCGGTGGCGGGATTGTAATTGTTCGACAGGCCGCGCACCTTGCCTTCGCAATATTGGGCGGAGGCGGGCGCGGCGAGCGCGAGAATGGCGGCGAGAGCGGTGATCGAAAGAAGCATGTTGCGCATGTGAATTCCCCAAGGAATGTGGCTGCCCCGCGGGCACTTTAATGGAACCGGGCATGTGTCGCAACGGCGGGGAAAATGGTTCATGGCGGTGCGCGCCGCTACCCGGCCCCCTGCTCCGCCGTCCTTGCCTTCGGCAGAACCATCCGCGCCAGGATGAACGCGCAGGCGGCGCAGAGCGTGATGGCCGTGACCATTGGCAGGGCAGTGCCATCAAAAAACGGGCTTGCCAGCGCGATCATAAGGCTGCCCGCCAACATCTGAAGCGTGCCGCCAAGCGAAGAGGCAAGCCCGGCAATGTCGCCATGCGGATCAAGCGCCATCACCATGACCGGCGGGATGACAAGCCCTTGGCAGGCATTGGCCATGAGTAGAAGGCCGACCACGACATAGAGGCTGCCGAATCCGGCCAGGATGAAGGCGAACAGAAGCACGGTAAAAAACAAAAAACCAGCGGTGGCGGCGGACACTACTCGCGCCATGCCGAACCGCTCGCCAAGACCCGCCGCCATCTGCGACGCGCCGAAGAAGCCAATGGCGTTGATGGCGAAGGCGATGCTGAAGCCGGTGGGCGTTAAGCCATACTGGTTGGTGTAGACAAACGAGGCGCTGGCGATGAAGACGAAGAAGCTCGCCATGCCAAAGCCGCCAATAAAGGTCAGCCCCATAAAATATGGGTCGCTCAACAGCGTCTTCGAACCGGCCAGCAGCGTGCGTGGCTCGATTGGTACGCGGTCTTCGGTCTTGAGCGTTTCCGGCTGGAAGACGGCGGTCAGCAGCAGGCTTGCGCCGCCCGCCGCCATCAGCACGAGGAAAATCACGCGCCAGTCCCAGACCTTGATGAGCCCGCTGCCAGCCAGCGGAGCGAGCATGGGCGAGACGCTGATGACCAGCATGACCAAAGCCATCAGCCGCGTCGCGTCCGTGCCTGTGTGCATGTCTCGGATGACGGCGCGCGGAATGACCATGACAGCCGCCGCGCCAACGCCTTGCATAAACCGCGCCGCCGTCAGCCAGCCGATGCTGGGCGCGAAAGCGCAGGCAAGCGAACCGGCGATAAAGATCGCAAGCCCAACATAGAGCGGCGGCTTACGGCCATACCAGTCCGCAGCAGGCCCGTAGACGAGTTGCGACACGCCGAATGCGATGAAGAAGGCGGTGAGCGTCACTTGCACTGCGGCGATGCTGGCATTCAGGTCCGCAGCGACCGCCGGGAGCGCCGGAAGATACATGTCAATCGCAAACGGCCCGACGCAGGAGAGAAGGCCGAGGACGATGGCGGAGCGGACGAAGGTCGTGTTCATGGGGAGATACCGGCCTTGCTTGAAGAATTTGCCACGCGGGTCAGCTTGCCGATATTCCAGCTTGCGTCAATCTCGGAGTGGAGGGGTGCGCGGCGGATTGGCGCGGCGCGCACCCGCTTCGCTCGTGGCGCTTCGCAGGATTGGGCACAGGGGGTTTCCTTTCCCCCCGCTTCACGGCTAAGGTGTTCCATCTTCAACAAAGCCTCCGGTGCATCATGGCGCTCGAAACGCCCGACAAAAAACCCGCAACTAAACGCCGCGTAACCCCCAGACACGTCAAAAGCCTGCAAGGCGTCAAGAACTGGAAGGAAGCCAAGGAATGGCTTTCCTGGCGCAATATCGAAGATATTGAATGCATCACGCCGGACATTGCGGGCGTTCCGAAGGGCAAGATGATGCCCTCCTCCAAGTTCACCTCTGAGACATCGCTGGCTTTGCCGAACGCGGTGTTCCGCCAGACGATTTCGGGCGACTATCCGGAAGAGAGCGGCGACTTCCGCCATGATCCGCTCGACAGCGATTTGAAACTGGTGCCGGACCTTTCGACCTTGACCGCTGTGCCATGGGAAGAGGACCCGACCGCGCAGGTGATCTGCGACATTGTCGACGCCAAGGGCAATGACATCACCTATACGCCGCGCAACCTTTTGCGCCATGTGGTCAAGCTCTATGCCGACAAAGGCTGGACGCCGGTCGTCGCGCCGGAGATCGAGTTTTATCTGGTGGCGCAGAACATTGACCCGGATCTGCCTTTGCAGGCGCCGCGCGGGCGCTCGGGGCGTTCCATATCGGGCGGCCAGGGCTATTCCATCGCCGGCATCAACGAGTTCGACGAGCTGGTTGACGACATCTACCATTTCTCCGAAAAGCAGGGTCTGGAGATCGACACGCTGATCCATGAGGAGGGGCCGTCGCAGCTGGAGATCAATTTGAGGCACGGCGACCCGCTGGCGCTGGCCGACCAGGTGTTTTTCTTCAAGCGCACAATCCGGGAAGCTGCGCTGAAGCACGGCATGTATGCGACCTTCATGGCCAAGCCGATGCAGGGCCTTCCCGGATCGGCCATGCATATCCACCAGTCGATTGTGAACAGGCGCACGGGAAAGAACATTTTCACCGCCGAAGACGGCTCGGAGACGCCGGAATTTTTCCACTTCATCGGCGGCATGCAGCGCTATGTGCCCGCGCTCTTGGTGATGATGGCGCCCTATGTGAACTCTTATAGAAGGCTGACGCCCGGCATGTCGGCGCCGGTCAACACGGCCTGGGGCTATGACAACCGCACCACGGCGTTCCGTGTGCCGCCCTCCTCGC
>JANMMM010000237.1:0-1799 GCA_031373225.1 Phyllobacteriaceae bacterium | reverse complement strand
GGCACCCAGCTCACCATGCGCACGTTCCACATGGGCGGCACGGCGCAGGTGGTGGATCAGTCGTTCCTGGAAGCCTCGTTCGAAGGCACGGTGCAGGTGCGCAACCGCAATGTTGTGCGCAACACCGATGGCAATCTGATTGTCATGGGCCGCAACATGCAGATTGTCATTGTCGACAATGCCGGCAAGGAGCGCGGCTCGCACCGTCTGACGTACGGCTCGAAGGTCTATATCGATGAGGGCGACAAGGTGAAGCGCGGCCAGCGCATCGCCGAGTGGGATCCGTACACACGTCCGGTTCTCACCGAAGTTGAAGGCATTGTCAGCCTTGAAGACCTGGTGGACGGCATTTCCGTGTCGGAAACCTCCGACGAGGCGACCGGCATCACCAAGCGCGTCATCATCGACTGGCGGTCCACGCCGCGCGGCGCGGACCTGAAGCCCGCTATGGTCATCAAGGACAAGGCCGGCAAGGCCGTCAAACTGGCGCGCGGCGGCGACGCCCGCATCCAGCTGTCGGTGGAGTCGATCCTGTCGGTGGACAGCGGCGCGCATGTGAAGCCGGGCGATGTCATCGCCCGCATCCCGCTGGAAAGCGCCAAGACCAAGGACATCACGGGCGGCCTGCCGCGCGTGGCGGAACTGTTCGAAGCCCGCCGTCCGAAAGACCATGCGATCATCGCCGAAATCGACGGCACGATCCGCTTTGGCCGCGACTACAAGAACAAGCGCCGTGTCATCATCGAGCCGAACGACTCGACGGTCGATCCGGTCGAGTATCTGATCCCCAAGGGCAAGCCTTTCCATCTTCAGGATGGCGACGCGGTCGAAAAGGGCGACTACATTCTCGACGGAAATCCGGCGCCGCACGACATTCTGGCAATCAAGGGCGTCGAGGCTCTCGCCTCCTATCTCGTCAATGAAATCCAGGAAGTCTACCGCCTGCAGGGCGTTATCATCAATGACAAGCACATTGAGGTGATCGTCCGGCAGATGCTGCAGAAGGTGGAAATCACCGACTCAGGCGACTCGACCTATATCGCCGGCGACAGCGTGGAGCGGCTTGAGCTCGACGAGGTCAATGAGCGGCTGAAGGAAGAGGGCAAGCGGCCCGCCCATGGCGAGCCGATCCTGCTCGGCATCACCAAGGCCTCGCTGCAAACCCCGTCGTTCATCTCGGCGGCAAGCTTCCAGGAAACCACCCGCGTCCTCACCGAGGCGGCGGTCGCCGGCAAGATCGACACGCTGCAGGGCCTGAAGGAAAACGTCATCGTCGGCCGCCTGATACCGGCAGGCACCGGCGGCACCATGAACCAGATCCGCCGCATCGCCACGGTGCGCGACGATCTGATCATCGACGAGCGGCGGAAGGAGTCGAACGCGGCGATTGCGCGGCCGATGCTGGAGGAGATGACCAGCGCGGCGGAGTGATCCGTTGCCTGCGATTTGAAATGCGAAGCCGCCGCGTTTTCAGCGGCGGCTCCATCGCGCTATTTGACCTCTGTCACTGTGATGCGCCCGTTGACCCGCAACGCAATAAACTTGACCTTCTGGCCTTCCTTGAGCTTGGCAAGGTCGACTTTTTCGCCGGCGGCGAAAACCATGGTCATCGGCGGCATTTCGAGCTCTTTGAGTTCTCCGTGCTTGATGGTGATTTTCTTCTGCGCGGCGTCGATCTTTTTGATCGTGCCGTCGGTAAGTTCGGCGGCAGGCGTTGCTCCTGTTACTGAAAGCGAGATGGCGAGGGATGCCAGTGCTGAAATAATTCTCATTAGGTCTTCCTTTCTATTGTGCGGTGG
>JANMMM010000224.1:0-2063 GCA_031373225.1 Phyllobacteriaceae bacterium | reverse complement strand
TAGATGTCGCCGAAGGCCAGATGGTCGCTGCGGGCGATGTGGTCGGCGCGGTCGGCTCCACCGGACGCTCGACCGGCCCGCATCTGCACTACGAAGTGCGCCGCAACGGCGACGCGATCAACCCGGCAATGTTCATCCGGGCCGGTCGCAAGATCGAAGACCTACTCTAAGTCCTCAACCTCAGCCGTGCCGCCATAGACACGCTGCGCCAGCGCCGCTTCCATGAACAGGTCCAGATCGCCGTCCAAAACATCCTGCGGGCTTGAGCTTTCCGCGCCGGTGCGCATGTCCTTGACCATCTGGTACGGCTGCAGCACGTAAGAGCGTATCTGGTGGCCCCAGCCGATGTCGGTCTTGGCGGACTGTTCCTTATTGGCCTCGGCCTCGCGCTTTTCCAGCTCATTTTCGTATAGCCTTGCGCGCAGCATGGACCATGCCGTGGCGCGGTTTTTGTGCTGCGAGCGGTCAGCCTGGCACTGCACGACTATGTTTGTGGGAATGTGCGTGATGCGGACGGCTGAGTCAGTGGTGTTGACGTGCTGGCCGCCG
The DNA here is from genome assembly GCA_031373225.1 of Phyllobacteriaceae bacterium. Classification (GTDB taxonomy): domain Bacteria; phylum Pseudomonadota; class Alphaproteobacteria; order Rhizobiales; family Rhizobiaceae; genus JANOYJ01. Next base: position 1,514 of record JANMMM010000224.1, on the reverse strand, counting down.
GCGCCGGACGAGCGGTATGTGTCGATACGGCAGTCGGATTCCTTGACGTCAACGTCGATTGAATCATCGACCACAGGATATACCCATGCGCTGGAGAATGACGTGTGGCGGCGGGCGTTTGAATCAAACGGCGAAATGCGCACCAGCCTGTGCACGCCGGACTCGGTTTTCAGCCAGCCATAGGCGTTCTGACCTTTAATGTGCAGCGTCGCGGACTTGAGGCCGGCCGTTTCGCCATCCTGGTATTCCAGCATCTCGACCTTCATGCGCTTGCGCTCGGCCCATCTTGTGTACATGCGCAAAAGCATGGAAGCCCAGTCCTGGCTTTCCGTGCCACCTGCCCCGGAATGGACTTCGAGATAGCAGTCATTGCCATCGGCCTCGCCAGACAGCAGCGCCTCAACCTGAAGCCTTGCAATTTCGCCCTTGAGCGCGCGGATGGCGTTCTCGGCTTCTGCGATGATGGATTGGTCACCCTCTTCCTCGCCCATGGCGATCAGCTCGGCATTGTCGGCGAGCGAAGATGTGAGTTTCAAAATGCCGTTGACGCTGTCGTCCAGATGCTGGCGCTCGCGCATGAGTTTCTGCGCTTCCTGCGGATCATTCCACAGGCTTGGATCTTCGGCGCGCTCGTTCAGAAAGCCAAGCCGCTTGATGCCCTGATCCCAGTCAAAGATGCCTCCTCAGCAGGACAATGCCCTGCTTGATTTCATCTGACAAAAGCTCGATTTCGGCGCGCATGATCGGTTCCAACTGTTTGAAGAGCCGGACCTATAGGTGCGGCGCACCGGCATGTAAAGAAGCGGACAGGAAACGATTCAGTAAAGCCCGCCGCCGCTGCCTGACTGAATTGCCTGCATCGCTTTGGGGGAGATCACGACGGACCGCTCCTTCACCGCGATTTCTTCCATGCCGATGACTGAGTAGGAATCAGCAGGACCGGTGCCGGGCTTGAAGGCTTCCAGGATGACATTGGGGCCGGAGCCGGATGAGCGCATGCCCGTCTTTCTGTCGATGGCGATTTCGGTCATCCCTTCGGGCACGCGGAAGTCCACTGGCATGGCACCCTTTAATGCCGCTTGAACAAACTCTTCGAAGACTGGCGCACACAGCGCGCCACCGGTGGAACCCTTGCCCATCGGAGTCGGCTGATCATAGCCCATCATGACGCCGACAACCAAGTCGGGCGTGTAGCCAATGAACCAGGCGTCCTTTTCCTCGTTTGTTGTGCCCGTCTTTCCCGCGACTGGCATGCCGATATTCTTAATATTTGACGCCGTTCCGCGCTGCACAACGCCCTGCATCATGGAGGTGATCTGATAGGCGGTCATCGGGTCAAGAACCTGATCACGGTTGTCCACGAGCTCAGGCTCCGGCTGCTCCAGCCAGCCCGTCGTGGCGCAGCCTTCACACGCACGCTCATCATGTTTGAAAATCGTCTTGCCGTAGCGATCCTGAATACGGTCGATCAAGGACGGCTTAATCGCCTTGCCGCCGTTGGCAAAAACCGAATA
>JANMMM010000221.1:0-15985 GCA_031373225.1 Phyllobacteriaceae bacterium | reverse complement strand
CCAAGGTGACGGTGCACGAATATCCGGACGGGCGCATGGCCATCTTCCACGGCCCGAGAAAGCTCGCCACCTTCAGCCCGGACGGGAAGCCCGAACTTGAACCCATAAAGGCGGCGGCGTGAACCGCTTCGACGCGCGCCGCCCGGCAGACCAGCCCTCCAGTCGCCTACGGCTCCTTGCGGGCCGGTCTGCCGGGCGAAACAGAAGCGGACAATTCATGTGGCACATAAACCGGACAGTTCTATTTGTTCTCGACAGGAATATTTGCATGGAACGCATATTCGAAAGATCAACAATCGAATTCGCGCGCCTGACTTCAAAGTCACAAGTGGGCAGCAGCGTGCCTGATTAGTTGACCGCGTCTTCCACCGCCGATGCGGTGTCTTTCACATCCCGGCTGACGCCGCGCACAGTGTTGGCGCAGGAAGCCAGAAGCATGGCGCAGACAAGGGCGCAGAATGCGCGTTTCAAAGCGATGGTCATCGATGTTTTCTCCTGATAGAATCAACTGACGTCAGACGGTGAGATTAAGGCAAAACGTGTTCAATGGAAAAGCCCGCCACAGTGGACATCCCGCCGGCCGAAAAGCTGCGCGTAATCGCCTGCGGCGCCATCGCGCGCGAGGTGCTGGCCATATGCGAGGCCAACAGACTGGATCATATAGACCTCGTCTGTCTCCCGGCCATCTGGCATGTCTACCCGCAGAAGATCGGCCCCGGCATGCGCGAGGCCATCGCCAAGGCGCGGGCTGAAGGATTTCAGCGCATCTTCATCGGATACGCCGAATGCGGCACACAGGGCGTGCTGGATAAGATCTGCGCCGAGGAAGGCATAGCCCGGCTCGAGGGCCCGCACTGCTACTCTTTCTTCACAGGCAACGATCAATTCCTTTCTGGCATCGAGACCGAGTTCACCGCCTTTTATCTGACGGATTTCCTTGCCCGCCAGTTCGAGGCTTTTGTCATAGAGCCTTTGAAACTGGATAAGCATCCCGAAATTCGCGACATGGTGTTCGGCAATTACACCAAGATTGTCTATCTCGCGCAGACCGAAGACGCCGAGCTGCAGAAAAAGGCGAAATGGGCCGCAGACTATCTCGGGCTCGCCTATGAATACCGGTTCACCGGCTACGGCGATCTGACCCCGGAACTCAAACGCGCCTGATGCATTTTGGCAACTCGCTCTGGCCGAGTTGGGGCCGTCTTCATTAACCTGTTAAAAAAGACAAGTTAGATTTCAAAATTCATGATTTTGTCACGACTTCGGCGCGATCTTATGGTGCGGGAGTTTGTATGATGGATCGCGACGTCAGCGAAGTTGAACAAGTGGAATATCCCGGGTTGGAAGCGCCGCAGGTGGACGGGAGACAGCCTCGGGTCAAGCGCGTACACCGTTCGCTTTCCGCAGTCCTCAACGAAATCGCAGAACGACCCGACGATTCATTCACAATCGCCGATGTCCGCGATGCATTGGCCGACCGCAGCTTTGCGACGCTTTTGTTCCTGTTCGCCGCGATCAATCTTCTGCCGCTGCCGCCCGGAAGCTCCGCATTTCTCGGCCTGCCTCCACTGATCATCGCAGCGCAGATGATTGTCGGCCAGAGCAAGGTGTGGCTCCCGGATTTCATTCTGCGGCGCCCGATCGCCGCTGACCGGTTCCGCCAGGTCGTTGAAAAACTCACACCTTGGCTGTCCCGCGCCGAACGGCTTGTGAAGCCGCGCTTTTGGCCGTTTCCACTCATGCTGGCGGACAGGCTTATCGGCATTGTCGCTTTTATTCTGTCGCTCCTTCTGGTTGCGCCAATCCCGTTTGGCAATTGGCTGCCCGCGCTTGGCATTGCGCTTTTCGGCCTCGCTCTGTCGGAGCGCGATGGCGTGACCTTGGGCCTTGCCGCTGCTGTGACCATCGCCGCCTTGGGCGTGCTTGTCGCCATTTTCGGGTCAGCCGCGCACCTTGCGCACATGTTTGTGCAGATTTGATACCCCTGCAAGTCTGACTGAATCCATTGCCGCGCAGGTTTGTCGCTTTTGAATTTCCCCGCGTCGTGCGATAGCCAGCGCCACGCCTCGGCAAACCGCAATCAATCAAATACCTGGAGAAAATACATGGCCGACCTGATCTTGGTCTACTGGCGCGATATCCCCGCGCAAGTCATCGTCAAGAAAGGCCGGACCGCCGCCAAGCGCGAGCTTTCGCTGCGCTTCACCGAGGCCATCGATATGGCCGCCATGCGCACCGGCGCGGCCGAGACGGACGCCTATCTGGCGGAGTGGCGCAAGGCTGATCCGGTGCCGGTCAGCGATGATCTGGAGGCGGAAGCCGACAAGGCGATGGCGGCGGTTGAAGCGGAATATGACCGTGAGCGGCTGGTGGCGCTGGTCAAGAGCGGAGGCTTGAAAGATGGCTGACGCGGCGGCAAAAGGGCTTATGAAAAAGCCTGCGCCAAAGCCTGAGACCGGCCCGGTTCGCTTTGCCGCCGATGGGCGCAGGCGGCGGACATTCACCGTCAAATACTGGTCGATCCGTCATTCCCGGCTTCTTGAAACGCTTTACGCGGCGCTTGAAAAAATGCTTCTTCTGGCCTCGCCAGTTTTCAAACTCATCGGCCACGAGCGTCTCGAAAAGCCAATGGCCGCGCTGGAGCGCGGCGTTAAAGGCGCGCTGTTCGACTGCCGCATGTGCGGCGCCTGCGCGCTATCCTCCACTGGCATGTCCTGTTCAATGAACTGCCCCAAGCAGCTGCGCAACGGCCCTTGCGGCGGCGTGCGGGCCAATGGCAATTGCGAAGTGATCGCCGACATGCCGTGCGTCTGGGTCAAGGCCTGGGAAGGCTCGCGGCAAATGGCGGAGGGCGACAAAATTTTGGATGTGCAAAAGCCGGTCGACAATTCCATCAAGGAAACCTCAACTTGGCTGCGGCTGGTGCGCGAAAAGACCGGAGCTGCCGCATGAGCCCGGACATCCATCCCCATGATCCGAGTCTGCCGCTCGACCCCCTGCCCGGCCATTCCTCGCGCGGACGGCTGGAGCGCGTGCTGCGTCGCGGCGAGTTCTCCGTAACCACCGAACTCAACCCGCCCGACAGCGCCAATCCCGAAGACGTCTATGAGCGCGCCCGCATTTTCGACGGCTGGGTGGACGGGATCAACGCCGTGGACGCCTCCGGGGCGAACTGCCACATGTCGTCCGTCGGCATATGCGGCCTTCTGACCCGCATGGGCTACGCGCCAATCATGCAGATTTCCTGCCGCGACAAGAACCGCATTGCGATACAGGGCGATGTGCTTGGCGCTTCAGCGATGGGCGTGCAGAACATTCTGTGCCTGACCGGCGACGGCGTGCAGGGCGGCGACCAGCCGGGGGCGAAACCGGTGTTCGACCTTGATTCCATGTCCCTGCTTGAGACGATCAAGATCATGCGCGACGAAGCGAAGTTCCTCTCCGGCCGCAAACTCACCACGCCGCCGCCGGTGTTTCTCGGAGCGGCGATCAACCCGTTCGCGCCGCCGTTCGACTTCCGCCCGCTGCATTTCGCCAAGAAAATCCGCGCCGGGGCGCAATTCGTGCAGAGCCAGTATTGTTACGATGTGCCGATGTTCCGCGAGTTCATGCAGCGCGCCCGCGACATGGGCCTGCATGAGCAGTGCTTCATCCTCGTCGGCGTCGGGCCGCTCGCCTCGGCCAAAACCGCAAAATGGATGAAAGCGCATGTGCCGGGCGTGCACATCCCCGATGCGATCATCAAACGCCTCGAAGGCGCAGCCGACCAGAAAGAGGAAGGCAAACGCATTTGCATCGACATTATCAACGAGACCAAAGAGATCGAAGGCGTGCACGGCGTGCATGTCATGGCCTACCGGCAGGAGGAATATGTCGCGGAAATCGTCCATGAATCCGGCGTGCTGAAAGGCCGCCGCCCCTGGCAGCGCGAGGCGCGCATCGACGAGGCGGGAATCGTCAAGCGGCTCGACACGCTGCTGTCGCGCAAGGAGATTTCACCGGAGAACATGGCGGCCAAGGCTGTTCATGCCGAGTAATTTTCGTTTGCCGCGCATCGCATAACCATATAAAGAAGTCTTTATGTCTTACGGAGAACCCATATGACCCGCACCATCGTCGCCTCCGCCACACGCGAAATCATCATCGGCTTCGACCAGCCGTTCTGCGTCATCGGCGAGCGGATCAACCCGACCGGACGCAAGAAGCTGGCGGCGGAGATGGTCGTTGGCAATTTTGACACAGTCATCAGGGACGCGCTCGCACAGGTCGCGGCGGGCGCGACCATGCTCGACGTCAATGCCGGCGTCACCTCGGTCAACCCGAACGAGACCGAGCCGGGTCTTCTGGTGCAGACGCTGGAGATTGTTCAGGGTCTGGTTGATGTGCCGCTGTCCATCGACTCGTCGGTGAGCGCCGCCATCGAAGCCGCGCTGAAAGTCGCCAAGGGCCGCCCGCTGGTCAATTCGGTGACCGGCGAGGAGGAAAAGCTTGAAGCCATCCTGCCGCTGGTGAAGAAATACGATGTGCCGGTCGTCGCCATCTCGAATGATGAGACCGGCATTTCCATGGATCCGGACGTGCGTTTCGCCGTCGCCAAGAAAATCGTCGAGCGCGCCATGGATTATGGCATCAAGCCGCATGACATTGTCGTCGATCCGCTGGTCATGCCGATCGGCGCGCTCGGCGACGCGGGGCGTCAGGTCTTCGCCCTGCTCTACCGCCTGCGCAATGAATTGAAAGTCAACACGACCTGCGGCCTTTCCAACATTTCCTTCGGCCTGCCGCACCGCCACGGCATCAATGCCGGTTTCATTCCGATGGTGATTGGCGCAGGCATGACATCCGCGATCATGAACCCCTGCCGCCCGCAGGAAATGGAAGCCGTCCGCGCGGCCAACGTCTTGAACGGCACAGACCCGTCCTGTGAGCAGTGGATCAAAACCTACCGCGACTATGCCCCCGCCGCCCCCGGCCAAGTGGCCGCACCCGTCGCCGCGCCAACGGCGGGCGGACGCCGCGGCGGACGCTCGGCGCGGGTTGGGACTGCCTGATGAAAAAGACCCAAGCCGAACTCGCCAGCATCGGCCTCCTCGCCCCGATGGTCATCGCCCAGCGCATGTCCCGCATGATGCTGCCGGAGATTCTGCGCACAGCTAATGACCGCGCCGAAGACAAGCGCATGGTTGAGGAAAAGACCAAAGCGGCGGCGGACGGTTTCATGGCCGCCAATGCTGAGCTCGGCAATCAGATAATGAGCGCTTGGATCGGCATGGCTTTCGGGCAGATGCCAAAGCCGATGCGGGCGGCGGACGCTATTGCGGCAGCCTCGCTGAAACCGGCGCGGTGGCGGGTCAAGGCGAATGTGAAGAGGCTGTCTAAGTAAAAGGGTGCTATGTGCTCAGTTCGCAAACGAACTAAAGTCAAATTCCCCGCGCTCGCTGACGCTCAATGACACAAATTTCGCGGCTGCCCGGTTCGCGGTCTGACATGACTCCAGCAGCAGCCCGCCAGCCGCCAGTCCTCGGCAAAGCACCCCAAGGAAACAGTCTCCCGCCCCGTGAGTTGAAGCCGCTTTGACAGGGTGTGGAGGCACAAAGACCGGCGCGCCGCCCTGGCTTTGCAGAACAAGGCCCTCGCCGCCAAGAGTGATGATGATGCTTCGCCTGCCTGCGCCAAGCGCTGGCAGCACCGCGATCGCTGAACCGGCATCAGACACTTTCGCCCCGGCCATCATCTCGGCCTCGACCCGGTTGACCACCAGCACGTCAACACACTGCTGCAGACCAGTGCTGAGTTCCCGCGCAGGCGCGGCGTTCAGCACCACCGCTGCGCCGGAAGCTTTCGCCGCAAGCGCAACCGCCAGATTGACGGGATCGGGAATCTCATTTTGCAGCACCAACACTTTCGCACCGCCCAATTCACGCCATTGCCGCGCGCATCGGTCCGGATCGAGCCTCAGATTCGCGCCTGAGACAATGACCGCGCCATAGTCGCCGCGCGTGTCCACGATGGCGATGCTCATGCCCGATCCCGCGCGTTCGTCCAAAAAGACCGCAGAGCGGTCAACTTGGAACTGATCGAGATTGGCAAGCAGCCGATCTCCAAAATCGTCCTTACCGACCCGTCCTATCATGGCGGTGCGGGCCCCCATCCTCGCGGACATCACGGCCTGATTGCCGCCCTTGCCGCCGCAGGTCATGCCCCATTCGGAACCGACAGCCGTTTCGTCGAGCTTGGGCAACGGCGCGCCCTTCACCATGATGTCGAGATGCAGGCTGCCGCAGACGATGACGTCAAAACCCGCAGTCAAAATAGAAGTTGGCTCCATTGTTCACTGCCTCACAATTTGCGCTTGGCCTGCACGGCAGCCATTGTCCTTGTCAGATTTGTCTCTGCCGCCTGATAGCCCTTCTGGGCAACCGCGATGAATACGGCATCCATAATGTTCAACTGCGCAATGCGGGCGGCGGCGTTTTCGCTGGTCAGATACGAGCCCTGCGCCGTCGAGCACAGAACGACATCGCTGAGCTCGGCCAGCGGCGAGGATTCGTAGTTGGTCACGGCGATGATGCTGGCGCGGTTGCTGCGGGCGATCTGCACGGCGTCCAACACACCGAGCGTGCTGCCCGAATGCGAGAAAGCGATGACGACGTCGCCCGCCCGCAGCAGCGAGGCGGACATGGCCATCATATGCGTGTCGTCAAACACCGAGGTCCGCACGCCGATGCGCAGGAACTTGTGCGACACATCGCGGGCAATTTGAGCGGAGCCGCCAAGCCCGTAGAAATCCCGCTGATGCGCGCCGTGGATCAGCTCCACGGCGTGCAGGAACGCGTCCATATTGAGAATGGCGAGCGTCTCTTCAAGCGCCTGAATGGAGGTGCGGAAGACTTTTTGCACAATGGTTTCCGCCGTGTCGTCCGGCGTCACCTCCTGATGCAGATCGACATTCGGCTGGCGCTTGTATTCAAGGAGCGCGGCGCGCAGTTCGCGGTAGCCGGCGAAGCCGAGCCGTTTGGCGGTCTTGACCACCATCGCCTCCGACACGCCCGCCTCATCGGCGAGCCGCTTCATCGGCATTGAATCCTCCGCCGCGCTGCGCAGCAGGATTTCAGTGATGCGCGTCTCGGATGGCGTCATCTCGCGCAGCATCATGCGGATGCGCGGGCCTACGGTTCTAGGGTCAAACGTCACATTCATTCCTTGCCGCGCGTCAGGCGGTCAACCAGCATTGCGAGAATGATGATGATACCCGTGGCGAGCAATTGATAAAAGGCCTGAACATTCAAAAGCGTCAGCCCGTTGCGCATGGCGCCGAGCACAATGGCGCCGAGGATCGTGCCGACGATGGATCCCTTGCCGCCCATCAAGGACGCCCCGCCGATGGCCGCCGCCGCGATGGCCTCCAGCTCCCACAAATTGCCAAGCGTCGGCTCCGCCGCGCCGAGGCGTGCGATGAGAATGATTGCGGCAAGCGAGGCGAGAAAGCCGGAAATGACGTAGGCGGTGATCTTGGTGCGCGCGATGGGAACGCCGCTGATGCGCGCCGCCTCCTCATTGCCGCCGACGGCGAGGATATATTCGCCGATGGGCGTCTTGTTGAGCATGACCCAGGCCGCGATGGCGAGGACCGCGACGATGACGACCGGCACCGGGAATATCCATATCTGCGACGTGATGAGTCCGCGGAACTCCGGCGGCAGGCCGAGAATGGGCGTGCCGCCGGTGTAAATCAGCGCCAGTGCGCGGAACAGGCTGAGCGTGCCCAACGTGACGATAAAGGGCTGCAAACCGGCATAGGCGATCAGCGCCCCGTTCATCGCACCGCAGAGCATCCCGATCAGAAGCGCCGCCGCAACGGCGACGGCAATCGGGTAGCCCGCGACCAGCAGCGCCGCCGAGAGCACGGCGGAAAGCGCCGCGACCGGGCCGACCGACAGGTCAATGCCGCCCGAAATGATGACCAGCGTCATGCCGATGGCGATGCAGGCGTTAATGCTGGACTGCTGCAGAATATTGATGAGGTTTTGTTTGGTAATGAACACATCGGTCAGGCTGGCGAAGATCACGCACAGGATGACGAGGCCCAAAAGCGTGCCCATGTCGCGCAGGCCGAAGCGCAGCATCTGGGTCATTTTTTCATTGGCTGGCATGTTCATCCTCACGCTGCGCGCTGGCTGGTGTTTCCGGAAATGGCAAAGCGCATGATCGTTTCTTCAGAAATGTCCGCGCGGTCCAAAATGGTTTCCGCCGCGCCGCGCCGCATCACCAGCACCCGGTCGGCAAGCCGCAGAATTTCCGGCAGCTCAGACGAAACGACGATGATGGAGCGCCCTTCGGCGGCAAGGCCGTCGATCAGCTGGTAGATCTCGCCCTTGGCCCCGACGTCGATGCCGCGCGTCGGCTCGTCGAAAATCAAGACTTCAGAGCGCGCCATCAGCCAGCGGCAGATGATTGCCTTCTGCTGGTTGCCGCCGCTGAACAGGCGGATGGGCCGGTCAATGTCGTGCGGCCGAAGGCTGACGCTTTTGGCGAGCTGGTCGACATTGTCCCGCACCTCGCCGCCCTTGATAATCCCGAAGCGCGAGAAGAAGCCGAATTTCGGCAGGCCGACATTGGAGATGATTGTCCGAAGCGGAATGATTCCCTCCTTTTTCCGCTCCTCCGGAAGGAGGGCCACGCCCATGCTGATCGCGTCGCGCGGGCTGGCGATATGCGCCGCCTCGCCCTTGATCAGAACCGTTCCCGCATCCGGCCTGTCAACGCCGGCGATCAGTTTGACCAGCTCGGTGCGCCCCGACCCGACAAGGCCCGCGATGCACAGAACCTCGCCCCGGCGCAGATAGAAGCTCACATCGCGCACGGCGCAGCCCCGGCCAAGACCTTTGGCCACCAGCACAATTTCGCTCTGCACATGGCTGCGGTGCGGATGCGCCTCCAGTTCGCGGCCCACCATCATGGCCACAAGGTCGGTTTCCTTGGTCTTGGCAAGGTCCGCCTCGCCGACTTTTTTCCCGTCGCGCAGCACGGTGGCTTTCGTAGCCACGCGGTAAACTTCCTCCAGCTTGTGCGAAACGTAGATGATGGCGACGCCGCGTTTGCTGAGCGAGTCGATGATTTCGGCGAGCCGTTCGAATTCGCGCGGCGTCAAGCTTGATGTCGGCTCGTCCATGGCGATGACTGAGGCATCCGACAGCAGCGCTTTGGCGATCTCGACGATTTGCCTTTGAGCAACGCGCAGGTCGCGGATTTTGGCGGAGACGTCGATGGACGGGTCGAGCTTGGCGAGCACTTTATTCGCCCGCCTGCGCGCCTCTGACCTGTTGACCAGCACACCTGCAATTGTCGGCGCGGAGCCGAGAAACATGTTCTGCGCCACGTCCAGCTCTGGCACCTGCTGCAGCTCCTGATGGATCATGGCGATGCCCGCCTGGCTGGCGGATTTTGGCGAGGTGATGTGCACAGGCTTGCCCGCCACCAGCACTTCTCCCGAGTCGGCGCGGTAGACGCCGGACAGAATTTTCAGGAGCGTGGACTTGCCCGCGCCGTTTTCGCCGAGCAGCGCATGCACTTCACCGGGCTGCACAGAAAACCCGACATCGTCCAGCGCCCGCACGCCGGGAAAGGACTTGGACAGGCCCGTGACCGTCAGCGCCGGGTGCTTCTGCAGGCCGTAATCACTTGTCATGGCGGCGTTTCCAAAATTGGAATGCCGCCGGCGGATCAGCGCCCGCCGGCGGGCGAGTCGTCTCGTGCCCGTTACTTCGCGGCGGCGTCCTCGATCAGGTTCTTGCGCACCATGGCCGGGTCGCCCGAATAGCGCGCGACATTGTCCTTGGTGACCAGAGCCTGCGGCGTCGCCACGACGCGCGGCAGCTTCTGGCCGGCTTGGAGCCGCAGTGCCACTTCAAGCGCGACTTCGCCGGTCAGCACGGGGAAAGAATCCACCGTCGCCGTCAATTCGCCCGCCTTGATCGACGTGTAGGCGTCGCTGATCCCGTCGGTGCCGATGACGGAAATCTGCGCGAGCTTGCCCGCCGCCTTCACCGCTTCGACCACGCCCAGCGCCATGCCGTCATTGTTGCAGTAGAAGCCTACAATGTCCGGGTGCTGCTGGATGATGTTGGTGGCCGCGTCAAACGACAGCTGGCGGTCCCAGTTGCCGGGCACGCTGGCGACGACATTGAACTTCGCGCCGTCGGCGGCCATGGTTTCCTTGAACCCGGCAGTGCGCTGCACGGCGGCATAGACGCCCGCCATGCCTTCAATCACCGCCACCTTGCCGCCGTCCGCCTTGTTCGCAATGAACCAGCGCGCGGCGCGCACGCCATTATCCTTCTGCACATTGCCAATGTAGTTTTTGGCGGAAGGAATAACCGCGTCATTGACGTTGATGACCGGAACCCCGGCCTTCTCAGCGGCTTCAACGGCTGGCTGAAGATTGGAGTCCGTCTGCGGCGAAACGAGCAGGATTTTGTAGCCCTTGGACAGCATGTTCTCGGCAATCGCCAGCTGACCCAGCTGATCCGCCTCGCCCTGACCGGCCTGCAGATCAACCGTCACGCCCGCTGCCTTGCCAGCGTTGACATAGCCTTCGCCGAGGCTGCGCCAATATTCATTGGTTAATGCCTTGGCCACCGCGCCGACCTGCATTCCGGCCTCGACCTTCGGCATCGGCCCGAACTTCGCCTCAAGCTGCGACCAGTCCATCCGGTCCGGCTCCGAGTCCGAGTTCAGCGGCGCCATGTCGGTGGCAAAAGCGCTGAATGACGTTCCGGCGGCCAGCATCAAGCCAAAAAGCGCGGATTTCAAAAATGTGCGTCTCATAGTCTTTCCTCCCAGTGGGTTTTCATTTGCATTTCATATCGCGTGGCTTCCTTGACGGCTCATGCGCCGTAAAGGGCAGCCTGCACGATGGCCTGACTGGCCACCGCGTCCTGTTTCAGGATCGCGGCGGCAAGAAACTTGTTGTCTTTGAGGCGTTCGACGACGCGGCGCATCGCCTGCACGGAACCGATGTTGGTCTCGCATTCGCTCACCGGATCAAGCCCGGTCGTGTCGGGAAAAGTGTCGAAATAGATGCAGCCCGCATAGCCGATCCGGTCGAGCACATAGAGAAGCTCAATTGTCTGGATCGGATGCACGGAGCCGACCATCAAACCATCGTCGCGCTTGGCGTAGCCGTCATTGAGGTGCACGCCCAGAATGCGCGAATGCCGCGCAATCAGCGTCGCCGCATAGGCGGGCATTTCGTCGGCGTAGAGCACATGGGCGAAGTCCAGCGTCACGCCCAGATTTGGCCGGTCAATGTCCTTGATGGCGAGCAGCGTCGTCGCCGCGTCCGGCATCAGGCTGAAAGAGCGCGGCTCGTTCGGCTTGTATTCGATGCTGATGTCGATGGCAGGATTATGGTCCGCTACCTCGCGCACTGCGTCGATGGTCATGTCCCAGAGCGCCGCATAGTCCGCCTGAAACGAATAGTCGAACCCGTCCTGCCCCATCCACAGCGTCATCAGCGACCCGCCCGCCGCCGCTAGGGAATCAAGACCGCGTTTGGTCAGGTCAATCGCCGCCCGCCTCACGACAGGATCAGGATTGGTGAAGGCGCCGAGCTTGAATCCCGGGTCGGTGTAGTAGCGCATCGCATAGCCATTCAGGCGGATGCCGCACGCTTTCAGCTTCTCAATTATTGCGGCCTCGGTCAGCCCCTCGACATGGTCGGGATAGTTGAGGTCAACCGCGTTGAGTCCCCGCGCCGTCGCCGCGCGCTCCACAATGTCGAGCACGGTCACTTCATCGTTTCGCCCGCTCCAGTATTGCTTCTTGTTAACAAGAAAGGAGTTGAGGCGCGCAGCATACTCAAATTCCGCCATTTCGCGGGTCCAACATTGATTTTTTAGAGACTAGGTGTCGGTAGATTTCAAAACATTACAAAACATTATGATTTTGTAAAGTTATTTCTTTCGAAAATCGATTTGGAAATCCGTTGCGCGGAGGCTGCAAAATTTAAAATCCGGCGCTCGACGCCCGGACAACGAGGCTGACCGGCGCGCGGGCTTCCGGCGCGGGCTGCACGCCACGCTCGAGCCAGTCGAGAACAGTGCTGGCCGTTGCGCGCCCGAAGGCGGCGATGTCGCAGCGCACGGAGGAAAGCGGCGGCCAGACTTGCGCGCATTCTTCTATATCGTCGAAGCCGACAAGGCGGAAATCGTCACCCACTTTGCGCCCCGCCCGCGCAAAGCCGGACATCATGCCAAGCGCGACAAGGTCGTTATAGCTTATGGCCGCGTCCACGTCAGGAAACTCCGCGCTCAGGCGCAATGCGGCCTCGTTGCCAAAGGCCCGCGTCGCCCGCCCATGCAGCGTCAGCGGCTTCAGCCCCGCCTCCCGCATCACATCGAGATAGCCGGACAGGCGCTCCCGCGTGATCGGCCGCTCCTCGAGACCGCCGACAAAGGCGATGCGCCGCGCCCCCATATCGATCAGATGCCGCGCCGCCTGTCTTCCTCCGTCAGGATAGGCGAGCGAAGAGAAGGGAAACAGGTCCGTGCGCGCATCCACCTGGCGCAGCACCTGCATTGCCGGAATGCCCGCCTTGACCAGCGGGCCGAAGGTGAACTCCTCGCTGCCATAGGTCGGTGAGATGACCAGCGCCGAGACGCCATGCTCGATCATCGAGTTGACGACCTGCGCCTGCAGAGTGGGATTTTCATCAGTGTTGGCAATGACGGTCGCATAGCCGTGCTCGGAGAAAGCCATCTGCGCCGAGGTGGCGAACTCGGTGAAGAACGGATTGCGCAGATCATTGATGACAAGGCCGATCAGGCCGACATTGGCGGTGCGCAGATTGGCGGCGGCGCGGTTATAGACATAGCCGAGCGACGCCATTGTCGCACGCACCAGAATGCGCGTTTCCTCCTTCACCAGCGGGCTGTCCTGAAGCACAAGGCTCACAGTCGACTTGGACAGGCCCGCCGCCTTCGCCACGTCAATAATGGTCGGGCGGCTTTTCATGAAACGCCGTGCAGTGACAAAAGTGTGCGCATCCGCTGTTCGGCGAGTTCAGGTTTGGATAAAAGGCGCGCTTGGTCCGCCAGACGGAAGACCTCGGCGTAATGGGTGATCTCCCGGCTCGACTGAAAGCCGCCGGGCATGATGAAATGGCTCTGCCAGCCGTTCAGCCAGGACAGGAACGCAATGCCCGCCTTGTAGTAGCGGGTGGGCGCCTTGAAGATTTCGCGGCTGAGCGGCACAGTCGGCGCGAGCAGCGCGCGGTAGGTTTCAACATCGCCCAAGGCCAGCGCTTCGAGCGCCTGTGAGGCGGCGGGGGCGATGGCGGCGAAAATGCCGAGCAGCGCGTGGGAATGGCGCACGCCATCGCCCTCGATCAGCGGCGCATAGTTGAAGTCGTCGCCCGTATAGAGCCGCACGCCTTCCGGCAGCCGCGCGCGGAAGGCGGCCTCATGCGCCTCGTCGAGAAGCGAAATTTTGATGCCATCGACTTTGTTGGGGTTCTCTTCAATCAGGCTGAGAACAAAGTCTGTGGCAGCGTCCACATCCTCTGAACCCCAATAGCCTTTCAAGGCCGGATCAAACATGTCGCCTAGCCAGTGCAATATGACCCGCCCCTGCGCCCCGCCGATCAGGCGGCGGTAGACTTTGCGGTAGACCGCTTCATCGGCGCCAATGGCGGTGAAGGCCCGCGAGGCCATCAGAATCAGCTGCCCGCCCGCCGCTTCTATCGCCGACATCTGCGTCTCATATGCAGCAATGACCGCATCGGCGTCGCGCAGGTCCGCCAAAGCCACATGGTCCGTCCCCGCCCCGCAGGCGACGCGCGGCTTCATCGGGTGCAGCTTCGCCGCCGCCATCGTCCGCTCGATCAATTCCTTCGCCGTCAGCCAGTCAACGCCCATGCCGCGCTGCGCCGTGTCCATGGCTTCGGCAAGGCCGAGGCCCTGATCCCAGAGGCCGATGCGGAACCCGAGCGTCGCATCCCAGTCCACCGCCGGCCGCGTGTCCCACGGGCTGCGCTCTTTCAAGGGATCGGAGACGACATGCGCGGCGGCGAAGGCGGTGCGGGTCAGGGGAACGCGCGGGGCGCGGATGGCGAGCGGCTCGCCGGTGAGACGGTAAGGTTCGATGGTCCCGGCATAGGTCGGCAGGTTCAGCACATCAGCCCTCCTTCACCGGCAGATCAAACACGAGTATGCCGTCCAGCCCGCCAACGGCGTTTGCCACGAGGGTCGCGCCGACGCGCTTGTGGTCCGGATGCGCCTGATAGGCCGCAAGCGCGGCCCAGTCGGCGAAGTCGGCGACGAAGCCGTGCATGTAGCCGCGCTCAATCTGCTCCGGGCTCTCGCTGCGGCCGGACGTGATTGAAAGGACGCCGGGAAGGTCGTTCTTAATCTGATGCAGGTCGGCGAAAATCGCCGCGATTTTCTCTTCACTGACCTCAGGCCGGAAGCGGACCAGAACGATGTGGCGGATCATGGTTTGTCCCTCATGTGCCCGCCTTGATCATGTCGGCGGCCTTCTCGCCGATCATAATCGCAGCCGCATTTGTGTTGGATGACACGACTGTCGGCATGACCGAGGCGTCGGCGACGCGCAGACCCTCAATGCCGTTGAACTTCAGCTGCGGCGTCACGACGGCGCCGGTGTCAATCCCCATCCGGCAGGTGCCAACCGGATGATGGTCGGTCTTGGCGTTCTTGCAGGCATAGTTGAAATAGTCCTGATCGCTCTGAATGTCAGGACCCGGCAGGCGCTCCGCCAGCACAAACGGCTTCAGCGCATTCCGCCGCATCATTTCCTGTGCGAGCTTCAGCCCCCTGATCGACATTTCCCGGTCATACGGGTCGGCCCAATAGTTCGGGTCAATCAGCGGCGCCGCGCCCGGATCGGCGCTGGCGAGCCGCACCGTGCCGCGCGAGCGGGGACGCAGATAGGCCGAGTTCAGCGTCACCCCGCCATGCGGCATGGCGGCGACGCCCGCCTCAATGCCGGAGCCGAGGCCGAGATTAAACTGAATGTCCGGCGAACGCGCGTTTTCGTCCGCATACCAGAAGCCGCCGGTCTCAAACAGGCTCGAGGCGACCGGCCCCTTGCGGGTCAGAAGATATTGCAGGCCCGCCACCGCAGACCAGAATGGCTTGGCATATTTGTCATAAGTGTGCTCGCCGGTGCATTCGGCGATGACGAACAGGTCGAGATGGTCCTGCAGGTTGGAGCCGACGCCTGGCTGGTCGAGCACGACATCAATGCTGACAGAGCGCAGATGATCCGCAGGGCCGATGCCCGACAGCATCAGCATGCGCGGCGAGCCGATGGCGCCGGAGGAAAGGATCACCTCGCGCTCCGCCATATGCCTTGCGCCGTCGAGCATTTCCACGCCGATGGCTCTGCCCTTCTCCACGATGATCCGCTTCACCTGCGCGCCCGTTTTCACCGTCAGATTTTTTCTGCCCCGCGCCGGGGCGAGGTAGGCCATCGCAGCGGATGAACGCCGCGCGTTGCGCTGCGTCAGCTGGTAGTAGCCGACGCCGTCCTGGCGCGCGCCGGTGAAATCCATGTTGCGCGGAATGCCCATTTCTTCCGCCGCCTTGAACCAGGCCTCGCAGATCGGCAGCGGGGCAACCGGCTGCGACACGCCGAGCGGGCCGCCTTTTGAATGGAACTCATTGTCGAACGTGTCATTGTCCTCTGCCTTGCGGAAGTAAGGCAGCACGTCGCTGTATCCCCAGCCTCCGCAGCCCATCTGCCGCCATTCGTCATAGTCAAGCGCGTTGCCGCGCGTGTAGAGCTGCGCGTTGATCGACGAGCCGCCGCCGATCACCTTGGCCTGCGTGTAGCGGATGACCATATTGTTCATGTGCTTCTGCGGCGCGGAGTGCCAGCCCCAGGAGCCGATGCCCTTGGTCATTTTCGCAAAGCCGGCGGGCAGGTGATAGAGCGGATGCCTATCGGTCCCTCCCGCCTCCAG
>JANMMM010000192.1:0-13545 GCA_031373225.1 Phyllobacteriaceae bacterium | reverse complement strand
CGATCTCCCCCCTCGCGGGGGAGATGTCCGACAGGACAGAGAGGGGCGCCTCGCGCTGAACATGCCGCGCGGTCCGGCAGCCAAGCCAAAGCTTCCACTTTTCTCCATCCCGAACTAGACTTTGCCAAACGTCTCAAATGAAGTCCGATGATGCCCGAACAAACGCCGATCTCCTCCCTCACCGAATCCGAGGCCGCCGCCGAACTCGCCCGCCTCGCCGCCGAAATCGCCGAGCACGACAGGCGCTATCACGGCGAGGATGCGCCGCTGATATCAGATGCGGAGTATGACGCGCTGCGGCGCAGAAACATTGCCCTGGAAGAAAGGTTTCCGGAACTTGTCCGGGCGGATTCGCCGTCACGCGCTGTCGGCTATGCGGTGTCGGAGAAGTTCGAGAAGATTGCGCACAAGGTTCCGATGCTGTCGCTTGACAATGCGTTCGCCGATCAGGACGCGCATGATTTCGTTGACCGGGTGCGGCGTTTTTTGAAGATTGATCCGCTGACGGAAACCGGCATCACCGCCGAGCCGAAGATTGACGGGCTGTCGCTGTCGCTGCGCTATGAAGGCGGGAAACTCGTGTCAGCAGCCACGCGCGGCGACGGGGCGGTTGGGGAGAATGTCACGGTCAATGCCAAGACCATCAAGGATATTCCCAAGCAGCTCGTGGGCAATTTTCCGGGCATTCTGGAAGTGCGCGGTGAGGTCTATATGACCCACGCGGACTTTGCCGCTCTGAACGCGCGGCACCGGGCGGAGGGGAAGGCGGAGATCGCAAATCCGCGCAACGGCGCGGCGGGATCGCTGCGGCAGCTGGATTCATCGGTCACCGCCAGCAGGCCGCTGCGCTTCTTCGCTTATGCCTGGGGCGAGGTGAGCCAGATGCCGGCGGCGACGCAGATGGGGATGGTTGCGGCCTTTGCCTCGTTTGGCTTCAAGACCAATCCTCTGATGCAGCGCTGCGCCAGTTCTGACGATCTGCTCGCCATCTACCGCGCCATCGAGGCGCAGCGGGCGACGCTTGGCTATGACATTGACGGGGTGGTCTACAAGGTGGACGATCTTGAGCTTCAAAAGCGCTTGGGATTTGTGTCGCGTTCGCCGCGCTGGGCGATCGCGCACAAATTTCCGGCTGAGAAAGCGACGACAATACTGCGCGGCATCGACATTCAGGTCGGTCGCACCGGGGCGCACACGCCGGTGGCGCGGCTGGAGCCGGTGACGGTCGGCGGCGTGGTGGTGACCAATGCGACGCTGCACAATGAGGACGAGATCAAACGGCTCGGCGTGATGATCGGCGACACGGTGACCGTCCAGCGGGCAGGGGATGTCATCCCGCAGGTGCTTGGGTTTATTGCGGAAAAGCGGCCGGTGGACGCGCGGGAATATGTGTTTCCGCACCTGTGTCTGTGTGAACTGAAGACCGCGCTTGTGCGTGAGGAAATCGCCTCCGGCGCAATTGGCGCGGTGAAGCGCTGCTCTGGCGAGTTCGCCTGTCCGTATCAGAAAGTCGAGCATCTGAAGCATTTTGTTTCAAGGCGCGCTTTTGACATTGAGGGGCTGGGCGACAAGCAGATTGAGTTTTTCTTCAGCGACGAAGACCTGCCGGTGAAGAACCCGGCGGATATTTTCACACTGTCGCGGCGTGATGCGGCGAACCTGAAGAAGCTGAAGGACAAGGAAGGGTTCGGCGAAACCTCCGCCGCCAAGCTCTTCGCCGCCATCGACGCGCGGCGGGCCATTGGCTTGGACCGGCTGATCTACGGCTTGGGAATACGGCATGTCGGCGAAAGCTCGTCGAAGACTTTGGCGCGCGCATATGGCTCGTTCGCCGCGTTCCATGACGCCGCGCTGAAAATCGCTTGCGGCGATGCGGCGGCGGCGGAGGAGATGGACGCGCTGGACGATATCGGCGCGGCGGTGATTGACTCTGTGGCGGACTATTTCGCGGAAGAGCATAATCGCAAAATCGTCGAAGAACTCGCCGCCGAACTCTCCGTGGCCGACGCCGAAAAGCCGCAGTCAGACTCGCCTGTGGCGGGCAAAACCGTGGTCTTCACCGGCTCGCTCGTGCGCATGACGCGGGACGAGGCAAAGGCGATGGCGGAGCGGCTGGGGGCGAAAGTGTCAGGGTCGGTGTCGAAGAAGACCGACCTCGTCGTTGCAGGTCCGGGGGCGGGGTCGAAGCTGGCTGAGGCGGAGAAGCATGGAGTGGAGGTGATTGACGAGGATGGGTGGTTTGCGAGGGTGGGGGGATGAGCGAGGGCACGGAGTCGTTCATTTCCAAAGGAGAAGTCAGTTCGAAGCTTTTTCCAAACGAACAGATTTTATGGCGCGGGAATCCGTCCGCCAGCTGGAGACTGGCAGTTTCAAAACTTCTGGCGCTGCCACACTATTTAATTCTCAGCGCGGTGGCCGTTGGTTTCTGCATTGCCGCCTTCAGCCCCGGCGTTAGGGGACAGTTTTTCGAAGGCAATGATTTTGCCGTTCGAGCCTGCTTTTTTTTCCTCGCAATTGTCCTTGCCTTGCTGGTGTTGAGGAGGATACGCAATCTGGCTGTCGCAATTGCTCAGCCAATCCGAATTCACTATCTTATCACCGACAAGCGAGTGATCATTGACGAAAGCAACGCGTTTGGCGAACTAATCAGCTGGCCAATCGAAAAAGCTGCGCAGGCCAAATTTGTCAGTCACGCGAATAGCTTGAGCGACGCATTTCTTATACGCGAAGTCTACCAGGACGCGGAGGGGCGGGGCGTTGACAAATGTGTGTTTTATGGCGTGCGGGACTTGGCTGGTTTGAAAAAGGCATTGGCGAGCGCCGATGAAGCGGCGTCGGAATGACCACTGCGCCCAGCAAATCCATTTCGGTGCAAGAAGTGATTTGAGGATGGCGAGGTTGCGCAGATCTTCTATATATGGTATGTGATACCATATGGCTAAGGCGATCTTGGAACTCCATACCAAGAGAGAGTATGCGAGCGGCGAAATCGTTGAACTGACCATTTGGCGGTTGTCGGAGGCAAGTCCGGAGCGCCCGCATGGGCTGAAATATTCGCTTTTTTACGGCAGAGACGGCCGTCGAATTGTTGGGTACGACAATGAGCGCGGCAAAGGCGATCAGCGGCACTTGCTGGACATCGAGGAAGAGTATGCCTTCACCACCATAGAAAATCTCATCGCCGATTTTCTGAAAAGCGTTGAAAAGATTGGAGGTCTGAAATGACAAACATTCCGCTGCAGGTTCACATTGGTGGAACTCTCAAGGAGATGGGTGATCAGTTCATCAAGGCGTGGAAGCGCGCCGAGGCCGATGAGAGCGCCCCGGAACGGCATTTGTCGTTCGAAAACTACGCGACGTTTGCCAAGACCGTCACGCCTCGGCGGCAAGAGCTTTTGAAGGTTTTGCGCAGGTCCGGCCCGATGTCCGTGCGCGCGCTGTCCATGCTACTGAAACGCGACTACAAATCCGTGCATGGCGACGTCGCCAAACTGCTTGGCGTAGGCCTGATCGACCGCGCCGAAACCGGCCTTGTCGAAGTCACATGGGACAAGGTCAGCGCCGAGCTGGACCTCTTGGCGGCATGACATTCACCGGCTTCGGAAAACAGGCGCTGCCCTTCCTCAAGGCGCTGGATTTTCATCAGGACCGCGACTGGTTCAAGGCGAACAAGGCGCTGTATGAGAGCGAGCTTGAGACTCCGCGCGGGGATTTGGTGGAGGCGCTGACAGAAGCGTTTGCGGACGCGGGGATTGGGCTGAAGGGCGACCGGAAGAAGAGCGTCTACCGGATTTACCGCGACGTGCACTTTGCCAAGGACAAGAGCCCATTCAACAAACCTGTGTCGGCGCTGCTGACGCCTTCGGGCGAGAAGAACGAGGAGGAGGGTTCGTTCTACATCAAGATCGGCATCGAAGGCTGTTTCATGGCCTGCGGCTTCTATCTCGGCGACCCAGAAAAGCTGAAAGCCTTCCGCAATTCCATCGTCACCTGGCCCGACCGGTTCCGGGCGATGACGTCGGCGCTGGAGAAGGGCGGGCTGAGCCTCGGAACCGACGATGCGTTGAAGCGGCTGCCGAAGGATTTTGACTCAGTCACCGAGCCGGATCTGGCGGCGGCGGTGAAGCTGAGGCATTTTTATGTGCGCGAGGAGATTGAGCCGGGGCGGGTGACGGAGGCGGGACTGGTGGGGGATTGTGTGGGGTTTGTGAGGCGGGCGATGGTGTTGCTGGATTGGGGGAAGAGTTCAGTGTAGTCAAGAAGTAATTCGATTTTCGCCCATCTGGCCAAAAGCAAAAAATAGCGAGAACTAAAGGGGTTCGAATCTAATTGACTAAGTCGAAATTGCTAATATCATACACTCACAGGTTTTTTTGGCATCGTCTCCTTGGGGGTCCATAATCATGAACTTGTCGACTTCATCGCTGAATCCAGTGCTAGCTTCGATTTTTATGTCATTGGCAACAGCCACAGCAGCTGATGCTGACATTTGCGATATTGCTGTGAAAAAAGGAACCGAACCAGGCTTCTATGTGCAAGGAAATGAAGTCTGCAAGGGATTGTCTTATTGCAAAACTTCTTCAATTTCTCAATCGACCCTAGACGCCGGTAAGAGGTACAATTTTTTCTATATTTCCGCTGATGGTCGAAAAAATATCAATCATACTTTTTATGTTAGAAAAGTCTACAGTGTGAACAATCCCGGCGGTAGAGTATATTTGCGGAGAGACAAAATAAATTTTGCCTGTGTTGGAAGAAATAATAAGTTAAGTGTGAAAAAATCTTGGCCACCGCAAGGTTACGAAGAGATAGACAGAGAAGACTATTTGACATATCACGTCGGAAATCGTGCAGTTTTTGCGAAACAACTTCTGACCCTCAAATTTCATGTCAGGTATGTTCAACGAAAAGACGATCAACGTGACAAGAATATTTGTGTTAGCACTGACGATGATCAGAGAGGATTTGTTTTTTCTTTCGATAAGGAGATTACGCCGGAGGCGTTAGCTAAGAAAGTCCTTGCAGGGCTAGCCAGCACCAAAAGCATTCGAAAAGCAATTGCCGCAAAAATTGAGACAGAAAAGAATGAGATTGAAATACTGGCCTCTGACGTTGACGCCAAGCGTCCTTGCATAGATTTTTCTGCAGTAGCCTCCGGAACAAAGATGAGTGTCGAAATTTCAGACATTGAGTACGCGGCAGATATTGCTGCTGCCGAGGCAAAAAATTCAATTCGGCCAGACGCAATGAAACTGAGGAAGTCCGTTGTTCACCGGGAGACCTTTGAAATTTCTCCTCCTTAATAAGGTTTTGGTTACCATCCTCAGTTAGGATTGTCATGAAATCGCCAACAGAAGCTGAAGTGGCTAGCGGGGGTGTGAAAAAACCTCGCCAAAAAAAGCCCCTCGTTGAGACCCCCTCTGGGGACCAAAATGAGTTTGGCTGGTCTTTTGGACGCTTCCGTGAGCTTATATTTTGTTGGACTGTGCCAATGTCGTACTACAGAGATAGACTTGAAAATTCAGATTCCGCTGCCAGCATAAAGGCAGCTGGAATATTGACTATTACTGCTTTAATTTTGCTAATTAATCCGTTGAATGAACAAATTTCAAGTAAAATGGCAATAAGTGGACTTCTCGTATTAGTAATTTCATATTCAATTCGACTTTTTGAAAAAATATTTAGAAGAAAATTGTTTTCATTTCATGTAGTTAATATTTACGCTTGTGTAAGCGTAATTCTTTTTTTCTATTATTTGTTGTATAGTTATGGATTATTTGATTCTTATTACAGGGGTTATGACGACGACCTGGCGATTGTAATATGCGGCTGTGATATTGAAGATGCGCCAATTGATTTGGCAAGACGTATTATTGCCATCTTGCTGTCTGTTGGCTCCTGCTATCTGGTTTGGATCAGTAAATCAATTATCTGGGACGCTTCTAAACCTACACTGCAGGATTTTTTGTCAAGCATCTATACGCTTGTGGGATCTTCGGCAGTTTGTTGGGTTGTCATATATCTCACCACTCCTGAGATGTTCGATAGTATTCAAGAATTTATGCCCATTTTGGCATCCAATTAGCTGCTAGGCTGTTCGGCAGTTTCGATTTGAGTTGGCTGAAAATATTCGCTAGCTTCTCAAAATATGTTGTCCTTCATTTCCGGTGCCCGCCGCGCCATTCCCGTCATCCTCTCCGCCGCTCCCTTCGGTCTGCTGTTCGGCGCCTTGGCGGTGGACAATGGCCTGACCGTGTTTCAGGCGGCTTTGATGAGCGCCACTGTCTATGCCGGGGCGAGCCAGATGGTGGGGATCGAGCTGTTCGCCGGTCACGCGCCCGCATGGATCATTGCGTTTTCGATCTTTGTGGTGAACCTGCGGCACCTCCTCTATTCGGCGACGACCGGGCGGCATATTGGCGGATTTTCCGGCGCGCAGAAGGCGGTGGCGTTCTTTTTTCTGATTGATCCGCAGTTCGCCGAGACCGAGCGGGAGGTGGAGAAGTCGGGCGGGTTTTCGTTCGCCTGGTATATGGGGATGGGGCTGACCTTTTATTCGGTCTGGCTGGGCCTCACCGTGACTGGCGCGCTGTTTGGCAAGCTCTTGCCGGACCCGAAACCGTGGGGCATTGACTTTCTCCTGACGATCTATTTTCTCGGCCTGGTCATGAGCTTCCGCGGGCGGCCGTTCTGGCTGCCGGTGGTGATTGTCTCGGCGGCGGCTTCGGTGCTCGCCTACAAGACAGTCGGCTCGCCCTGGCACGTGTCGCTCGGGGCGCTGGCGGGGGTGGTGTTCGCGGCGGCGTTTGGGTTGAGGGCGGCGCGCGATGCCTGACATTTACATCGCAATCCTCGCCGGGGCTTTCCTCACCTACCTCACCCGCATCGGCGGGCACGTCATCCTGTCGCGCTTCGAGCGCATTCATCCGCGCGTCGAGGCGGCGCTGAACGCGGTGCCGGCGGCGGTGCTTACGACGCTGGTCGCGCCTGCGGCTTTGACGCAGGGCTTGCCGGAGACGGTGACGCTGATCGCGGCGGCGCTGGCGGCGCTGTATCTGCCGATGCTGGGGATGTTCGCGCTGGGCTGGGTTATGATCGTGGCGCTGCGCTGGGTTTCGGCTGGATAAGACGCGCGCCGTGAAGCATTTAGGGCGGGTTTGACGGTCACTTGCTCCGCCGGTCTTCGCGCAGCACGGCGTAGACCGCATCATCAGCCCATTCGCCTTTGAACCAAAGGCTCTGGCGGTGATGCGCCTCCCTGACCATTCCCACCTTCTGCATCACGCGGCAGGACGCCGTGTTGCGCGGGTCGGCGGAGGCGGTGATGCGGTGGAGGCCGAATAAGTCGAACGCATAATTGAGGAGCGCGCAGACCGCTTCGCTTGCATATCCCTTGTTCCAATGCCCGCGAGCAATCGTGAATCCAATTTCGGCAAGGCGGCTGTCCACCTCACTGATATTCAAACCGCAGTCGCCGATCAGATTCTTGTCTTCCCGGCCTTCCAAAGCGAACTGAAACCAGCCGACGCCGCCCGGCTGCTTTTCCGCCATGGATGCGATGAAATCCGCCGCTTCCTGCAAGGAAAATGTATCCCACGACTGGTAGCGCGCCACTGCGGGATCACTCCGATATGTGGCGAACGCCGCAGCATGGCGCAGTTCGAATCTGCGGGCGATGAGCCGGGCGGACTTGAAGATCATGCCCGATCCGCCGCCAGTCCCTCGTTCGAAGCGGATCGGGAATGATGCTCCAGCGGCGCGCAGGCGGATTCGAGCCAAGGGCGGACGCCGGCTTCAACAATTGGCGAAAGCTCCGCCAGCACCCGCGCATGATAGGCGTCGAGCCATTGCAGCTCTTCGCGCGTCATGAGATGCGCGTCGATGAGCCGGCGGTCGATGGGGGCGAGCGTGATGGTCTCAAAGCCCAGCATCGGCTTGTCACCGCCTTGAATGTCCTCCGCCTCTGTGACGACGATGAGGTTCTCGATGCGGATGCCGTATTCGCCCGGTTTGTAATAACCCGGCTCGTTGGAGAGGATCATGCCGGGGAGCAATTCCTGCCGTCCGGTCTTGGCGATGCGCTGCGGGCCTTCGTGGACGGAGAGATAAGACCCGACGCCGTGGCCGGTGCCGTGGGCATAGTCGAGGCCGGCCTTCCATAGCGCCGAACGGGCGAAGGCGTCGATCTCCGCGCCTGTCGTGCCCTTCGGGAAGCGCAGCGACGAGATGGCGATCATGCCTTTCAGCACCAGCGTGAAGCGGCGGCTATACTCGTCCGGGACTGCGCCGACCGGGAGCGTGCGGGTGATGTCCGTTGTGCCATCAACATACTGGCCGCCGGAGTCGAGCAGAAAGAGTTCGCCGTCCTGCAGCGTGCGGTTCGTATCCGTGGTGACGCGGTAATGGTTGATAGCGCCGTTCGGGCCGGTGGAGGAGATGGTGTCGAAGGAAATGTCGAGGAGCGGGGCTTGGAGCATTTCACCGGTGTTGACGCGGCAGGACTCAAGTTCCTCGGCGGCGGCGATTTCCGTAAGCGTTCCTGGCATCTGTTCATCGTACCATGCGAGGAATGACGCAACCGCCGCGCCGTCGCGGACGTGCGCGGCGCGCGTTCCGGCCAGCTCGGTCTTGTTTTTCTGCGCGCGCGGGATGCGGGCCGGGTCGGCGGCTTCGATGACCTTGCCGCCTGCGCCTTCGACGATGCGGCGCAACTGGTCGGCGGCGAGGAGGGGATCGAGCGCGACAGTTTCGCCATTTGCCGCGAGTTTCCCGAGCTCTTCTTCCATAGCCGACGGCGGATGCAGCGCGCAGAGCTGGTTGAGATAGGCCTCGGTCTTGATCGGGAGTTTTCGCTTGTCAATGAAGACGACCGGCTCGCCATCGGCTTTGAGAATGGCGAAGGCAAGCGCCAGAGGCGTGTGCGGCACGTCGCTGCCGCGGACGTTGAAGACCCAGGCGACGGACGATGGATCAGTGAGGACGCAGGCCGACGCGCCGCACTCCGCGACAGCCTTGCCCATGGCGGCGATCTTGTCGCGGGCCAAAACGCCGGCGTGCTCGATGTCGTGGATTGTGACGTGCTCCAGCGGGGCGGCGGGGCGGCCGGCCCAAATGGCGTCAACGGGATTGGATTTCACGGCAACAAGCATGCCGCCGATTTCCGCCATGGCTTTTTCGAGGCCCTTCACTTCGCTGACCGTGTGCAGCCAGGGGTCAAACCCGAGCCGCGCGCCTTTCTTCAGGCCTTCCTTGACCCATTTCGAAGGTGGCGAGGCGACGAGATCGATGGTTTCGAACACATTTGCGTCAAGCTGCTGGCCCGCCTGCACCGTGTATCTGCCATCGACAAAGACAAAAGCGTTGCTTTTCAGCACCAGCGCCACGCCCGCCGAGCCGGTGAACCCCGTCAGCCATGCGAGCCGCTCGGAGCCTTTGGCCACATATTCGCCCTGATGCTCGTCGGAGCGGGGCACGAGAAATCCGTCTATGCCATGCGCGTCAAATAGCGCCCGGAGGCTGGCTACCCTTGGGGCGGCAAGGGCTGGATTGGCCGTGGAGATGAAGTTTTGGAAGCGCGCGGGCATGATTTTTCCTGATTTGCCTCTTTCTAGTGGCTCCGCGCCAAGCGGGCAATCGAATCAATATTGCCCAATTGATCAAAATCGGTTGTGCTGCATTGCACAATTATGACTTCGCACTTGCAATATTTGCATATGAGTCATGCAAAATGAGGGGTGCCGCCGCCGCAATTGCCCGCCTAGCTTTCCATTGGCGGACGGGGTGATTTGGTTTCACTCATGCCGCTTGTGCCGAAAGGAGTGATCCGATGACACAATTTGAACTGAAGCGCGGCCAGATGAAGCGGGCGGCGGAAGCGGCCGGGGCGGGGATGAACAGATTTGCGGCGTCCTATGCAAAAGGCGGCATTATGGCATTGGAAGGCGGTCCTGTGACCATGCTTGGCCTGATGCCCGGCGAAGTGCGCCGCACCCGGCCCGGCTCGACGCGGGCGGGCTATGTGAAGGGGTATGCCCAGCGGGGGTGGTGATTTGGACTTTTATTAAGCTGCGTCCGCTCATATGTGTTGAAAAACGCGAAGGGAGCGGCGGCAATTGAACATCATCTCCACGAAATTCCATGGGACGGCGGCCAGTTTCGCGCTCGCCGCCGTCTTGAACATGTCTCTGGCTGGAGCAACCCCTGCGGCCGGCTTTGACTGCGCCAAGGCGAAGAGCAAAATCGAAAAAGCCATCTGCGCCGATCCGGAGCTTTCAAGTCTCGACGAATTTCTCGGACGCTTTTACGCCGGGGCGCTGGAGACCGCTAAAGACGCTGCCTCGTGCGTGAAGGCGGATCAAAAGGCTTGGGTGAAAGGCGCGCGGGATGTCTGCGGGGCCAAAGCAAGCTGCTTGACAACCGCTTATCTCAACCGGCTTTCAACGCTCAGCGGCCTCCAGCCGGGCATGAACCTGATTGAAATTGTCGACTTGCCGCGCGTTCCGACATTGATGGCGGTGATTCCGCCTGAAGCGGATTTCTTGCCGAGTAAAGTCAAAACACCGTTTGAGCTGACGGGCCAGCTGGTCTGGGAACAGGCGGACCAGATGAACATGGGCTATGCCGTCAAGCCGGACAAGGGCAAGACACGGGCGATTGTGCTGGACATGTCGATCGGCAACAGTCCGGCGCATGAGCTGGTCAAATATTTCATCGACCGCACGCCCAAGCCGCAATACCGGGTGAGCGGGGTGAAGGATGACGAAGGCGACGGGTTTGCGGCGGGAGAGTGCCGGTTTGTGTATGAGATGCCTTAATTTCTGAATCGCGCTATTAACCCCAGTCCAGCACCACCTTCCCGCACCCGCCCTGTTTCATCAGCGCAAAACCCCGCGCATACTCCGCCGCTTTCATCCGGTGGGTGATGACTTTCCTCACATCGAGCCCGGATTGCAGCATGGCGATCATTTTGTACCAGGTTTCGAACATTTCGCGGCCGTAGATGCCTTTGATGGTCAGCGATTTGAAGATGACGCGGTTCCAGTCGACGGTTGTGGGGCCGGAGGGGATGCCGAGCATGGCGATTTTGCCGCCCATGATCATGTGGTCCACCATCTGGTCGAAGGCTTTCGGCGCGCCGGACATTTCGAGGCCGATGTCAAAGCCCTCGACCATGCCGATGCGACGCATGACGGACTCTAAGTCGTCGTTGGCGACATTGACCGTCACCGCGTCGGTCACCTCGTTGCACAGCGACAGGCGGTAATCATTGATGTCGGTCACCACGACGTGGCGCGCGCCGACATGGCGGCAGACGGCTGCGGCCATGATGCCGATGGGACCCGCGCCGGTGATCAGCACGTCTTCGCCGACAAGGTCATAGGAAAGCGCAGTGTGGACGGCGTTGCCGAGCGGGTCGAGAATGGCGCCGATCTCGTCGTCGATTTCGGGCGGCAGGTGGATGGCGTTGAAGGCGGGGATTTTGACGAATTCGGCGAAGGCGCCCGGGACATTGACGCCGACGCCCAGCGTTTCGGGGTCGAGATGAAAATGCCCGGCGCGCGCCATGCGGCTTTTCATGCCGATGAGATGGCCTTCGCCTGACACCCGGTCGCCCACCTTGACGGTGCGCACATGGCCGCCGATTTCGACGGCGACGCCGGCATATTCATGGCCGACGACCATCGGCACCGGAATGGTTTTCTGCGCCCATTCGTCCCATTTCCAGATATGCAGGTCCGTGCCGCATATGCCGGTCTTGGCGACCTTGATGAGGATTTCATCCGGGCCGATGACGGGAACGGGCTCGTCGCGCAGGGTCAGGCCCTCGGCGCGTTCGGCTTTTACCAATGCCCTCATCTCAAATAACTCCAAGCTCTTTGCCTGCGTGCGTGAACGCATAAATCGCCGCGTCAATATCCTTGGCTGAATGGGCGGCGGACATCTGGGTGCGGATGCGGGCTTTGCCCTTGGGCACGACGGGGAAGAAGAAGCCCGACACATAGATGCCGTGCTCAAAAAGCCTGGCCGCCAGATCCTGCGCGGCTTTCGCTTCACCAAGCATGACCGGGATGATCGGGTGATCGCCGGGCTGCAGGGTGAAGCCAGCGGCGCTCATTCCGCTTCGAAAGCGATGCATGTTGTCGAACAGGCGCTCACGCAAGTGATCGCCGTCGCGGGCGAGGTCGATGGCTTTGCTTGCTGCGGCAGTGATCGCCGGGGGCAGGGCGTTGGAGAAGAGATAAGGTCGCGAGCGCTGGCGCAGCAGGTCGACAATGGGTTTTGCCGCCGCGATATAGCCGCCCATTGAGCCGCCCAGCGCCTTGCCGAGCGTGCCGCTGAGGATATCAACTTCGACGCCGAACTTCGCGGGCGTGCCTCTGCCTTGAGGGCCGATGAAGCCGGTGGCGTGGCAGTCGTCGACCATGATGAGCGCGCCATAGATGTCAGCGAGTCTGCGGATGTCGGGGAGTTTTGCGAAGAAGCCATCCATGGAGAAGACGCCGTCGGTGACGATGACGACGCGGCGGGCATTGTTTTCGCGAGCGGTTTTCAACTGGATTTCAAGATCGTCCATGTCGCCATTGGCATAACGGAAGCGCGCGGCTTTGGAGAGGCGCACGCCGTCGATGATCGAGGCGTGGTTGAGGCTGTCGGAAATGATCGCGTCCTTGTCGCCGAACAGCGGCTCGAACAAGCCGCCATTGGCGTCGAAACAGGCGGCGTAGAGGATGGAATCCTCTTGACCGACATAGGCGGCGATCTTTGATTCAAGTTCGGCATGCAAGTCATTGGTTCCGCAGATGAAACGGACAGACGCCATGCCGAGTCCGTGCGTATCCAGAGCCTGCGTGGCGGCCTGAATCAGATCGGGGTGATCGGCGAGGCCAAGATAATTATTGGCGCAGAAGTTCAACACCTGCCGCCCGCCCGCGACTTTGATATGGGCGGATTGCGGCGAGGTCAGCGGGCGCTCGGTCTTCCACAGCGAGGCCTCGCGGATTTCGGCGAGTTCTTCGGCGATGGCGGACAGGAGGGCTTGGGAATGGTTTTGCATTGCGGGGCCTCTCTGACGGGAATCCAGTCTCGCCGGTCACTATACAAGAATTTGGGCGGCGCGCAGCGGCTGGAAACCGACATGGCGGACCTTGAAATCCGGTGGAAGTCCGCCGACAGCGCGCTTAACTGCACGAACATATTCGGCTGATTTTGCGCCCGCAGGATCAAAGCGGTTGAGCGCTGTCACCGGCTCTGCCTTCATGCGGGCCGGAACGGGTTCACGATGGTGACGCCGCCAACGGTTCGGCCATGCGCCATGTCCTCGGAATACAGCGTTTCGCACCCGGACGCCTGAGCGGCGGCGAGGATTGAGCAGTCCTAAATGGAGTAGCCTGTGGAACCGCGAATTTCCATCGCGGAATCGAATAGCGCGAGGCTGTTTTCCACCACTTGAAATCGTTTCCAACCCTGCAAGAGAGACATCGCGTCTGCATGTTTGAGCGCGTCGGAGCGGCTCGGCCGCGTCGCCTGCGCGTAAAATTCCTGAAA
>JANMMM010000179.1:0-5053 GCA_031373225.1 Phyllobacteriaceae bacterium | reverse complement strand
GGCAGGATAGCTTTTGCGAGCAAAAATACTCCGTGCCGTCCAGAGCCACCAGAATGCGCCCGCCCAGCCGCTCAAAGATTTTCAACCCGCCGCGCTGGCGCAGCATGTCGACGGCGGCGTCAAAACAGGGCTGCAAATGCGACGGATCAACCGGATCGAGCCCAAATCTGGCATGGCGCGGATGTGATTGTCGGTCGGAATCTTCGCCATCCCGAACAAAGTCCGGCAGTTCGAGCTCTTGCGCCCTTCCTCAAGCCCGCGCTGATAGGCCAAAAACGATTCAGACTGCATGAAAAACAACGAAAACGCCGAAAGGCCGATGTCAGCCATCGAATAAATTGCAGCCCCGCCCTTCCGCTTGTCGGGAAAGCCGGCGCAGACCCGTCTCAAACCAGTCAAAAGCCTGTCCAGAACGTCCATCAACAGCTTGAATCAGATTTTCCCTAATTTGGGAATCCCTCAAACCCGCGCATTTAGAGTCCCCCCTTGGGGATACGCAAACCCCTCGCCTTTAGGCGAATGGGATACTATCCTGCCGGTATGAAGGACTACAAGGCTGGCAGCCACACGCTGTGGGACTGCAAATACCATATCGTGTGGGTGACGAAGTATCGCTATGCGGTGCTGTCGGGCGATGTTGGCACGCGCGTGCGGGAGCTTTTGCGGGAAATATCGCGGGCGCATGAAATGACGATCTATGCAGGTTCGGTCAACCGGGACCATGTGCACATGCTGATCGCCATACCGCCGCATCTGTCGGTGTCGCGGGCGGTGCAGTATTTGAAGGGCAAGAGCTCGCACAAGCTGCTGAGCGAATACGCGGCCTTGCGCAAACGCTATTGGGGACAGCATTTGTGGGGCAGGGGCTATTGGGTTGCATCGAGCGGCAATGTGACCGACGAGGTATGGAAAGCCGATATAGAGAACCAAAAGCCAGAGACGCCGGACGACAACTTTAACGTCGTGTAGCTCCAATCGGCCTTGCGCCGATGCCACCCGGCTTTCAGCCGTTAGAGGAAGCCACCGCCTTTAGGGCGGTGGTCGTTCACAATTGCTGCAATCAATGGCGAAATTGTTCCGCCAGTATGCGCTCGTCCCAGGAATGATCGGAATCAAACAAGATTGTGACTGTTGAATCCAGCGCCTCGGCAATTGTCACCGAGACGACCGATTTGACTTCGTTATGGTCGGCGACCGCATTGACCGGCCGCTTCTCCGGCTCGAGGATATCAAGGCTCACTGTTGCCGTATTTGGCAGCAGCGCGCCTTGCCAACGGCGTGGACGGAAGGGCGAGACTGGCGTCAGCGCCAGAAGTGGCGCGTCGAGCGGCAGGATCGGCCCGCGCGCCGACAAATTATAGGCGGTGGACCCGGCTGGCGTCGAAAGCAGCACGCCGTCGCAGATCAGCTCGTCCAGCCGCAGGCGGCCATCGACCGAAATCCTGATCTTAGCAGCCTGATAAGACTGACGCAGCAGTGACACTTCATTGATTGCAAAGGCCTTGAAAACCCTTCCTTCCAAACTCACTGCCGTCATTGCGAGGGGGCGGATTGATTCGGACGTCGCCGCCTCAATGCGCTCCAAAAGATCGCCCGGCTTGAACGCGTTCATCAGAAAACCTACCGAGCCCCGGTTCATTCCATATATCTGCCGGCCCGAATTCATATTCGCATGCAGCGTCTGCAGCATGAACCCGTCGCCGCCGAGCGCCACAATCACGTCCGCCTCGGCGAGCTCGCGCTGTCCATAGAGCGCGATCAGTTTGTCGGCGGCCTTTTTTGCCTGCGGCGCGTCTGACGAGATGAATGTGAGCTTTTTCATCGGCTTCCAGTTTCCGTTGCCCTTCAAGCATGCCGCGCAAACTGTTGCAAATTCCCAAACACAGGTGTCGGCTCTTCACCAAACGCCGTTTTTTGACTTTTCTTTTCGCCGTCCTGTGATATCAGACCCGCGCTGCCCTTGTAGCTCAGTTGGTAGAGCACCTGATTTGTAATCAGGGGGTCACGAGTTCGAACCTTGTCGGGGGCACCATTTTCGCCAGCAGTCCGAAAGATGACGGCGCATTGCTGCCCATGGCTTTATTTGGCATTCCTTCCGCACAATATCGATGACGGGTGGATTCTGTTGACCAGTCTTAAATTCGGCACAAGCGGCCTTCGCGGTCTTTCAAGCGAGTTGAACGGTCAGGCGTCGGCAGTCTATGCGGCGGCCTTTGTCCGGCATTTGCTGGAGAATGGCTTGGCGCAGTCCGGCGACAGTATTTACATCGGGCGCGATTTGCGCGCCTCGAGCCCCGACATCGCCGCTTGGTGCATGGGCGCGATGGTTCGTGGCGGTTTGAAAGTCCATGATTGCGGCATCATTTCCACCATGGCGCTGGCGCTCTATGCGATGCAGAACAAGTCCGCCTGTCTGATGGTGACAGGGTCGCATATTCCCGCCGACCGCAACGGCATCAAGTTTTATGTGCCGGACGGCGAGATTAGCAAGGCAGACGAAGCCTCGATCTTGGTGTTCGCTGGTAAGCTTATGGCGTTGCCTCGGATCAAGCCGTTTGGAAAGGGCACTGGAATTGACGCCGCTGAGGCCGCGTCGGCGGCCTTTGCCGAGCGGGCCGGGAAAATACTGGCTCCCGGCGCGCTGGCCGGCTTGCGCGTCGGCGTCTATCAGCACAGCAGCGTCGCCCGCGACATGCTTGCGGCCATTTTGGCGGAATATGGCGCAAGCATTGTGGTCCTTGGGCGCACCGACGGTTTCGTGGCGGTGGACACTGAAGCAGTTTCACCAGAAACGCTCGAAATGCTCGATACATGGGCTTCCACGCATCGATTTGACGCCATCGTTTCGGCCGATGGCGATGGCGACCGGCCACTGGTGACCGATGAATACGGCGCGCCTCTGCGCGGCGATTTACTCGGCTTGATGGCTGCGGAGTTTGTCGGAGCCGATGCTGTAGTCACGCCTGTCACGTCCAATTCTGGCATTGAAGCGGCTCTGGCTTGCAGCGTGGCGCGCACCAGGGTCGGCTCGCCTTTTGTCATCGCCGCCATGAATGAGGCAATTGCCTCCGGCGCGAAACGCGTGCTTGGTTTTGAGGCGAACGGCGGCTGCCTTCTGGGAACAGACGTCGAGATCGGCGGAACGCTCCTGAAAGCGCTGCCAACACGCGACAGTTTTCTGCCTATACTCGCAGCGCTGGGCAAGGCGGCAGCATCAAAGCGCCCCTTGTCAGAAGCGGCGGCAGGCTACAATTTGCCTTTTGCGCTGAGTGACCGGCTTGAGAATTTCCCTGTCGAGGCCAACGCCGCGCTCATGTCGCATCTGCGCGCCTCACAAGTCAAACTAGCAGTTTTCCTCGCCACTGTCGGCATTCCGGCGTCAATCTCCGACATTGATGGAATGCGCATCACGCTTGCCGATGGCGGCGTTATTCATTTCCGTCCCTCCGGCAACGCGCCGGAAATGCGCTGCTATGTCGAGGCGCAGACAGAAGCGGCAGCCAAGGCTTTGATGGTAAAGGGCCTTGATTTGATAAAGGATTGGGAAAAAAGCGCCGCCTAGCGGGTCAGGAAGCGGTGCGCGGCATACAGCGACAGCGCCGCTGCATTTGACACGTTCAGCGATTTGATCGCGCCGGGCATTGAAATGCGCGCGAGTATTGAAACGGCTTCCCGCGTCTTCTGCCGCAGGCCTTTGCCTTCTGCGCCAAGCACGAGCGCGATTTTCTTTCCTTCAAAACTGTCGTCAAGCTCGGCTGCTCCATCTGAATCCAGTCCGATTGTCTGGAAGCCCAGCGCTTGAAGCTCGCCAAGCGCATCAGCAAGATTGCGCACTTCGATATGCGGCATCAGCTCCAGCGCGCCGGAGGCCGCCTTAGCCAAGACTCCGGATTCCAGCGGCGAATGGCGGTTAGTGGTGATCAGCGCTCCGGCGTTGAACGCCGTCGCCGAACGCATGATGGCGCCGACATTGTGCGGGTCGGTGACTTGATCGAGGACGAGAACGAGCGATGTCTCGGTCAAATCTTCGAGCCGCTTCGCCGCCAGCGGTTCGGCTTCGATGACAACGCCCTGATGCACCGCGTCGGACCCGGCCTCTTTGTCGACGCCCTTCGGATCGGTGATTTCGACAGGAAAGGGCAGGGCGGCAGCATCAGAAATTTCCAGCCGGTCCAGCGCGTTCTTTGTCACCAGCATCCGCTTGATGACGCGCGCCGGGTTGTCCAGCGCCGCGCGCACCGTGTGCAAGCCATAGAGCCGCACGAGGCCGGGCGCGACAGCGGCCGCGCCGACTGCGGGCCGCTCGCGCCACTGCGGCGCGCCGCCCGTCTTTTGATCGCGGAACTGGCGGCGCAGTTTGGCGTAATGGGTGTCTTTGGCGGTCTTGTCTGAAGGCGTGTCGTTCATGGCGGCTCAATAGCATCCCGGGGAAGACAAGCAACCCGATTCAAGGCCGCTTTTGAAGACGCGGGGCTGTTGACAGCGCAAAAGCCAATCGCCATAAGGCGCTCGCGGTTCCGGCCTTTTGGGGCAAGACCTAAGCCTGTAGCGGCGAACGTCAAAATGGTTCCGGGAGATTGTCCCGAGCGGCAAAGGGGGCGGACTGTAAATCCGCTGGCTACGCCTTCGCAGGTTCGAGTCCTGCATCTCCCACCACCTTTCTTCCGTCACCCTGATCGTGTATTCAGGAGCGGCGCGGGTGTAGCTCAATGGTAGAGCAGCAGCCTTCCAAGCTGAATACGAGGGTTCGATTCCCTTCACCCGCTCCAAATGCCGCTGTCAAAGCGCGACACTCTAACTTAATCTTCTCAGAATGGGCAGCGGTTCGAGCGTTTATGTTGTATCTGCCGAGAGATAACCGCTTTACTCGTTGATGGTACAGTTTGTTTGCGCGATGGGTAGTGTGTTTAACGTGTCGTCAACCATGTAAGGCATACGAATTACGGAAGCTGAAGAGGTTTCCCCATGGCAGAGACCACAATTGAATGGACGGATGCAACATGGAACCCTATTGCGGGTTGCACGATGCTCTCGCCGGGCTGTACGAATAGCT
>JANMMM010000168.1:0-12845 GCA_031373225.1 Phyllobacteriaceae bacterium | reverse complement strand
CCCGTGTCGATAATGTCGTCGCGCGACGGAAAGGGCGCAGGTTCTGCAAACACCGGGTCGGACAGGCCGGGAACCGAAATGCGGGGAAGGGTTTGAACCATGCCCCAGTCCTTTCCCCACTCCTTCGCCCATCCAAACCCTTCCGGCGCAAAGCGCTTCAACGGATCGATGAGGTGGAAGGCCGGAATGCGGTCAGCGTCTTTGTTCCGGGCAACGCCTTTGGGAAAGGCGCGGGAAACGCCCAGCCGCAGCTTCACAACAATCCCGCGCGCGGCCATGACAATCAGCCGCCGCGCGGCGGATTCAGCGGGGCGCAGAAGAAGGATGAGCGCGCGGTGGAAATGCCGGGGCATCTCGCCCTGCCGCCTCGGATCATAGCCGAGGACAGCCAAAAGCGGCGCGATGGCGGCGAGTATCCGTTCGCGGGTGGCCTCGACGATTTCGTTCCAGTACATGCGTGTTCCCTCGGTTCCAGGATCGGGGACAGTTTACTTGGCTTTCTCCGTCCGCTGCCAAATAGGCAGCAATGGAACAGGCCAAGTAAACTGTCCCCGATCTTTCGCGGCATTATGCGGCGGGTTTGGAGATGGGGGATAAGTTTAGGGTTTATCCGCATAGAAAAGTGATAAGCAATTGATATTGCTTGAATTTAATTTTCCTTGAAAAAAATTCCATCCCCCGTTCCCAGGCATCTCCCTGCGGGAACGGGTCCGCCGGATGCGCAGAGGCAAGACCGCGCCTTCCTATTCCTCCCCCGGCGCTTCCTGGTCGTCCTCGGCGGGTTTGCCGGGAATGGCGTATGAGCCGGACAGCCAACGGTTCAGATCCACTTCCTTGCAGCGGCGCGAGCAGAAGGGGTAGAAATCGCGCGCCGACGCCCGCTTGCATTCGGGGCAGGGGCGCGGGGCGCGCAGCGGCAGGATTTTGGCGGAACCGTCGCTCATTTAGGGGGTCGCTGACAGCCAGGAGAAATGCACGTTGAAACCCTCGCCGGACAGCAGCGACACGGTTTCATACAGCGGCAGTCCGACCACATTCGTATAGGAGCCGACAAGCTTGACCACGAACGTCCCGGCCAGCCCCTGAATGGCGTAGCCGCCCGCCTTGTCCCGCCATTCGCCGGAGGCGAGGTAGGATTCGATCTCGTCTTTTGACAGCCGTTTGAACCGCACCCGCGTCTCCACCAGCTTCTGCCGCACCTTGCCGCCCGGCGTGATGAGGCACAGGCCGGTGTAGACATGGTGGCTGCGGCCCGACAGCAGATGCAGGCAATAGTTCGCCTCATCCAGCGCTTCCGCCTTTGGCAGTATGCGGCGGCCAACAGCGACAACCGTGTCGGCCGCCAGCACATAGGCGGACGGCATCTCGCCGAGACCGGGGAGCGCTGCGGCCGACTTCTGCGCCTTTTCCAGCGACAGCCGTTTTGCCAGTGACCTTGGATGCTCGGCCCGCGCCGGCGTCTCGTCAATATGGGCGGGAAGCAAGAGGTCCGGTTCCAGCCCCGCCTGATTGAGAAGCTCGACGCGGCGCGGCGAACCAGAGGCGAGGACCAGTTTCTGCAAGGCGCTCATGATGGAAAAAACCTTGCCGGCACGGGCCTTGAAAAACTATTTGAAACGGTAGGTGATACGGCCCTTGGTCAGGTCGTAGGGCGTCATTTCGACGAGGATCTTGTCGCCTGCAAGCACGCGGATGCGGTTCTTGCGCATCCTTCCGGCGGTGTGCGCGATGATTTCATGCTCGTTTTCGAGTTTGACGCGGAACATGGCGTTCGGCAGCAGTTCGGTGACGACGCCCGGAAATTCCAACACTTCTTCTTTTGTCATGTAGTCCCTTTGGGTCCAAACCCGGATGATCCGGGCCGAAATTTTGGCGTTACCTATCCGATAAAGCCCCGCTTGTGAATAAGGCTCGCGCTTTCATGGTTCATTATTCGGCGGATACCCCGGGAAACGCGTTTCAATGCGCATGCGCAGCCGCCGAAAGACATCGCGGTAGGCCTCGAGTATCTGTTCCCTTGTCCCGACGGCGGTCGAAGGGTCCGGCGTCGGCCA
This sequence comes from Phyllobacteriaceae bacterium, assembly GCA_031373225.1. GTDB lineage: Bacteria > Pseudomonadota > Alphaproteobacteria > Rhizobiales > Rhizobiaceae > JANOYJ01. The sequence continues at coordinate 10,791 of JANMMM010000168.1, read as the reverse complement.
ATATTCGACTTCCACCCGGTGCGCCCGCGTCAGCTCCATCGCGCAGTGATGCGCCTCCGGCGACAGCGTGATGACAAGGTCGAAGAAGTCGTCTTCAAGTTCGTCCAGCGCGCGCGGCTCGTGCACGGCGCCCGCCATCCCCGCCTCTTCGAGAATGATTTCAAGAAACGGGTCCGCCTTGCCCTTCCTCGCCCCGGCCGACTGCACATAGGTGCTTTTTGGCAGAATGCGCTTGGCGATCTCCTCGGCCATCGGCGAGCGGATCGCGTTCATCGAGCACATGAACAGAACCGATGAATGCCCATCCCCGGAATTACCGTTCTCTTTACCCGCCACGATACCGCTAACTCCGCCAATGCAGCACGCAGACCAGCGTGAACAGCCGCCGCGCCGTGTCAAAGTCCACCGCGATCTTGCCGTTCAGCCGGTCCATCAAGGTCTGCGACCCGTCATTGTGGATGCCGCGCCTGCCCATGTCGATCGCCTCGATCTGGCCCGGCGTCGAGTGGCGGATCGCCTCGTAATAACTTTCGCAGATCATGTAATAGTCTTTGATAATCCGCCGGAACGGCGTCAGCGACAGAATGTGCGTCATCACCGGCGCATCGTCTTCGTGGGCGACGGCGATCACCAGCTTCCCGTCCATCATTGACAGTTTCAGCTTGTAAGGTCCGCCTTTTTCATCGCCGACCGCCGCAAACGAGTTCTCTTCAATGAGGTCAAAGATCGCGACGGCGCGCTCATGTTCAACGTCCGGCGCGGCGCGGCCGATGGTTTCGTCGAGCACAATTTCAACCAGCCGCGCCTTCGGGTCAGCCATCGCGTTCAGGTCCGTTCAGACGGATGGCGATGGAGCGCTTATGCGCGCCAAGCCCCTCGGCTTTGGCAAGCTCCATGGCGGCGGGGCCGAGCCTGCGCAATTGTTCAGCGCCAAGCTTGAGGATTGAGGTGCGCTTGACGAAATCGAGCACTGAAAGCCCCGACGAGAACCGCGCCGTGCGGGCGGTCGGCAGAATATGGTTCGATCCAGCGACATAATCGCCGATGACTTCAGGCGTGTAAGCGCCGAGAAAGATTGCCCCGGCGTTGCGGATTTTCGGCAGCAGCGCCTCCGGGTCGGCGACCGCCAGTTCGACATGCTCGGCGGCGAGGCGGTTGGCGAGGGGGATGGAATCGTCAATCGAATTGACCAGAATGATGCCGCCGAAATCCTCCCAGCTCTGCGCGGCGATGTCGGCGCGCTCCAGGCTCACCAGCTGGCGCTCCACCGCCTCTTCGACGGCAAACGCGAAATCCACATCATCTGTGATGAGGATCGCCTGGGCTGCAACGTCATGCTCGGCCTGCGCCAACAGGTCGGCGGCGATCCAATCGGGATTGTTCTCACTGTCGGCGATGACCAGAACTTCCGACGGTCCGGCGATCATGTCGATGCCGACTTGGCCGAACACAAGCCGTTTGGCGGCGGCGACATAGGCGTTGCCGGGGCCGGTGATCTTGACGACCGGCGCGATGGTTTTTGTGCCGTATGCCAGCGCCGCGACCGCCTGTGCCCCGCCGATCCGGTAAATTTCCGTGACGCCCGCAATATCGGCGGCGACGAGCACCAGCGGATTGAGATTTCCGTCCGGCGACGGCACGGCCATGACGACGCGCTCGACGCCCGCGACCTTGGCAGGCACGGCGTTCATCAGCACCGAACTTGGGTAAGACGCCGTGCCGCCCGGCACATAAAGGCCGACCGAATCGATAGCGCTCCAGCGCGAGCCGAGCTCGACGCCGATTGCATCTGTGTAGCGGTCGTCCTTCGGCATCTGCCGCTGGTGATGGCTCTCGATGCGGTCGCGCGCGAATTTCAGCGCCTCAACCGTGACCTTCGACGCTAAGCCATAGGCTGCTTTGATCTCCTCCGGCGTGACGCGCAGCGTCTCCGGCGTCAGCTCCAGCCGGTCAAACTGTTTGGTGTAGGCGATGAGCGCCTTGTCGCCGTCCTTGCGGACAGCGGCGATGATCTCGCGGACAGTCTTGTCGACATCCTCGGACACTTCGCGCTTGGTCGACAGAAAGGCGGTGAAATCAGCTTCAAAGCCCTTGTCGCGCTGATCGAGTTTTACCGGCATGAATGTTCCTCACACGCCGTGGCGCGGTTTTGCCTGCGCCGCCCAGGCCCCGCCAATGTCGGAAAGCTGAGCCTCGATGCATTCGACATTGAGAAGCAGAGAAATATCGTCCGCGAAGATCAATTCAAGTTTTCCGGATGGGGCATCGTCAGGCAGGAAGCGGATGGCAAGCAATGAAAGCACAGTGTCCGGCTCCGAACGGTCAATTCCGTTGGATTTCACCCCCGTCACCCGGTCAAAATGCAAAACCGCCCGGCGGCGCTCGGCGCTCTGCCCCTTGGCGCGCGGCTCGCGCTCCCAGACAAACCGGTTGAGCGGCAGCACAAGGCGCTTGGCTCTGGCCTGATACTGGATTTCGCCGGTCTTCATCACCGAATCCTGCGCGCAGGCGGAAATGACCTCCAGGTCCTTTTCGTCGAGCGCGGCGAGTTTCAATGCATCCATGGGACACCATAATGGGACTGCCCTAATGGCAGACGCGCGCTTTTACGTTTTCTTTAGGTGCAGTGCAACAAGAGTCGCGCGGTCAATGGCGGCGGCAGTTGACCTCCAGCCTTCCCCCTTGCGGGGAAGGTGGACGCGAAGCGGACGAATGGGGGTGGTGAGGAAGATTCTGAGGTGCAGGAAGAGGCTCGAGCTTAATTCTTCAACCAAGCATCTTCCTCGCCACCCCCATCCGACCGCTTCGCGGCCACCTTCCCCGCAAGGGGGAAGGCTGGAGCTTCATCACCCCCGCTGACCCGCTCAATCAGCGCGCCGCAGTTCGACAGCTTCTCTTCCAGATGCTCAAAGCCGCGGTCCAGATGATAGATGCGGTTGACCGAGGTCTCGCCCTCAGCCGCAAGGCCCGCGATCACCAGCGCCGAGGAGGCGCGCAGATCGGTCGCCATCACCTGCGCGCCGCGCAGGCGGTCAACGCCTTCGATTGTTGCGGTCTGGCCTGAGAGCGAGATTTTCGCGCCGAGCCGCGCCAGCTCCTGCACATGCATGAAGCGGTTTTCGAAGATGGTTTCGGTGATGTGCGAGACGCCCTTGGCCTTGGTCATCAGCCCCATGAACTGCGCCTGCAGGTCGGTCGGGAAGGCCGGGAACGGCGCGGTGGTCACATCGACCGGGTCGATGCCATGGCCGTTGCGGCGCACGCGGATGCCGGAATTGGTTTTGGTGATCTCCGCGCCGGTCTGCGCCAGAATGTCGAGGGCGGTTTGCAACAGGGTTGGATCCGCGCCTTCGAGCACCACATCGCCGCCGGTCATGGCGACGGCCATCGCATAGGTGCCGGTCTCGATGCGGTCGGCCAAAACGCGGTGGCGCGCGCCGTGCAGATGCGTGACGCCCTGGATGCGGATTGTCGGCGTGCCCGCGCCCTCGATCTTCGCGCCCATCGCGTTGAGACAGTCGGCGAGGTTGCCGACCTCCGGCTCCATCGCGGCGTTCTCGATCAGCGTCTCGCCGCGCGCCAGGGCACCGGCCATCAGCATGACATGGGTCGCGCCGACGGACACCTTCGGGAATGTGTAATGCGTCCCCACAAGCCCGCCGCGCGGCGCTTTGGTCACCACATAGCCGTCATCAATGTCCACCGACGCGCCGAACTTGGCGAGGCCCTCGATGAACAGGTCAACCGGCCGCGTGCCGATGGCGCAGCCGCCGGGCAGCGAGACGCGCGCCTCGCCCATGCGCGCCAGAAGCGGCCCGACCACCCAGAAGCTCGCCCGCATTTTCGAGACCAGCTCGTAGGGCGCGGTCGTCGTGGTGATGTCGCGCGCGGTGAAATGGATGGTGCGGGCATACATCGACCCGTCATGCCCGCGCCGCCCGTTGACGGCGTAATCAACGCCGTGGTTGCCGAGGATTCGGATCAGCTGCTCAACGTCCGCCAGATGCGGCACGTTTTCGAGCGTCAGCGTGTCGTCGGTCAGAAGAGAGGCGATCATCAGCGGCAGCGCCGCGTTTTTCGCGCCGGAAATCGGGATCACACCGTTCAGCTTCTGGCCGCCGGTGATTTTGATATGGTCCATAATGTCTCTTTCAGGTCCGCGCGACTGCGCCGGGAACACTTTGACTGGCCCTGTAGACCAATCGCGGCGTGCGTTCAAGGAACTGGTTTATGGACGGTTAATCGGGGTATTTGCAGGGAAAAATCATGGCGGGGCCGTGATTTTCACAAGAACATTGCTGTCGCGTCAGCTGTTTCTTTCGTTCTTCGCCGGAATGGGTCCCGGATCGGCTCTGCCGTCCGGGATGACGGTGATCGAGGGGGACATCGGCAGATAGATTTTCAGCTTTCGGAATAACCAAATAAATCTATTACCCTATGTGCGCCGTCATCCCGGAATCGCGAAGCGATGTCCGGGACCCATTCCTGCAAAGAACCCGACAATCAACGTGGCTGCGCGCTCATTGCCCTTCATTTCCATCCGATTTCTCCCGCGTCTCTGCAGCCGGAAGCCCGCTGCGCCCGTCCTCATCACCCGCCCGCCGCGCCCGGATTTGCGTTTTGCGCTTCGCCAGATTGGCGCGCAGCTGCGCCGATAGGCGTTTCATCCTGTCGGCTTCGCGTTTCGCCTGGCGTTCGTCAGCTGTGGTCATGGGCGCATTTTGGCAAGCGCGGCGGAAAATTGAAAGCCCCGATCACAGCTTGCGCATCGCCCGCCATTATGGCAATAGCCCCGCATTCTCCGGCCAGCTGCGGTAGCTCAGTGGTAGAGCACATCATTGGTAATGATGAGGTCGGGAGTTCAATCCTCCCTCGCAGCACCATTCCAAACCATCCATATGGTTTGAGCCCGACGCCGGTTCCAAGGGCGCTAGGTTAAGGCGCCGCGCCTTTTCGGAAGATGTTCTAATCGTGCGTGATCGGCGCTGTGAGGTCCCGGATCAGCTTTTGCAGCCCCAGTTGATTGGGTTGGCCGGTCTTGTCGTAAACAGTTTTCATTTGAGTGCGCACTGTGAACAGCGACACCCCCCTCGACTGGGCAATCTCGGCTGGCGTCAGACCATTGGCCGCGTGCAAGGTCACGTGTTTTTCAGCGATTGTGAGGCCAAACAACGAGGCAATTGCATCAATGGTCGGCAGTGCATCGCTCTTTGGCGTGGAAATGAAAATTGCCGCAGCGGCGCGGTTGTGGAACTGAAGTCTTTCGGCGCGCCGCCCCAGCGGCAATACATGCGCAATTGCTGGAAACCGGGTCTTGTGAAGCGGAACGCCAATTCCAGAGCCAGCCAAAACAACTTCTTCGCGCTCCGATAACAGAACTGCCCTTTTGATGGCGGCGTGCGCCAGTTGATTTTGAACGCTCAGCTTTTGCGCACTCACTTTGACCAAAGAGCCATCGCGCAGATAATCCTCTGCAACGGGGTTTGCAAACAAAAGTTGCATATCGCAGTTTACAACCAGAACCGCCTGGTTGAAACTTTCGACCAGCTGCCGAAACATCAGGCTGTCACGCACTTGAGTTTCAAACAGATCGCCTATCGTCACTGCGCGGCGGATATGGGGGGCCAGAAGCGCCAGCGATTCAAATTCCGCCGCCGAATAGGCAGACCGGTCCAGCGAGCCAACCATCCCCAGTGTGGCGACACAGTCCGGCTGGTTCATCAGGGAAATTGCAACGCCGTCGCCCATTCGGGCAGGAACAGCATAGTCCTTCACAAACGCGCTGTTTTGAAATTTCTCCAAACCGTCGGGGCCCATTGCCGCGCAGAGTCTCTGCAAGCCCACCGGTTCGTCAATTTCCAGTTTGTGCAATATTTCGAAGAACGGGTTCTTCTCCACATTGACCATCAAAAGCTTCGACTTTTCATGATCGCCCGCGACCGCCGCAAGCCGCGTGGTTTGCAGTCTCGGATTATTGACGCCAAGCCATGCAACATCGCTCTCAAAGTGCCGCACGACATTGTTCAAGGCTTGCGGCCAATTGGCGGGTGAGGCTATGCAGTCATAAATCGCACCGACAAAGTCTGATTGTTTTTTCGTATTCAGCAAAGAATCGCCGTCCCCAAGAAGTCCGCCCTTTGTCGCTTGCTAGCATTTGCGGCCCCGGCACGATACTATGCACTTGCGGACCGGCGTAACCGCTAACTCCAATATTAGTAAACGCAATCGTGGTGTCACCGCCGGTGTAAGCCGCGCATCCTGTGGAGAGGTGGCCCCGCAGAAACAAAATATGGGACCTGAACCCGCGCGGCGGCACAGCTGACGCCCCAGTCCCGGCATCCAGCCTCGCCGTTCCGCACGCGCCGCCTCTTGGAATGGACATAGCCCAACGCAAGGTGCGTTGCCGCCATTTTGCGCTTGCCGCCCCTCTTGCCAATGATAGTGTCGCCGCTAAAACCGCGCAAAGCCGCCATCTGGAGAAAATCATGAAGAATTCCGAGATTTCCGCCCGCAAGAATGACGCCCTCTCCCGCGGCGTTGGCGTGATGACGCAGATCTATGCTGAAAAGGCGGAGAATGCGGAAATCTGGGATGTGGAAGGCAACCGCTATATCGATTTTGGCGCGGGCATCGCCGTCGTCAACACCGGCCACCGCCACCCGAAAGTCATCGAGGCGGTCAAAGCCCAGCTCGACCGTTTCACCCACACATGCCATCAGGTCGTGCCATATGAAAACTATGTGCGCCTCGCCGAGCGGCTGAATGATCTGGTGCCGGGCAATTTCGCCAAGAAGACGATTTTTGTCACAACGGGCGCGGAAGCGGTGGAGAATGCGGTGAAGATCGCCCGCGCGGCGACTGGCCGCTCGGCCGTTGTGGCGTTCAGCGGCGCGTTTCACGGGCGCACATTCATGGGCATGGCGCTGACCGGCAAGGTCGTGCCTTACAAGGCGGGTTTCGGCCCGATGATGGCGGATGTGTTCCATGTGCCGTTTCCCGTTGAGCTGCATGGCACGAGCGTCGCGGACTCGCTCAGTGTGCTCGACAAGCTGTTCAAGGCCGATGTCGACCCGGCGCGCGTTGCGGCGATCATTGTGGAGCCGGTGCAGGGCGAGGGCGGTTTTTACGAAGTGCCGCGCGCCATGTTCGTCGCGCTGCGCGAAATCTGTGACAGGCATGGAATCGTGCTGATTGCAGACGAGGTGCAGACCGGCTTTGCCCGCACGGGAAAAATGTTTGCGATGGAGCATCATTCCGTCGCCGCTGATATCACCACAATGGCCAAAGGGTTGGCGGGCGGGTTCCCGCTGGCGGCGGTCACGGGGCGCGCCGACATCATGGACGCGCCGGGGCCGGGCGGATTGGGCGGCACCTATGGCGGCAACCCGATCGGCATCGCGGCGGCCAACGCGGTGCTCGATGTGATTGACGAGGAAAAGCTCTGCGAGCGGGCGGAACAGCTCGGCGCACGGCTAAAGCAGCGGCTGGAATCGCTGCGCGGCGATGTGCCGGAGATCGCCGACGTGCGCGGTCCCGGCTTCATGAAGGCGATAGAGTTCAACGTTCCAGGCAAAGCCGTCCCCAATGCGGATTTCACCAATGCCGTCCGCCTCAAGGCGCTGGAAAAGGGCGTCATCCTGTTGACCTGCGGCGTCTATGGCAATGTCATCCGCTTCCTCGCGCCGATCACCATTCAAGACGCGGTGTTCAATGAAGCGCTCGACATAATCGAGGCGTCGATCCGCGAATGCTCGGCGGTCTCGCGCGCCAAGGCGGCCTGACTGTTGGAAGGCCGGGAATTTCACCCTCCGTTAGGTTACTGTCCTTAAAATGGCGGCGACGGACAACGCCCGGGGACATAGGGTGACGAAAACCAGATTTGCCATCATCGGATGCGGCTTTGTCGCGGACTATTACATGACGACGCTCGCCAACCATCCGGGATTGGCGCTTGCCGGCGTTTGGGACCGCGACGAGCATCGCCTGCGGGAATTCTGCGCCTATCACCAGGTTGACGCCTACGGTTCGCTCGAAGAGGTTTTGCACGATGAGCGCGTTGTCATCATCGCCAATCTGACAAATCCGGAAAGCCATTTTGAGATTTCAAAGGCGGGCCTGCTCGCAAAGAAGCATGTCTACAGCGAAAAGCCTTTGGCGCTGTCATTTCTGGAGGCCAGCGACCTCATCGGCTTCGCCGCCAACCGCCATGTGACGCTCTGTTCGGCCCCCGCCAATGGACTGAGCGACGCGCACCGGCTGGTCTCGGACAATCTTGCCCGCATTGGAACCCCGCGCCTTGTCTATGCCGAGATGGAGGACGGGCCTGTCTTCCGGGAAAAATGGCAGACATGGAAGAGCAGGTCCGGCGCGAAATGGCCGGGCATGCACGAGTTCGAAACCGGCTGCACGCTGGAGCATGCGGGCTATGCGCTGTCCTGGCTGGTCTCGCTCTTTGGCCCCGTCGCAGAAGTGACGGCGTTTTCCGCGCTGACATTTCCGGACAAGGGCGAAGGGTCCGAAGGCTTGAGCCTTTCTGCGGACTTTTCCGTCGGCTGTCTCCTGTTCAGATCAGGGCCTGTGGCGCGCGTCACCTCGGGCTTTGCCGCGCCGCGGGACCGCTCGCTGACAATATTGGGCGATCAAGGCTCCATCACGGTGCGCGACCTTTGGGACAACCGGTCGGCGGTGCATCTTGAAGAGGCCTCCGCGCCCCGGCCGTTTGTTCAAAGGCTGGCGCGCCGTCTGGAAAATGTGATCGGCAAGGCGCTGCCGTTCAGGCAGATACCCGGAAGGCGGCTGCCCTATCCGAAATCGGCCAAGCGCCGCTATCTGCCCTACTATCCATCAAGGATCGATTTCATGGCCGGCATCGCCGCGCAGGCGCAGATGATCGCGGCGGGGGAGCCGGCGGTCTTTTCCGGCGCGCTGGCCCTGCACATCACCGAGATCGCTCTGGCGCTGCACGCGGGCGGCCGCCAGCCGCAGCCCTATCGCGTTAAGTCGGACTTTTGATCAGGACAGTGAAGCGGGATGCGACAGGACCGTTTCGATCATTTTCAAAACAGCGATGCTTTCATTCAGCGGAGCGGCGCCCGAGCCGGATTCCCCGGCCCGCACAGCATGTGCGACCGCCTCAGCTTCGAACTGCAGGCCATTTCCGCGATAGTTGAATGGCAGAATTTCCTGTCCCGGCAGCGGAAGCCGGGACAGGAGTTTCAGCAATTTCCCCGGAACCGCCGGAGGGCGCAAGAGCGTTGAGCGGGCCGCAGCGCCTTTGAGAACGCGCAGCCGCCGCGCCTGAATGAAGGGGTCCTCGATGCGCAGCACGCCGAGCGCTCCCTCAATTTCAAAGACATTATGTCCGTCCCGTTCCAGACTTGTCGAGAGCGCGGCGTTGAATCCCTCATAGCCAAGCTCGTAACGCGCCGAAACGTCGACGCCGCCCGCCGCCGCTTTCCACTGCCCGGAAACGCTGGATGGCGCGCCGAACAGGAATGTGGTGAGCGACAGGAGATAGACGCCAAGGTCGAGCGACGCGCCGCCGCCAAGCGCTTTGCTGAACAGGCGGCTGCTTGGATCATAAGCGTTGAAATAGGAAAGCTCGCCGCGAACGTTTGTCACTTTGCCGAGCGCGCCGGATTCAATCAGCGCCTTGGCGCGCTGGATGCCCGGCAGAAACCTGATCCACATCGCCTCCATAGCGAACACGCCATGCTTGCCCGCTCCCGCCGCAATAGCCTGCGCATCCGCCGTCGATGCGGCAAGCGGCTTTTCGACCAACACGGCTTTACCGGCGCGTATGGCGGCCAGCGCCTGCTCCGGATGCGCCGAATTGGGCGAGGCGACATAGACGGCGTCAATGCCGGGATCGGCCATGAAAGCATCAAGTGACGCATAGGCCTTCGCCGCGCCGTGCATCCTTTGAAACGCTTCCGCGCTCTGCATGTCCCGCGACAGCACGGCGTGAAACGCGGCGCGTTTCACATGCTTGAGGTCATCGGCAAAGTCCGCCGCAATGCGTCCAGTGCCGATAATGCCGAATTTGACTGTTCTCTCTGGGGGAGGACTCACCCGCACGTTCCTGATGCTGTGCGCCGACAAGGCCACTTTTCGCGGCGCGTTTCAACCCTTGCAAAGATTGTTATGCATCGGCCCGCTCGGCGCTGGACAGACAATTTTCCCATGCTATAACCCGCCCGCCTCTAAAGGCGCGTGCCCGGATAGCTCAGTTGGTAGAGCATACGACTGAAAATCGTAGTGTCACTGGTTCAATTCCAGTTCCGGGCACCATTTGCCGCTCCGTCAATTTCCGCGTCGCTCTTGCCATCGAAATGGATTGCTTCGAATTCGGATCGCAGCGAATGCCGGGTGAGCACATCAAAGTCGCCCGACGCGATTTCCGCGCTTGCCTTTTCGAGGCTGTTGCGCAGTATTTTGCGCTCCGCGTCAGAAATAACTTCCATTTCGCTCTCCGCAGTGATCAGCCGGTTCACTCTCAAAGGAAATTCAACTGCTCTCGGCACTGCACATCTTACAACACTAGACGGAGACTGGCTATCATTGTCGCCCGTCCTTGGGGTCAAGCACAAATGGCCGCTTGGATGCCTTGAAATGCAAGGCGGATGCGCGGGGGATGCGCGCTTATTGAGCTAAATAATGCTATATTGAGTCAATTGACGCTGTATTGAGAATCAATTAGGATGATGCGCAACCTAAGGGACGCCAATGCGCAGCGTAGAACGTGGGATCGACTGGAAGGCCCTCCGGGGAGAGGTGTTAGAGACGTTTACG
>JANMMM010000115.1:0-8924 GCA_031373225.1 Phyllobacteriaceae bacterium | reverse complement strand
TTCAGCTCAACAAACTTCATCACACGAAGTCCCTGCAACAGCTCCGTCCGTCTCATCCCCGGCCCTCCAAAGGCCGAAGCTTAAAACCGGACAGATGACGTGTTACATAAACCGGCCATATCGTGTGTTCCCGACAAACGGGCGCAAGGGAGGTTGACCGGGGATGGAATGATAGTTATCCTGTTTCTTATTATCATTGTGATAGTTAGTAATTATCATTCAGATGTTTGATAACCGGACAGCGCGAGATGATTTACCAATGCCCTCCGCTCGAAGACGCCGACCGCGCGGTCCTGTCGATGATCGACAGGCAGAAAGAGCGGCTGAAACTGTTCACGTCGAATGCGCCGCGCCGCTGGTTCGGCTCGCTGCGCCGCAGCACCATGGCGCGCGCGATCCAAGGGTCGAACAGCATTGAGGGCTATCACGCCACGCTGGACGACGCGTTGGCGGCGGTGGAAAACGAGGCGATGAGCGACGAGCGGACGGAAACCGCGCGCGCCATCAAAGGCTACCGCGACGCGCTGACCTATATCTTTCAGACAATTGGCGATCCCCACTACAAAATCAGCGGCCAGCTTCTGAAAAGCCTGCATTTCATGATGCTCGGCTTTGATCTGACAAAATATCCGGGACAATGGCGGCCCGGTTCGGTCTTTGTGGTGGACGAAAAAAGCGGCGAGACGGTCTATGTTGCGCCCGGCGCGGAAGACGTGAACGGGCTGGTGGAAAAGCTCGTTTCGTACCTGAGGGACAGCAACGACCCGGCAACCATCAAGGCGGCGATGGCGCATTTGAACCTGACAATGATCCACCCGTTCAAGGACGGCAACGGCCGCATGGCGCGGGCGCTCCAGACGCTGGTCATCGCAAGGGGCGGAACTTTGCATCCGGTGTTTTCGAGCATTGAAGAATGGCTGGGGGAACATACGCAGGAATATTATGCAGTGTTGGCGCAAACCGGCGCGGGCAAGTGGTCGCCTGAGCGCCCGGCTCTGCCATGGATCAGGTTCTGCCTGAAGGCGCATTATCAGCAGGCAGCCACGCTGATCCGGCGCAACGAGGAGTATGAGCATCTCTATGACAGGGTCACAGCAATCGCGGTGCGGCACAAGCTGCAGGAGCGCGCGCATGTCACCCTGTTTGACGCGGCGCTTGGATTTCGCGTGACCAATGTCCGGCACCGGGCGGACGCTGAGATCAGCGAACTGGTCGCTTCGCGCGACTTGCGGAAAATGTGTGAGGTTGGCCTGCTCATGCCATTTGGCGAAAAGCGCGGGCGCTTCTATCGGGCGAGCGAAGAATTGCTGAGCGCCCGCGCCGCGACCCGCGCGCCGAAGCCGTTGAGCGACCCCTATGCCATGGAGCAAACCTGATTTGTCCCTTTTCCTCATCCTCCTCGGCGGCGAGCTGACCGTCACTCCCCGCCTCCAGCGCCAGATCGCCGGCGCACGGGTGATCGCGGCGGATTCCGGTATGAAACATGCCCGGGCGCTGGGCGTCGAGCCGGAAGTGTGGATCGGCGATTTTGATTCGAGCGGTGCGGCGCTTCAAGAGCGATATGCGGATGTCCCGCGAATCGCATTTTCGCGCGACAAAGCGCAGACGGACGGCGATCTTGCCATCGACGAAGCCTTGGCGCGCGGCGCAACCCAGCTCATCAAGGCAGGCGCGCTGGGCGGGCCGCGCAGCGACCATGCGGCGCATCACCAGATGAAAATGCTGGCGCTGGCTGAGGCCGGGATTGATGTGTTCCTGACCAGCGGCAATGAGGAGGCATGGCCGCTGCTGCCGGGAAGCAGGGAGATTGATTTGGATTCCGGCGCTGTTTTCAGCGTTGCGGCTCTTGATGACCTGCGCGGCCTGTCTGTCAGCGGCGTCAAGTGGGAGCTGAGAAACGCGGACGTCGCCTTTGGCTCGTCCCTGACGCTGTCGAATGTGGCGCTTTCCGCCCCAATCATAACGCTGAAACAGGGCAGAGCGATTGTTTTCGCAAACATTACAGCGCGTTAACCAGACCGATTTTTCGCCTTCCCGCGTCTGGTTTTTATGTTACAACGGGGCATAGGGGCGTTTTCAGCTGGAGACTATCACATGAAGAAACTCACATTTGCGGCAATAGCAGCTGTCATGGCGCTCGGCGTGTCCGCCTGCACCAGCACCCAGCAGGGCGCGGTGATCGGCGGCGTCGGCGGCGCGCTTGTAGGCCAGGCCGTCGGCGGCAACACGGCTTCCACGCTCATCGGCGCGGCGGTCGGCACAGCGGCCGGCGCTTTGATCGGCGACGCGGTCGGCCGTCCCGGCTATTGCCGTTACCGGAATTCGCGCGGACGGGTCTACGAGGCCCGCTGCTGATCCGCAGAGCTTGACGGGGGCGGTTTGAGACGCCATTGACGGCGCAACTTCAATAGTATGCGCATTTCATGGCTCCCCCGCTTCTCAAGCTTGACCAAATCCACCTGACGTTTGGCGGAACTCCGCTCCTTGAAGGGGCGGAGTTTTCCGTTTCGGCTGGCGACAGGATTGCGCTGGTCGGGCGCAATGGCTCGGGCAAATCAACACTTCTGAAAATAGCCGCAGGCTTCATCGAGCCGACGAGCGGCGAAGTGTTCCGCCAGCCGTCCTCCACCATTCGCTATCTGCCGCAGGCGCCGGACTTTGACGGGTTCGCCACGTTGCAGGCCTACGCCGCGTCCGGGCTCGGGCCGGCGGACGATGCGCATCGGGTGACGCATCTGCTTGAACATCTCAAGCTTGACGGCCATGCCGATCCCGCCACTCTGTCAGGCGGCGAGGCGCGGCGGGCGGCTTTGGCGAAAGTGCTTGCGCCGGAGCCGGACATATTGCTGCTCGACGAGCCGACCAACCATCTCGACCTGCCGACGATTGAATGGCTGGAAAGCGAGCTTTCCGGGCTGCGCTCGGCCATCGTGCTGATCTCGCATGACCGGCGCTTCCTTGAAAATGTCACCAACACCACAGTCTGGCTCGACCGGGGCGCGACGAGGCGGCTCAGCCAAGGCTTTGCGAAGTTTGAGGAATGGCGCGACAAGCTTCTGGAAGAGGAAGAGGCGGAACAGCACAAGCTTGGCCGCCAGATCCTGCGCGAAGAGCACTGGGTGCGCTACGGCGTCACCGCGCGGCGAAAGCGCAACATGCGGCGCATGGGTGAACTGGCGGATCTGCGCACAAAGCTGAAGACGCACCGCAGGGTGCAGGGCGATGTGACGCTCGCCGCTTCGGATTCGCGCGAGTCGGGCAAGCTGGTGATCGAGGCGCTGAAGATTTCGAAGTCATATGGCGGCCCCATTCTGGTCAACGACTTTTCCACCCGCATCCAGCGCGGCGACCGGATCGGCATCGTCGGGGAGAATGGCGCGGGCAAGACGACTTTGATCAAGATGCTGATTGGCCAGCTGAAGCCGGATTCCGGCCATATCCGCCACGGCGTCAATCTCGACATCGCCGTGCTCGACCAGAAAAAGGACGCGCTCGACCCGGAGGAGAGCGTCAGCCATTTCCTCACCGGCGGGCGCGGCGACACTCTCGTCATCAACGGCGAGGAGCGGCATGTCGTCTCGCTCATGAAAGACTTCCTGTTTCAGCCGGAACAGGCGCGCACGCCGATCAAGTCGCTGTCGGGCGGCGAGAAGGCGCGGCTGATGCTGGCGCGCATCCTGTCAAAACCCGCCAATCTTCTGATCCTCGACGAGCCGACCAACGATCTTGACATGGAGACGCTCGACCTGCTGCAGGAGCTGGTCTCCGGCTTTCCCGGCACGGTGATCCTCATCAGCCATGACCGCGATTTTCTCGACCGCACCGTCACATCCACCATCGCGCCGGAAGGCGGCGGCAAATGGCTCGAGTATGCCGGCGGCTATCAGGACATGCTGGCGCAGCGGCGGGCGAGGGTGAAGGAACACAGGCCGGTTAAGCAAGCGGACGCAGGCAAGGCTGTGAGGAACGAGCCCACTCGGGCAAATTCGGCGAAACTCTCCTACAAACAGAAATTTGCGCTCGAAACACTTCCCGGCAAGATTGAAGCGGCGGCGGCCGAGGCGGCAATCCTTGAGGAAAAGCTGCATGATCCCGCCTTCTTCAACCGCGATCCAAAGGGCTTTCAGAAAACCACCCTCACCCTTGAAAAGCTGCGCCATTCCATTGGTGAAATGGAGCACGAGTGGCTGGAGCTGGAGATGCTGAAATCGGAGATTGAGGGCGGGTAGAGTTGGGGCGGCGCGGTCCTGCTCCGCTCCTGCGGACCTACGCAGGATTGGGTGCCCTATTCAGCACCCCATAAGGATGTTACTTGTTGAGCCGCCCCATCCTGCGAAGCTCGCAGAGCGAAGCAGGACCGCGACGCCCCATCCGTCCGGCGCGCCTCTTGCGGATGTGCCCCGAAAGCGGGAAGGTTAGCGTGGTGAAGCTTATCGCTCAAGCATCGGGCGCCAAAATGGGATCACTTTGGTGGCTGTACTCCCTCTCGCCGTCATTCCGGGGCCGCGAAGCGGAACCCGGAATCCAGAGATGGGATGCTGGCAAGTGGGCTGAAATGAGTGGTTTGGCTGGCTTGAAACCGATCCGCGGAAGAGCGAAACTTCGATCTTCACCACTGTGGATTCTGGGTTCCGCTGCGCGGCCCCGGAATGACGGATTTGAGTCGGCGGCCGCCAAAGTGATCCCATTTGAGCGACCGATGCGATAGCGAGATCTCCATGCCTCTACAAACCATCAAAACCGCCTCCGGCGAGGAACTTGTCGTTCTGACGCGCCGCGAATATGACGCGCTGGAGGCCCAGCTGGGTGATGAGGAGGCTGAAGACCGGATGACGCTTCTCATGGTTGCCGAGGCGCGGGGTGAAGCTGCTTTGCCGGCTAAAGTTTCACAAGCCGTGCTGGCTGGGGACAGTCTTTTGAAGTCGCTGCGCCAATGGCGGGGGCTCACCCAAGCTGAATTGTCAAAAGCAGCAGGGCTTGGGCAAGGGTTCCTGAGCGAGCTGGAGGCAGGATCGAAGTCGGGGTCAGCCGAGACTGTCGGCAAGCTCGCGCTTGCCCTTGACGTTCCAGAAGGCTGGATCGGCTGATGCAAGCCGATGCTTCGTTTATTAACATTAGTTAATTTGAGGCTTGCGCATCGTTCAGCTAAGCGCGGACGATCAGTGCCCTTCGGGCCAGCGCTGGAGAGTGAGATGAACAAGACCGCAGGCATTTTAGCCGTTTCCGCAATCGCCGTTGGCGGGCTTTATTATGTCTATACCACGAACTTCTCAGGCGCTGCCGCAAGCTACACGGACGTCAATGTCAATCTCGGCGCAGTTGACATTGACGCCGCCGAAGCCGCCTGCGCCGCAGGCGCGGGACACGACCGGCTTGTGTGTTTCGCCGACGGTCTGAAGAAGACGCTCAGCCCGGAACTCGCCGCGCGGCTGGAGCTTGCCTATTCGACGGACGATGCGAAGAAGTGGAGCAATTTTCCGCCCGCAGGCTACAAGAACCGCGTCGGGCCGATCCTCTCGGAGTTCACGCCTGAGCAGCTCGGTTTCATCAAGGCGCTTTTGAAGGAAGCGTCAGGCCTTGCCGCCAATGAGGGCATGGACGAATTGGAGCAGGTGCTGAACGCGGATGATTATCTGAAGGCCAAGGCCGATGACGGCGCGGGGTTCAGCTCCGGCAATTATCACATTGCCTTCCTCGGCAGGCCTGCGGCGACCGGCACATGGCAGCTTTATTTCGGCGGGCACCACTTCGCCTTCGCAAACACCTACAAGGACGGCAAGCCGGTTGGCGCGTCGCCGTCGTTCCGGGGCGTCGAGCCGTTCACGACATTTAACCAGAACGGCCGCGACAACGCGCCGTTGGCGCAGGAGCAAGCCGCTTTCGCCGCCATGCTCGCCGCGCTGTCGCCTGAAGAGGCGGCCAAGGCGAAACTCAGCCAGAGCTACACCAACATCATTGCCGGGCCGCAGCAGGACAATAACTTTCCCGCCGCGCGCGAAGGCGTCAAAGCGGGCGAACTGAGCGCGGAAAAACAGGCGCTCATCATGGCGGCGGTTGAAACTTATGTCCGCGACGCAGCGCCGCTTGGCGCGGATGCGATCATGGCGAAATACTTTGCGGAGCTGGCCGAGACCCATGTCGCATTCTCCGGCACGCCATCGGCGGCGGCGGAAGGCGATTATGTGCGCATTGACGGCCCGTCGGTGTGGATCGAGTTCTCCGTTCAGCCTGGCCGCTCGATACCCGGCGCCCACCCGCATTCAGTCTGGCGCGACCGCGTTGCGGACTATGGCGGAAATTCATGACAGGCACCGCCTCGACAGGTCTGGGCGGCGGGTTTTTCCGCGCGGTCTGTCTGGCGCTTTTCTGTCTCCTGAGCCTGCCGTTTGCTGCCACGCGGGCTGAAGCGCACCCGTTTCCGAATTCAGTCATCAGCCTTGGCGTTGAGGAACATCTCATTTCGCTCGACATCGGCATTCCGGCGCCGGAGCTTATGCATGTGCTGACGGGTGACGCCAATGCCGACGCAGGCGCTTTTCTTGCCAGCCACGCGCAGGACCTGCGCGCGTATCTCGCCGCTCATATCGCTCTGCGAACGGGGGCGGGCGCGGTCCTGCCCGTTCTCGTGCGCTCGATGTCGCTTGAAATGGCTTCCGACGTTGACGCCGGGGAGTATGAGCAGTTCCGCTTCAGGCTGGAGGCGCCGGTCCCCGCCGGAGCCGATGCACGGAATTTCCAGCTGCGCTATGACGCCGTCATTCACCAAATCCCGAACCATTTCGCGCTGGCGCGCATTGACCGGAATTTCCGCGCCGGGCTGGTCGGGCATGAAAATGGCGTCGAGCTTGGCGTCATCAAATATGATTTCGCGGCAAAAGCCGTGCCGCCGCTCAATGTGAATGCGGAGGCGGGGAGCCTGTTCTCCGGCTTTGCCGCCATGGTCACGCTGGGCCTTGTCCACGTCGCGGGCGGGCTGGACCATATATTGTTTCTCGCCACGCTGCTCTTTGTTGCGCCCTTGAGGAATCTTGGAGGAAGCTGGTCGCTGTTTCAGGGGTTCTCTTATTCGATCCGCCGGTTCCTCTTCATCAGCATCGCGTTCACAATCGGGCACTCGGCAGCGCTCGCCGCCGGGGCGTATGAGCTTTTGTCTTTCGATGCGACTATCATTGAGGTGCTGATCGCTGTCTCGATCCTTCTGGCGGCGGCGCACGCCTTCAGGCCAATTGTTGCGGGCCGCGAATGGATGCTGGCCGGCGGGTTCGGACTGATCCACGGGCTGGCATTCTCGGGAAGCCTGTCAGGGCTTCACCTGCCCGCCGCTGACAAGGCCATAGCGATCCTCGGCTTCAACATCGGCGTTGAGAGCGCGCAGCTTTTGGTCATGGCGGTGGCGCTTCCGGTGCTTTTGATTAGCCGGTATAAGGCGTTTCACCTTATCCGCCAGACCGCGATGGCTGGTGTGGCTGCGCTGGCGCTCATCTGGATCGGCGAGCGCGCCTTTGGCTGGCCACTGCCGGGGTTTTTGCAGGTGTGAGGGTGTTCGGGGCAAGCACGGTTATCGCATCTGGGATTTCGGGTGCGGTCACCGTCGGTACCGTCATTCCGGGGCCGCTTTTGCGGAACCTGGAATCCAGAGCCGTGCGCAGGCGGAACTGGGCTCCGCTTGCATTTCGTTCGTCAAGAACGCCAATGATTTTTTCGTGTTGAGCGCTTTGTGTGCCAAATGTGCGGCGACAATCCCGGCCACCTCCACTCTGGATTCCGGGTTCGGCTGCGCCGCCCCGGAATGACGGCCCGCCGGGGATATGACTCATAAAACCATATGCAATCCGCCTAGCTGTTTCAGTCGTCCGTGAACATCCGCCAAGCATCTGATTAATCGACGATTTCTGGCTAAACCCCGGTTTTCCGTTTGCAAGAAACCGCTGTCAAAACCCTGCTTTTCTTGCGGATTGCCTTGACAGATTTCCTGTGATTCACTCCTCCAAACGCTGATTTGGAGCGCGCCATGAAGCCTCGTGAAACATTGGATACCGGTCAAAGCGACATGTTCCGGTCGCGCCTGGACCAGATCATCGACATGAGCCATCCGAAGGCGGTTCTGGCCCGCCGGATCGACTGGCGGCATTTGGCGGAGCGGTTTGGCGAATGCTACAGCGATGCGCCCGGCCATCCGGCGCTTTCGACGCGGCTGATGGCGGGGCTGCAAATCCTCAAATATAGCGAGAACCTGTCCGACGAGGTTCTGTGCGAGCGGTTTCTGGAGAACCCGTTCGGCGGGAAAAGGGTCCACTGGACCCTTTTCTGATCCGCCTCACTACCAATATTTCTGCGGCGGGGAGTTCTTCCGGCACGAGCTGCCCTTCGACCGCTCGTCGATGACGCGCTGGCGGCAGCGGATGGGCGATGAGAGACTGGAGGCGCTGCTGCAGGAGAGCCTGTTCGTCGCCGTCAGGCTCGGCGCGGCAAAGCCCGCCGACTTCACGCAGGTCATTGTCGACACCACGGTGCAGGAGAAGAACGCCATGTTCCCGACCGACGCCAAACTCGCGCACCGGGCGCGCGAGCGGCTGGTCAGGCTGGCGGACAAGTTTGATGTGCCCTTGCGCCAGTCCTATGCGCGGGTCGGCAAGCTCGCCTTGATCAAACATCAGCGCTACGCGCACGCCAAACACTTCAAACGCGCCAAAGCCAAACTGAAGACGCTCAGAACCTTTCTTGGCCGCACCATCCGCGACATTACCCGCAAGATCGCTGGCGATAGCTTCCTGCAGAACCAGTTCGCCGCCGAGCTTTACCGGGCCATCCTTCGGCAGGCTCAGGAGGGTCCTGACGCAAAGACCGCGCGACGGCGGCAGGCATATCTACTCCCTGCACGCGCCGGAGGTCGAATGCATTGGAAAAGGCAAGCCGCACAAGCC
>JANMMM010000112.1:0-7941 GCA_031373225.1 Phyllobacteriaceae bacterium | reverse complement strand
CCTCTCCCCGCAGGGGAGAGGCGAAAGCGGCGGCGCTTGGCTTCTTCCCCTCTCCCCTGCGGGGAGAGGACAGCTTGCGCAGCAAGCAGGTGTGGGAAAGTCAAAAATGCCGGATGGAATCCAAGCTCTTGAAAAATAGTTCCGTTCCAAATCAGCACCTTGTCATTTTCTCAAACATTTTCCATCCTCCCCCTCCCATCTTCCCCCCTACTGTCCGCGCCGCTCTCATGGGACCGGATGATCACCGGCATTCGGGGGAGCGGGCGGCCTATGGCGGTTCCGGCAAGGTGAGCCGGGACTGGGCGGAGTCCCTAAGCCATGTCCCTCCTGGCCTTCGCGCTTTCTCAAAAGGAAAGCCCCATGCGCCAGCCCGGGCAAAAAGCCGTGGCACTCTTCATGCCAAGAATGGGCGTGTGGCGAGCCCACACCCATAGAGGTTAGTTCCATCGCCAGAACCACACGCCCTGGACTTCCCTGAACCATTCAATGTCCAGACCGGAAACCGGGCGTGGAAAGGAGGGAGGCTGGGCCGCAATGGGACAAGTGCGTGCAAGGGGACAAACCGTTTCTAAACGCTTTTCTCATAAGACGGGAGCGGGACATGGACAAGAGGAACCAGACAGTGCGGTTTTCTGCCGCCGGCATCGCTGCAAAACTGCTCCCGGCGCGCTATGCCGGGACGGCGGAGCCGTGGACGCGCAAATTCGACTCGGTCATGGCCGACACAACCGTCAGCGGACAGGCGCAGCGCATGTCGCTCATCGCCTTCTCGATCCGCATCATCAGCGCCGCCATCGCCTTCGTTTCGCAGATCCTTCTGGCGCGATGGGTCGGCCAGTTTGAATACGGTATTTTCGTTCTGGTCTGGACGGCGGCGGTGATCGCCGGCAACCTGTCCTGTTTCGGCTTCCATACGACCATCATCCGCTTTGCCCCGCAATATTTCGCCGAAAGTTCGTTCGCCCATCTGCGAGGGCTGCTTCTGACGGGCCGCGTCTTCGCCATCATCTCCGCCAGCTTGATCGCGCTCGCCGGAACGCTGGGCATCACGGCTTTTTCGGCGCAGATCGAGAGCTACTATATCGCGCCGTTTTATCTGGGCATGCTGGCGCTGCCGATGATCGCGCTGGGCGACACGCTGGACGGCACCGCCCGCGCCAACGCCTGGCCGATCCGCGCTCTGTCGCCGACCTACATCATCCGTCCGGTGCTGATCCTCGCCGCGATGCTTGCCGCGCTGAGGCTCGGCTACGAGGCGAATGCAAATACCGCCATCATCTGTGCCATCATCGCGACCTATGCGACAACGCTGTTTCAGCTTGTCAATGTCACAGCCGGCGTCGACCGGAAACTGCCCACCGGCCCGAACCGGGCAAGTTTCACGCAATGGTTCGCTGTCTCGCTGCCGATCTTCCTTGTCGAAGGTTTCCTGTTCCTTCTGACCAATGCCGATGTGCTGGTAGTCGGTCATTTCATGGATCCGCAGCATGTCGCCGTCTATTTCGCCACGGTCAAAGTCCTTGCGCTGATCCATTTCGTCTATTTCGCCGTCAAGGCGGGATCGGCCCAGCGCTATTCCGAGCTGATGGGCGCGGGAAACCGACAGGCGCTCGCCGCCTTTGCCCGTGATTCCGCCTCATGGACTTTCTGGGGCGCCATGTTCATGAGCTGCGTCGTGCTCCTGATCGCGCGGCCGCTGCTGTCAATGTTCGGAGAAAACTTTCTGGCCGGCTTCCCGCTCCTTTTCCCGCTGGTCATCGGCATTTTGGCCCGCTCCAGTGTCGGTCCTGCGGAGAGCCTTTTGAACATGTCCGGCCACCAGAATCTCTGCGCCTTGCTCTATGCGCTGACGCTCGGCTTTTCCGTGACGCTCTCCTGCCTCCTCATTCCGCACTATGGCCTGTGGGGCGCGGCAAACGGATTTGCGGCGGGCATGGTGTTTGAGGCTATGCTGCTCGCGGCAGCCGTAAAACATCGGCTCGGCTTCTCGATCTCCATCCTGGCCGCCAAGACGCTTCAGCCGCAGGAAGGCATCTGAGATGGCCGCTCTCCCAATTTTTGAAGAAACCGCCGGGGGCGGGGCCGCAGCCATGATGGCGGGCCTTGCCGGGCTCGACCTTCCCGAGGTCGCCAAAATGCACTTTGAGGACATGGCCTCCAGCAGCGCCGCGCGCCGGCTGTCCGCCTATGCGGCGAGCGCCGGTTTCGATCTGCAGGAGGAGCTGGAATATCTGACCTACCGCGCCGTCGAGCCGAACATATTCTTTAACCCGCGCTTTCTCGCCCCGGCCATGCCCCGCCTCGACGACCGTGAAATCCGCTTCATGGCGCTGCGCGACGAAGAGGACGGGCGCAGCCGCATGCGCTTCCTCTTGCCCTATTCGATTGAAAAGCCGGGCTTTAATGTCGGCGTCACCGTCATCCGCGCCTGGTCAACCCCCTTCGGCCCGCTCGGCGCGCCGCTGATCGACCGCGAAGACCCGGTCGGCGTCATGGAAGACGTGCTCGACGTCCTGTCGCGCCCGCATCTGAAACTGCCGGAAGTCATCCTGTTTCCCGACATGCGCATCAACGGCGCCGCCGCCAGCGCCATCCGCCAGGTCGCCATCGGCCGCAATCTGCCTGTGGTCACGACCGAAAGGAAAGCGCGCCCGATCCTGCAAAGCAAACTTGACGGCGACGCCTACATCCAGCTTTCGCTGGGCGCGCACCACCGCCGCGATTTCCAGCGCCTGGAGCGCAAACTTGGCAAAATGGGCAAGCTTGAATACACCGAGAGCCGCCATCCGGACGATGTGCGCCGCCGCACCGAAGAGTTTCTCAGCCTCGAAGCCTCCGGCTGGAAAGGCCGCAGGCGCACTGCCATGGCGATCGACCGTTTCCGCGCCGCCTTTGCCCGCGAGGCGCTCTATTGCCTCGCCGAGCGCGATATGTGCCGCATCCACACGCTGGACCTTGACGGCCGCGCCATCGCCTCGCTCGTCGTCATGCGCGAATCCGGAATCGCCTACACATGGAAAACCGCGTTTGACGAGAATTATGCAAAGTACTCGCCCGGCACGCTGCTGATGATCGACACGACCAAAAAGCTGCTGGAAGATCCGAACATCATGCGCGCGGATTCACTTGCCACAGAAGACCACGCCGTCATGTCGCGGCTCTGGATGGAAAAAGAGCAGATGGCGACGCTCGCCATCGGCCTTCGCCCCTCCGCCGACCGCGCCACAAGACAGGCCGCCAGCCAGCTCGATCTCTACCGCCGCACGCAGGACGTGGCGCGGACGATCAGGGACAAGATCAGCGCGTTTGCCGGGCGGGGGTGAGGCGTCGGTCTTATAGCTTGACAAAGTGCCGCATTTTGCGTATTTTGCGTAAATTGCGGAGATGTTCTGATGCGGGAAGTCCCAGCCAGTGAGTTTGCCCGGAATTTTGGATTGTACCGGGAAATAGCCCAGCGCGAAACGCTGGCCGTGACCGCGCATGGCCGCGCAACTGGCTATTTTGTTTCAGCGGCCGAATTTGCCGAGCTACAGCAGTTTAAACAGCGGGCCCGCCAGTCTTTTGCGACTGCGGATCTGTCGCGCGAGGAAGCCGAATCCATCGCCGACAGCCGGATGCGGCCAGAACACGACCACCTAAACGCGCTTCTGGAAGTGCGGTAGACCATGACTTTCCCCGACCCGCAGCCGGGTCTGGTCATTTCTTACTCCTATTTATGGCATCACGAACATCGCAAAGGCAGCGAAGAGGGCCGCAAGGACCGGCCTTGCGTTATCACACTGGCCGCCGAGCGCATTGGAGAGGCCACAATCGTAACCGTTGTGCCGGTTACCCACACACCGCCATCCGATCCCTCCGTGGCATTCGAACTCCCCGCGCCCGTGAAACGGCATCTTGGTCTGGACGATGCAAGGTCGTGGGTCATGCTTGATGAAGGCAACCGGTTCGCGTGGCCTGGCTACGATCTGAGGACATTGCCGCGTTCCAAGGAAGGATATGCTTACGGATTCCTTCCTCCAAAACTGTTTGAATTGCTGGTGATTGAGTTTTCAGTCGTCTGGGCAACTGGTCAAGCCAGCGCCGTCCCGCGCGGCTGAGTGGTTAGCACGGTTGACTGCAATGATTGCGGCTCGATCAGCTCATGCTCTGTCAAAAGCCCCGCATCCGCCTGCGCGATTGAGGCCAGAAGGTGCGCCGCGTTCGCCGGCGAACTCAAGAGATGAAGCGTCTCCTTCATTCCCTTCCAGTCGGACAGCGGCACGACGACAATCGGCGCGCACTTGCGCCGTTTCACCACGAGCTCGGTCCGGTCCTCCTCAATTTTGTCGAGATGGGCTGTCAAATTGTCGCGAAAATCCGCTAAACTGACATGTTTCATCATTGCACCTTTTAGGTGCGTTCGCGTCCATACAAAAGCTGAAAAGTTTCAAGCGCGCCGAATCGCCGTCAACCTACTTCGCCAGCCTCCCAAACACATCCGCCATCCGCGCCGAAGTGCCGCCAGCCGGGCGGTATTCCAGCCCGACATAGCCGTCATACCCATTGCCGAAAATCCAGTTCAGCCGCTCCCGCAGATCAACCGCGCCCGTGCCAGGCTGGTTCCGCCCCGGATGGTCGGCGACATGCACATGCGCCACGCGGTCAACCCGGCCTTTCAAAACCTCTTCGGTTACCTCGTCCATGACGGCGGAATGATAGATGTCATAGACAATCTTCACATTCGCTCTGGCAACTTCATCGACGATATCCAGTCCCTCCGCCGTCGAACCGAGAAAATACCCGATGTGGTCAATCCGCGTGTTCAGCGGCTCAAGCCCCAGCGTCACGCCGCTGCCGCGCAGAATTTCCGAGGCTTGGGAAAGGCATTCCGTCAGCGCCGCCCGCTGTTCGGCGCGGCTGACCCCCGGCCTGTCATCGCCGGCCTGTGCGATCAGCGTCTTTGCGCCAAGCCGCTTGGCAAGCTCGACCGAACGCCTCAGGCCGTCAAGAAAGTTGGCGTGGTTGGCGCGGTCGGTCAGTGCAATCATCGGCTCAGCGACAAAGCTTGCAAGCGCAATGCCTGTTTCGCCCATCGCCGCTTCGATCCTGCCGATGTCTTTGTTCGTCCAGTGCCAGAATTCGAACGCATCGAACCCGGCTTTTGCCGCAAGGCGGATGCGGTCCGCAAAGTCTTCGGCCTCATCAGCGAAGAGCCATTCCACACATGCCGAGAATTTGCGCATTGCCTGACTCCGCTCTGGAACGCCTATGTCAGCCGGTAAACCGAAACATGCGAACGCGAAGCTGACGTGAACGGCGCGCCAGACCAGTCGGCGTGTCGGCTCTCAAGTTCAAACCCGGCGAGCTGCCCCATCAGGTCCAGCTCCGAAGGCCAGACATAGCGGTGCGGCGAGCGGAACAGATTTGTCTCTTTACCGTCCGCAAATCTGAAATGGTGCGAAACCAGCTGCTGAGATGCCACATCGAACGTGTCGACCAGAATATAGCCAGGCCGCGACTGGCACACAATTGCCTGCGCCGCAGGGGCTGGCCCCGGAAGCTCAGGCACCTCAAGTTCAATGACAAAGCTCCCGCCCGGTTTCAAATGCAGGGCGGCGTTGCGGAAACATTCGACCTGTCCGGCCTGCGTCAGGAGGTTCGAAATGGTGTTGAAAACGAGATAAACGAGCGCGAAGTGGCCCTCGACCCTTGCCGCAGCCATATCGCCAATAACAACGGGTATGGTTTTCTCGTCCGCTTTTGTCCGAAGCTGATCCACCATTGGCTGTGAGAACTCAATGCCGCTTACGGGAACGCCGCGCTCCCGCAGTGGAAGGGCAACGCGTCCCGTGCCGATGGCAAACTCCAGCGCCCCGCCGCCGCCGGCGAGCTCCGCCAGACGGTCCACGGCAGGCCCCAGCACGTCTGGCGCAAACATGCCCGTTCCCGGCGTGTCATAATTCTTGGCCGCTTCGATGTCCCAGATATCTTCTTGCTTCATGACCCAAACTGCCAGCGCGCGTGAACTGAGGCCAGTGCGGCGGGGCCACAGGCCAGGAAACAAATTAACAGTCTGGAAAATGGTGCCCCTAGCCGGACTCGAACCAGCACTCCTTGCAGAACCTGATTTTGAGTCAGGCGTGTCTACCAATTCCACCATAGAGGCATGATGCGCAGATACATCGGCGGCGCGGTTGCGGTCAATGGCGAAAAGGCGGTTGCCGCCGAAGTGCCAAGCGGCTATGGCGCGGCGGACTGTTTGGGGATGATTTATGCTGCGCGGGCTTTATGACTGGACCATGGCGCTGGCAGGCCGCAAATCCGCCGAGCTTTGGCTCGCGGTCATCGCCTTCATCGAAAGCTCGGTCTTTCTCGTCCCGGCCGACGTATTGTTCCTGCCCATGGCGCTGTCCCGCCGCGACCGCGCCTACCGCTATGCGCTGGTGGCGACCGTCGCCTCGGTGCTGGGCGGCGTCGCGGGCTGGATGCTGGGCCACTTCGCCTATGACGCCGTCGCCAAGCCGGTGCTGGAATTCTATGGCAAGCTCGACACGTTCGAGAGCCTGCGGACCTCAGTGAGTTTCGAAATGATCCTGCTGCTGCTGGTCACGTCGGGTCTCGCGCATCTTCCGCCGATCAAGGTGGTCACCATCCTGTCAGGCGTTGCGGGCGTCAACATCTGGCTGTTCATCGCCTCTGCCACAGTGGCGCGCGGCGCGCGGTTCTTTTTCCTCGCCTGGCTGCTGCGCCGCTATGGCGCGCCAATTCAGGAATTCATCGAGAAAAGACTGGGCCTGATCGCAGGCGGCGGGGCGGCCGCCTTAATTCTGCTCTATCTCGGCTATCGTTGGTTCGCGCACTGAACGCCGAGATTTCCATGTTCCTCACCGCGCCGACATCCCTTTTCCACACCCGCGTCGCCTTGTTTCTGGCCCTTGCCATGGCCGCCGTCGTCGGATCGGCATTGGCCTTCCAATACATTGGCGGCTACATTCCGTGCAAACTGTGCCTTCAGCAGCGCTGGCCCTATTATATCGGCGCGCCGCTGATGGCGCTGGCGGCGCTGAGCGCTGCCAACCGCTGGCCATCGACCCGCGCGCTTCTGGTGCTCGGCGCCGCCTTGATGGGCTACGGACTCTATCTTGCCATCTACCATTCCGGCGTCGAATGGGCCTTCTGGCCGGGGCCGACCGACTGCACGGCGGTTTCAACGAACATTGAAACCGACGCCGGCAATCTGCTTGAATCCATGAACGCCACACATCCGCCGTCCTGTGACAAGGCGGCGCTGCGCATTCTTGGCCTGTCTATGGCCGGATGGAACGCGATTGCGAGCGTCATTTTGATGTCTGTTGCCGTTCGGGCAGCGGTGAGGCGCTAGACAGAGACCGTTTCAGAATTTGTCCTGCCGAGTCATATGGCGCGGATTGTCGAGAACCGGAGCGGAGTGGACTTAATGTCCATGAGCACCGGAAGCGCAGACAAGCCGCGCCAGATGGCCGGCAGGGCGAATTGTGGAGCGGTCTCTACGGCTCCAGCTCCACATCCCAGTACAGATAATCCATCCAGCTCTCATGCAAAAAATTGGGCGGAAACAGCCGCCCGTTCTTGTGCAGGTCGTGGACGGTCGGCTGGAACGGTTTCTGCTTCGGCCACATATGCACCTGTGCTGGCAGATGCCCGCCTTTTTTCAAATTGCAGGGCGAGCAGGCGGCGACGACATTGTCCCATGTCGTCTGGCCCCCGGCCCGCCGCGGGTTGACATGGTCAAAAGTCAGATCATCGCCGTCGCCGCAGTACTGGCACTCAAACTTGTCGCGCAGGAAGACGTTGAACCGGGTGAACGCCGGATGCTTGGACGGTTTCACATAATTTTTCAAGCACACAACGCTGGGCAGCTGCATCGAGAACGAGGGCGAAGAAATCCTGGTCTCGTATTCGGCGACGATATTGACCCGGTCA
>JANMMM010000073.1:0-8895 GCA_031373225.1 Phyllobacteriaceae bacterium | reverse complement strand
GGCGCTGCGGGCCCTGCGCACCAAACGCCAGACGCTGCCGCCGACAATGCCGGGTATGCGGTCCCAGAGCCAGAGAAAAATCAAAGCCGCGCCCGTCAACGCGCCGACGGCGAACCAGACAAGCCCGGCGCTGAATTCGGTCCATTCATCCGTCGCCGCGCCTATCCCGCCATAGGCGCCGCGCGAAGCGGCGTACATGCCGCCGGAAGCCGGCGCTCCCTCCCGCAGCGGCTCCAGGTCGCCCTCCAGCATCCGCTGCCGGTCAACAATCCGCTCGGCGACATAGTTGGTCACGCGCTCCTGCACTTGTTTGATGTCCGCGCTCTCGCATAGAAGAACGCGCCCATGCCGCGTGTCGCGCACGAAGCGGTAGGTGCGCCGGTCGCGCGCCAGCATCACATGCGAGGTGGCGTCGATCCAAAGGCGCGGCTGCAGGCCGGTGGAAATGGCAAAGTCGAACTGGTCGTCCTCGGCGGGAATTTCTTCAATCACAGGCTTGAGCTGATCAGCCAGTATCTCCAGCCGCGCCCGGTCGGCGTCCTTCAGGTCCACAACAACATCATTGCGGTCAGCCCTGGCGATCCGCACCTCGCGCATCGCGTCGGACAGGCGTCGCACATTGTCTCGGTAAATCAGATTTTCGCCGGCCTCACTCATGCCAATCCCCGAACGCAGAACCCATGCTTAACAAATGGTTAGCATGGTTCAATCAGGATTGCACGCGGCGAATTCCGCTTACGACTGGCCAAACAGCAGATCAGAAACAACGCCGTCGCGGCCATACACATCGCCATGAAACGCCGTGCGCCCGTCATCGCCGATCCAGATGGTGAAATAGGTGAGATGCACCGGCACCTTGCTCTTCAGCGCCACACGGGTCAGCTTGCCGGACGAGACAATCGCATCCATTTGCGCCCGTGACAGTTTCTGGTCGAGGCCGAAAAGCTTCTCGGCAAAATCCATCGGCTTGTTCACCCTGATGCAGCCATGGCTGAAAGCGCGTCCGGTTTTGGCAAACAATTGCCGAGATGGAGTGTCGTGCAGATAGATATTGAACTTGTTCGGAAACATGAATTTGACGACGCCAAGCGCGTTCTTCTTTCCCGGCTGCTGCACGATGCGGTAAGGGAATTTGCCTTTGATTGCGTACCAATCAACGCTGTAGGGGTTGATTTCCGGCGCGCCTTCCGCCCAGCCGGAATAAAGAATGTAGTCATTGGCCGCCAGGTATCCCGGGTCTTCCTGGAGCTTCGACAGAAACTCCGCCTTGGCGATGTCAGCGGATACGGTCCATGTTGGATTGAACTCGGCATAGCCGATCCGGTCCGAAAACATCGGCGTCTCATGAAATGGCTTACCGACAATGACCCGCCGCCGGTCAACGGTCTTGCCCTTGTCCACGAGAAACAACTCGAAACCGGCTTGGTTCACCAAGACATGCCGCGCGCCTAGATCGTTCGGCAGCCAGCGCCAGCGCTCCATGTTGACAATGATCTGCCTGATGCGCGCTTCGACAGGCACGTTGATGATCGCAAGCGTGCCCTTGCCGACAATCCCGTCATCCTCAACACTGTTGTTGAGCTGGAAGGTCTTGACAGCGTTGAGCAATGCCGGATCGTAAAGCGATGCGTCGCCGCTGGTCAGCCCCTTGTATCCACGCGCCGCCAGGCTCGCGCGCATCGCCGCGACGCGCGCGTCTCGCAGTCCCGGCTTCAGCGTCGGCCCGGCTGGAATGGGCTCCCAGCCGCCGATGGAATCAAAGTTCCGGTATGTGGCAAGCAGCTGCCGCAGTTTGCCATATTGGCCGTGCCGGGGCCTCAGCGTCGAAAATGCCGCCGCCGTGCCGCTGTTGCGGGCAATGTCGAGCCATTTCTTCGCGTCAATCGTCTTGCGTTCAATGACAATATTGGTCGAATTCAGTGACGGCGAGGTGCGCCCGCCGGAAAGGTCGCGCGCCATGCGCAGGAACGACTGGGTGAGCGCCAGCTCCGCCCCCGCCTCATCCTCCTCACCGGACAGATTCGGCAGCGCCTCAAAAGCGATCTCGCTATAGTCTTTCGGGTTCAGCCCGTCCGCTGCCGCTTTGCCGAGCGCCGAAACCAGTTCCTGTCCAGCGGTGGTCAGCGCGCCGTTCTCTACCCAGACGAACTGCGGGTCTTCGGACACATAGTAGGATTTCAGTTTGTTGAGGTCGATCGTGACATCGCGCCATTCAACAGCCTGCGCACCCTCGTCAAACAGGCTGGCGACCACTGACTGAGGCGAGGCCATGGCGAATGGCGCAACGAGAACGAAACTCAGCCACGCCAACGCAAGCCCGAAATACTTCCGCATGACCCGCTCCAAGCTGTTTGATTCCCCGCAGACATTACGCTGACCTCAGCGGCGGAAGAATGACTGAATTGCCACGGAACTACGGTATTTTGGTTAACGGCGCGGTAAGCTTCACGCCGCCGCCCGCGCGATGGCGCCAGCAATCGCCGCCGCCGCCTGATGCGGCGCCTCGTCAAGCAGCATGTGGCCCACATCCGGCAAAAGCACAGCGTGAAATTTGCCAGGAAGGCTTTCAAGATCGTCACATGGCATCACTGCGTCCTCCGCCCCCCAGACCACTGTCACCGGCATCGCCAGCGCTTCAAGCGCCGCGCGCGGAATGACGCCCTGCTCCTGACCGCGCAGGATCCGTTCCACAATATGAGCCAGCGCCTCCCGTTGGCCGGGCACGCGCCGTTGGGCGGTCAAGGTGTCGACGAGTTCTGGAAGAATGACTGACTTCGGCCCGGACATCTGCCCGAGGCAGGTTTCCAGCTCCCGACTGTTGCCGGCCAATGCAAAGGCGCGCAGCAGCGGCGCATTGATCCGGCTCGACATTCCGCCCGGCGACAGGAGGGTTGCCGACAAAACGCGGCTGGGCTGGCCGATGGCAATCAGCGCGGCAACCGCGCCGCCCATGGAATGCCCCGCCAGATGAAACACCTCTATTCCGCGCTGATCCAGTTCGCTGACAACGGCTCTTGCGGCGAAAGACGCTGTGCCGAAGCCCGGATAGTTCAGCGACCCGGCATGGCCGGGAAGATCAAACGCGAGCGTTGCGCGATCAAGTTTGCGCTGCACTTCTTCCCAGCCTGCCGCGCTTCCGCCAAACCCATGCAGCAGCACAACCGGCGGTTCCACGCCTCCGGTTTCAACCACCCCAAGGCGCGGCGCTGCCGCGCTCATCCCACAACCCGGTTCGCCGCCGACACCAGAGCCTCAAGCGAGGCTGTCACAATGTTGGTGTTGACCCCGACGCCGAACAGTTTGCCCTTCGGATGCTCGACCTCCATGTAACAGATCGCCGAGGCGTCGGAGCCGTGCTGCAGCGAATGTTCGGAATAGTCCGCAACCGAAAGCTCCAAGCCGAGATAGACCGAAAGCGCGTGCACAAACCCGTCGATCGGCCCGGTTCCCCTGCCCTCAATGCGCTTCGGCAAGCCTTTGTCGGTGATCTCCGCCGCCACGATCTGCTGCCCCCGGTGCTCGGGGTCCGGATAGGCGTGATGTTCGATGAACTTCAGGCGCCCCTTCGGCTGCTCGACGTAAAGGTCGAAAAACCGGTCATGGATACGCTTGGACGACAGCTCCGTGCCTTCGTCATCCGTGATGCGCTGAATGTCGTCGCGGAACTCCACCTGCAGGCCGCGCGGCAGGTTGATGCCGTAATCTTCCTGCATGATGTAAGCGAGCCCGCCCTTGCCGGACTGCGAGTTGATCCGGATGATCGCCTCATAAGTGCGCCCGACATCGCGCGGATCAATCGGCAGATAGGGCACTTCCCACAAAGGCTTGTTCGCCTTGCGGATCGCCTTCATCCCCTTGTTGATCGCGTCCTGATGCGAGCCGGAAAAAGCTGTGTAAACGAGTTCGCCCACATAAGGGTGGCGCTCCGGTATCCGCATCTGGTTGGAATATTCATAGACCGCCTTCATCCGGTTGATATCCGAACAGTCCAGCTCCGGGTCCACCCCTTGTGTGAACATGTTGAGCGCCAGCGTCACAATATCGACATTGCCGGTGCGCTCGCCATTGCCGAACAAAGTGCCCTCAACCCGGTCGGCTCCCGCCATCAGCGCAAGCTCGGTCGCGGCGATGCCCGTGCCCCGGTCATTGTGCGGATGCAGTGAGATGAT
Organism: Phyllobacteriaceae bacterium; assembly: GCA_031373225.1. Taxonomy (GTDB): domain Bacteria; phylum Pseudomonadota; class Alphaproteobacteria; order Rhizobiales; family Rhizobiaceae; genus JANOYJ01. The sequence continues at coordinate 4,726 of JANMMM010000073.1, read as the reverse complement.
GAGGTTTTCACGGTTGTCCAAGTTCCGGCACATCCATTCGATCTGATCGGCATAGATGTTCGGTGTCGACATTTCGACGGTGGCCGGCAGGTTGAAAATCAACTTGTTTTCCGCATTCGGCTTCACCGCTTCGGCCACGGCGTTGCAGATTTCCAAAGCCACTTCAATTTCCGTGCCGGTGAAGCTCTCCGGCGAATATTCAAACCGGAAATCCCCGCCCGCTTTCGCCGCCATATCGGTGATCATCTTCGCCGCATCCACAGCGATTTGCTTGATGCCGCGCACGTCTTTCTGAAACACCACGCGCCGCTGCAACTCGCTGGTGGAATTGTAGAAATGCACAATTGGCCTGACAGCCCCTTTCAGCGATTCAAACGTGCGCGTGATGAGCTCAGGACGGCACTGCACCAGCACCTGCAAGGACACATCCGACGGCACGCCGCCCTCTTCGATGCACCAGCGCGCAAAGTCAAAATCCGTCTGTGAGGCGGATGGAAAGCCGATTTCGATTTCCTTGAAGCCCATGTCAAGCAAGAGCTTGAACATCCGCGCCTTGCGGTCATGCCCCATCGGATCGACCAAAGCCTGATTGCCGTCGCGCAGATCGACGGAGCACCAGACCGGCGCCTTTTCAATGCGTTTTCCCGGCCATTGCCGGTCAGTCAAACCAACGAATGGATAGGGCTGATATTTTTCCGCTGCCGCGGGCATGCCCTTGTTGGGCGATGAGTTGATCTTGCTCATTTTCAAAATCCTGCAGGCGGGTCCGCATGGGGACGCCTTGCCTGTTCATTGGAGTTATCGGAATGGATTGTAAAGGAGCCGGTCTGCTCAGCGGCAGCCGGGCGCTCCCTCAGCGGGCCCGGCAGCCGCAGATAAGCAGCAGAAGCGCGCGCGGCGAAAGCGCGGCGCGGTTCAGGGAGGCTTTTGTATTGCCGGTGCGGTTCATGGATGATTTGATAGCTCACAGACAAAATGGACGCAAGTGCCCCGCTCGCACGTGGAGTTTGGACCAATGGGGTTTGACAACATCGACGCATACGTCGCCGCCCAGCCGCCGGAGGCGCGCGCAAAACTCGCCCTCGTGCGAGCAGCAATCCACCGTGCCGCGCCAGAGGCCGTGGAAGCGATCTCCTACCAAATCCCCGCTTTCCGCATTGGAGGCCGCGTCTTCATCTTTTTCGCCGGATGGAAGAGCCATTTTTCGATTTACCCGGTGGGCGACGGTCTGCTCGATGCCTTTGGCGCGGAGCTTGCAGCATACGAAATCAGCAAAGGCACAATCCGCATTCCGCTGGAAGGGCCTGTGCCTGAGGAGCTGGTTTTCAGGATTGCCCAATTCAGGGCTGAGGAGGCGCGGAGCAGATCTTCAAAATAGCCCCTTTGGCTGGCGACCGCGCAAAGACTTTGTTCACTCCGCCATCAGCCTGCGGAGCATCCGCCGCTGATGGTCCTGCCCGCCGAAAAACACAGCCAGAACATCAATGCGCTCCCGCGCCTCATCCGTCAGAAAATAAAAAATGGTCGAATCCTTTGTCACCTGCCTAAGACCCGGCATCAGATCTTCGCGCAGTGTGCCTTGGAAAGGCGCGCGTCCGAGCCGCTCCATTGCAGCAACAATTGCCCTGACCCGGCTGGCCGCTCGCTCAAGAGCGCTGGCAGCGTCCTCGCCCAGCGCCACATAGGATTCACGAAGATGATCGAATATGAGCGACAGGTCACGCCCCGCTTGCGCCGACCGGTGAACCGCAAAGACGCGGCTCAAAGCCCCAGTTCCGCGCGCTTCTTCGAAATCATCGCCTCTGTTTCAGCGCGGACGCCATCCATATCGACAAATGTGCCGGCCGCGCGTTCCTTTAAGAGTACCCGCAGCGCTTCAGTCTCAGCCTCCCGAAGCTCCGTGTCGGCTTTCACCAGCTCGATCCCGCGCTGCACGACCGCGCTCAGGCTTGCATAACGGCCCTCTTCGACCAAGGCGCGCGCATATGCGTCTTGGGAATAGGAAATGGAAACTGACGCTTTCACCGACATGATTCATGTCCTCTAGATATACTACCTGGTAGCATACACGTCTGAGACGGCGTTTCAAGCTGATGCCGCGCCCTTCGGCGGCACTATGGATTATAGCACCAGAACCCCCGAATGTTTCGCCTCGCCCTCCGGCTCGACATGGATGGTCACCACACAGTCGAGCACCTTGGCCTTGATGGCGTCTTCAATCCTGTCGCAAATGTCATGAGCGCGTTTAACGGTCATTTTCTCGGTGACTACCAGATGAAACTCGACAAAAGTGGCGCGTGCGGCGGCGCGGGTCTTGAGGTCATGCACCTCGATGGCGCCATCGGCGTTTTCGGCGATGATGGCGCGGATGCGCGCCTCTTCGTCTGCGTCAACGGCATGGTCCATCAGGCCCTGCACAGAGAAATTGATGACCATCCAGCCTTGCCAAAGGATATTGGCGGCAACCAGCACCGCCATGACCGGGTCCAGCCATTGGCGGCCCGTGGCAACGGCCAGAAACAGTCCAATGAGCACGCCAACGGAAGTCAGCACATCTGTCCAGATATGCTTGCCGTCGGCAAGTATGGCAGGAGATTTGTGCGCCGTTCCGGCGCGGATCATCATGGTTGCCCAAACGCCGTTGATGACGGTCGCAGCGCCGTTCACCGCAAGGCCAAGCGTCGTCTGCTCAAGCGGCTTGGGACTGTTCCAAGCCCCCCATGCCTGATGCGCGATCAACAGCGCGGCAACGACAATCAGCACACCTTCCACAACTGCGGAAAAATACTCGGCCTTGTGATGCCCGAACGGATGGTCTGAATCCCCCGGTTTGAAACTAAGGGATATCGCATACCAGGCGACAAAGGCAGTGATGACATTGACGATGGATTCGAGCGCGTCTGAATAGAGCGCCACAGAGCCGGTGACGTGATAGGCGGCATATTTCAGCCCCATCACAATAAAGGCCACGGCAATGGAAATCAGCGCCATGTTCTGCAGCTTTTGCCGTATCGCCCCTGAGCTTGGCATCGAGCCTAAGCCGCCTTGGTCTTCGCCCGCCGCGGCAGGTGCGCAACGACGTTTTCGATCATCCGCATCCCGGCATTGCCGCCGAGCGTCATGATCGTTTCCGGGTGAAACTGCACGGCGGCAACACGCTCGCTCTTGTGTTCAAACGCCATGATGACGCCATCTTCGGTCTCCGCAGTGACAAGAAACTCATCCGGCAGTCTGACCGGATCGGCGAAAATAGAGTGGTAGCGGCCGACGGTGATTTCCTTTGGCAGGCCTGAGAAAATTACCCCCGGCTTTGACACGCGGATGCGCGACGGCTTGCCGTGCATCGGCACATGCAATTGCCGCAGCTCGCCGCCATAGGCCTCCGCCAGCGCCTGCAGACCGAGACAGACGCCAAAGATTGGCAGCTTTCGCGCGCGGGATTTATCAATCGTCGCCTTGCAGTCAAAATCCTTAGGCGTGCCGGGCCCGGGCGAAAGCACAACAAGGTCGGGCTTGACCTTGTCGAAGATTTCTTCCGACACCGGCGAGCGCACCGTCGTCACCATTGCGCCGGTCTGGCGGAAGTAGTTTGCCAGCGTGTGAACGAAGCTGTCTTCATGATCGACCAGCAGGATGGAAACACCCTCGCCGACCCGCGCCGCGCTTTCGGCCTTGGCATTGGCATTGCCCTTTGGCGCATCTTTGATTGCGGCGATCAGCGCGGATGCTTTCAATTCGGTCTCCGCCTCTTCGTCTTCGGGAATGGAATCATACAGCAGCGTCGCCCCGGCCCGCACCTGCGCTGTGCCATCCTTGATGCGGATTGTGCGCAAGGTGAGGCCGGTGTTCATATCGCCGTTAAAGTGCACCATGCCGATCGCGCCGCCGTACCAGGCGCGCGGCGACTTTTCATTCTCCTCGATAAAGCGCATCGCCCACAGCTTCGGCGCGCCGGTCACCGTCACCGCCCATGCATGGGACAGAAACCCGTCAAACGCATCCATATCCCCGCGCAGCCGCCCCTCAATATGATCGACCGTGTGAATGAGCCGCGAATACATCTCAATCTGCCGCCGCCCAATCACCCGCACCGACCCCGGCTCGCACACCCGGCTCTTGTCGTTGCGGTCCACGTCCGAGCACATGGTCAGCTCGGACTCGTCCTTCTTCGAGTTCAGCAGCTTCAAAATCTGCTCCGAATCCGAAATCGCATCCTCGCCGCGTTTGATCGTGCCGGAGATCGGGCAGGTCTCGATCCGCCGCCCAGAGACCCGCACAAACATTTCCGGCGAGGCGCCGATAAGATATTCCGCGTTGCCGAGATTGATGAAGAAGGAATAGGGCGAAGGATTGATGATCTTCAGCCGCTTCGAAATTTCCGAAGGCTTCGTCTCGCAGCGTTCGTAAAAAGTCTGCCCCGGCACGACTTCAAAAAGATCGCCGCGCTGGAACGAGCCCATCGCCTTGCGCACCAGATCCGCATATTCCCCCGGCATATGGTCGCCGCGCCCCGGAATGCTGTCGGACGGCTTGAATGGCACAGCCTTCGTCTCGCGCTTCAGTCCGTCCGTCGATTTTCCGCCGAGTTCAAACTCGTATCGGTCGGTCCTTGCCTTGGCGTTGAATTGGTCCACCTCCTAAATCTCATCCGGCAGGAACAGCACCAGGTCGCGCTGGTCGTCCGGCCGCTTCAGCGAATATTTGATCGGGTCGAACTGGAAGCTGA
>JANMMM010000069.1:0-9555 GCA_031373225.1 Phyllobacteriaceae bacterium | reverse complement strand
TCGCCACTCTGTCCGCCTACCACATCTTCCCCAACTGGACCGTCCTCCTCCAAACCCTCATCACCTCAAATCCACCGCCCTGATGAAAAATGAGGCTTGCCTCAGAAAAGGGCGGAATAAACGAGGCATTTAGAATTGCTGGCGGCGAAGGCTCTATTGATACGGGCGCTGTTTGTGAATATATCGATCAGTGAATTTGTTGAAAAATCGGACCGGAATGCAGGATTAGCGCGTGCAGGCATCGGCAAATCAGTCAATCGATCATGACCGCAGCGTCGAAACGCAGCTGCGCCAGGCGGAATTGCGCCCGACCCGCCAGCGGATAGCGCTCGCAAGTCTGCTGTTTGCCAAAGGCGACCGGCATCTGACCGCCGAGGATCTGCACGAGGAAGCCCGCTCGGCGCGCATTCCGGTGTCGCTGGCGACCGTCTACAACACTCTGCACCAGTTCACTTCGGCGGGCCTCCTGCGCATCGTCGCCGCCGAAGGCTCGCGCACCTTTTTCGACACAAATGTCTCGGACCATCACCATTTCATCATCGAGGGCGACAATACGGTGTTTGACATCGAAGAGGGCAAGGTGACAGTGAACAACCTGCCGGAGCCTCCCGAAGGAATGGAAATCGGCCATGTGGATGTGATCGTCCGGCTGCGGCGCAAGTCCGCCGGTTAGCTTCGTCCAAAATCAGCCGCTTTTTCTGTGAATGTTTCGGCGCATGATTTCGCGCCGCGCCGCCTTAATGGGACTGCTCGCTCTGCCGCTGCCGCCGAAGGCCGCATTGGCGAAGGCGACGCGGATATCGGCTGAGCCTTGGGCGACAAAACTCGTCGCCGCCGCCAAACAGCAGATCGGCGTCACCGTCTCCTACGACCCTGCCTACCGCAGGCTGCCTTTCCCCGGCGGCGCCGTTCCGCGCCAAGCCGGGGTCTGCACCGATGTCATCATCCGCGCCTACCGCGACGCGATGAGCATTGACCTCCAGGAACGCGTGAACCACGACATGAAAAGGGCCTTTGACGCATATCCGAAAAATTGGGGGCTGACGCGCACGGACCCGAATATTGATCACCGCCGTGTGCCAAACCTCAAAGTGTTTTTCATACGAAGCGGCGCGGCCAGGACTGTGACGCCGAATGCCGCAGACTATCTGCCGGGGAATATGGTGGCGCAAATGTTGCCGGGAAACCTGCCGCACATAGCGCTCGTGTCAGATGAATTGAACGCCGATGAAAGCCGCCCCATCGTCATCCACAATATCGGCCGCGGCGCGCAAATGGAGGACACGCTGTTTGCCTTTGACATTACCGGACATTGCCGGCTGCAAATGGTGAGCTACTGCGACTCAGATTTGAACTGCAAGTTTTGACCCATCCGGGCGCAGCCCGGCCGGGGAGGCCATGGAAGGCTTGCGCTTGGCTTAATCCTCAAACGTCTCGCCCGGGTAAGCGCCCCAGATTTCCGTCTGCTTCACATAGCCGTCATATCCGGCAGATTCAAACGTGCACCAGACTCCGTCGCAGCCGTCAATCTTGCCCATGACGCCTGGCTCCATGTCGGCGACTCTGGCCGCGCCGTCGTCCTTGTTGTGATACAGCCCGACCATGCCGCTTTCGTTTGCGCCCCATTGGGCCGTCAGCGCCGTGCGCTTGCCGGTCAAGAGTGTCTGCAGCACCCAGCCTTCCGTGCCGTCGGAATCGCGGATGCGCCGCCAATTGTCATATTCCTGCACGATCTCGACCGGCAGCCCCGGCTTCAAATACAGCCATTGCACGGGATAATCGCGCCCCGGCCCGATGCGCAGATTGACGCGGCCGGACTTCAGGCTGACAAATCTTGGCAATGGCAGACCGCTCGGCCCAACAACCGCCGCCAGCGCTTCGGTGGCGCTGGCCGATGTCGCCGAAAGCCCGGTCATTGCGGTGAATAGGGTTGAGAAGGCGCAGGCAATGCCTGCAATCCGAAGTGACTTTACGCGATACACAATAGTCCCTCAAACGCTGGATACACGCAGATGAAAAACAGCCCCGCCGTTTTCCTTTGAGTTCGCGGCGACGGCTTGTTACAAACCCGTTCTGCGAACTGGCTTCCACTTTGCCGCGTCTTGGTTAAGGAGGTCTCAACGGGAATGGTAAACATCGATAAATGTCAGCAAAGCAAAAGCCCGTCGTCGTCATCACCCGCAGGCTGCCGGAGCCGGTCGAGACCCGGATGCGCGAATTGTTCGACGCGCGGCTGAATGTTGACGATCACCAGATGCCGCACGACGTGCTGGCCGCCGCCATGCAGGAGGCCGATGTTCTGGTGCCGACGCTGACCGACCGGATCAATGAGGAACTGCTGGACAGGGTCGGGCCACGCCTGAAGCTGATCGCCTCCTTTTCCAACGGCGTCGATCATATTGACGTCACCGCCGCCGCCAAACGCGGCATCACCGTCACCAACACGCCAAACGTCCTCACCGAGGACACCGCCGACATGACGATGGCATTGATCCTCGCCGTGCCGCGCCGCCTCACCGAGGGCGCAGGCCTGCTGAAAGCCAATGGCAAGTGGCAGGGCTGGTCGCCGACCTGGATGCTAGGCCGCCGCATCTGGGGCAAGCGGCTCGGCATTATCGGCATGGGCCGCATCGGCACAGCCGTCGCCCGCCGCGCGAAGGCGTTTGGCCTGTCGATCCACTATCACAACCGCCACCGGGTGGACGCCAAGACCGAGGAGCAGCTGGAAGCGACCTACTGGGACAGCCTCGACCAGATGCTGGCCCGCATGGACATTATCTCGGTCAATTGTCCGTCCACTCCGGCAAGCTTTCACCTCCTGTCGGCGCGCCGGCTCGAGCTGATCCAGCCGAGCGCCTATATTGTCAACACGGCGCGCGGCGACATTATCGACGAGGCGGCGCTCATCAAGCTCATCAATGACGGCCGCATAGCGGGAGCCGGGCTTGACGTTTTCGAACATGAGCCCGCCGTCAGCCCCAAACTGCTCAAGCTTGCGGAAAAAGGCAAAGTCGTCATTTTGCCGCATATGGGGTCCGCCACGATGGAAGGGCGCATCGACATGGGCGAAAAAGTCATCATCAATATCCGCACCTTCTTCGACGGGCACAAACCGCCGGACCGGGTTCTGCCTCAGCGGGTCTGACCCTTATCCCTGTGCAGATGCCGCCGCGCAATCTCTGTGGCATGGGCGATATCCATGGCAAAGTGCGCTTCCGGCGTCCGCACGCCATGCGCCCTCAGTGTCTTCACCACACCCTCATTTCCGCCCGCCAGGATCAAAATGACGCCGCGCTTGTGCGCCCGCCGCGCCAGGGCCTCCATCGCGTTCGCTCCGGATGAATCGAGAAACGGCACGCCCGAGACATCGACGATGAACGCCTTGTGCTGATCGGCGATGCGTTCCATCACGGCGCTGACGGTCGAGGCCGCGCCGAAGAAAAACGCGCCGCTGATCTTGTAAATGGCAATGTCCCTGCTGCCGGCAAACCCCTTTTCACCTTTAACGCGCGCCTCATCCGCCTGATCTTCGCTAGGCAGAAAGCTCCCGGCCTCAAGACTGATCGAACCTGCCATGCGGTTGATGAAGACAACCGAGCCGATGGCAAAGCCGACAAGGATGCCGGTGGCGAGATCAACGAAGATGGTCAGCAGGAATGTTGACAGAACGATCAGCGCGTCTTCGCGCGACGAGCGGGTCAATTGCAGCAACGCCGCCTTTTCCGCCATGTTCCACGACACATAGATCAACACGCCCGCCAGCGCCGCCAGCGGGATGTGGCTCGCCAGCGGCGCGGCCAGCACCATGAAGGCGAGCAGGAACAGTGAGTGCAGCATGCCCGCCACGGGACCATGCGCGCCGGAGCGGACATTGGTGGCGGTGCGGGCGATCGTGCCGGTCACGGGAATGCCGCCGAACAGCGAGGCGGCGATGTTGGCGTAGCCCTGCGCCGCGAGCTCGCAGTTGGACCGGTGCCGCCGCCCGCTCATCCCGTCGGCGACGACGGCGGAGAGCAGCGATTCGATGGCCCCGAGCAGCGCAAAGCTCAGCGCGTCCGGCAGCACCGCAAGCACCTTGGCCGTTGAGAAAACCGGCAGCGCAGGGAAGGGCAGCGCGCGGGGAATTTCGCCAAACTTCGAACCGATTGTCTCGATGGGCAGGCCCATCACAGACGCCAAAACCGCCGCCAGCAGCACCGCCGCCAGCATGCCCGGAATCCTGGGTGCCAGCTGTTTGGTCAGAACAATGACCGCCACAGTCGCAGCGCCGACTGCAAAAGCTGGCGGCGTGACGCTCGGCAGCGCCGCAAACAGCGCAGGCAGCTTTTCCATCAGCGGTCCCGGTTCCGGGCCGCCGAGCGCCAGACCGAGAAAATCCTTGATCTGACTTGCAAAGATGATGACGGCGATGCCCGCCGTGAAGCCGACCGTCACCGGATAGGGGATGAATTTGATATAGGCGCCGAGGCGCAGATAGCCGATGGCCAGCAGCATGAGGCCAGACATGAATGTCGCCAAAATCATGCCGTCCATGCCGTGCTGGGCGACACTTGCGGCCACGAGCACGATGAACGCCCCGGCCGGCCCGCCGACCTGAAACCGGCTGCCGCCGAGCAGCGACACCAGAAAGCCGCCGACAATGGCTGTGTAGAGCCCGCGCTCCGGCCCAACTCCCGACGCGATGGCGATCGCCATCGACAGCGGCAGCGCGACGATGGCAACGGTCAGACCGGCCACGGCATCAGCGCGCAGCTGTTTTGAGCCGTAGCCTTCGCGCAGCACCGTGACGAGCTTGGGTGTGAACAGTTCGGAGAAAGTGGGACTTGAAATCTGTGTCTCGCTCACTTTGTCGTCAACTCCCATCCGCAAAAAGAATTGCCATCAAAACCGATTTTCCCAGCCATTTCGTTTCCGCGCGGGTGGACAACCGCAAAACGCGCGCCATGTAATGACACTTGGCCACAAAGTCATACAAAGCATGAGAACGCCGCGCACTCAAATCGTCTGGTTCAAGCGCGACCTGCGTCTCGCCGACCATGCCCCGCTTGACGCGGCGGTGCGCTCCGGGCAGCCAGTTCTGCCGCTGTTTATCGTCGAGCCGCACTACTGGCGTCTCCCCGACGTTTCGCGCCGCCACTGGCATTTCCTCCATGATTGTTTGACAGGCCTGCGCGGGGAAATCTCGGCGCTTGGCGCAGACTTGACCATCCGCACCGGCGCAGCGGTCAGCGCGCTTGAGGATTTGCGTCAGCGTCTCGGAGCGTTCGATCTGCATTCGCACGAGGAGACTGGCAATTCCTGGACATTCAGCCGCGATGTGGAGGTCGCCGGATGGTGCCGGGCGCATGGCGTTGAGTGGCATGAATATCCCTCGCATGGCGTCGTGCGGCGGTTGAAAACCCGCGACGCGTGGTCGAAGCTGCGGGATGCGCGCATGGCAGCGCCACTGATTGCCGCACCGGTTCACATGCTGTCTGCGCCCGCTATTACGGCAGAAGGCCTTCCGCAAAAAAATCACCCCATGTTTGGCGCATCCAGCGTTGGCAGCCCGCAGCAAGGCGGGCGGGCGGAGGGTGTTAAGGTCCTTGACTCGTTCCTTGGCGAGCGCAGCCGCAAATATATGCAGACGATCTCCAAACCGGGCATCTCCGCCCGCCATTGCTCGCGCCTGTCGGCGCACATCGCCTATGGCACGCTGTCGGTCAAAGAGATTGAAAAGGCTACAAAGGCGAAACTGGCGTCCCTCGCGGGCATCGGCGATGCGGACGCTGTCAGCCATCGGCGCAACCTTTCGGCCTTCCTTTCCCGCCTCGCCTGGCGCTGTCATTTCGTGCAGAAGTTGGAGCAGCAGCCGGAGATCGAGACGCGCTGCATGCACCCGGCGTTTGAAGGCATGCGTGAGCCGTATCACAATGAGGCGTTCTTTGAGGCATGGAAACAGGGCCGCACAGGCTATCCGCTGGTGGACGCCTCGATGCGCTCGCTGCGTGAGAACGGCTGGATCAATTTCCGCATGCGCGCCATGCTCGTCTCTTTCGCCAGCTATCATCTGTGGCTCGACTGGCGGGTGACGGCGCCGTTTCTGGCGCAGCTTTTCACCGACTATGAACCCGGCATCCATTACTCGCAGTTTCAGATGCAGTCCGGCGTCACCGGCATCAACGCCATCCGCATGTATGCGCCGGTCAAACAGTCGCGCGATCATGACCCAGAGGGCAGGTTTATCCGCCGCTATGTGCCGGAGCTTCAAAATGTGTCGCCGCAATGGATCCATGAGCCTTGGCGCATGGGCGAGCCGCCCGTCGATTACCCGCCGCGCATCGTCGAGCATGAAACGGCGATGAAACACGCCCGCGCCGAAATCGGCAAGCGCTGGAAATCCGACGCCTTCCGCGATACCGCCAAGGGCGTTGCGCAGAAACTTGGCAGCCGGGCGAAACAGCCGTCGCGCAAGCCACGGAAGCCGGGGTCGCGCCAGCTGGAAATGGAGATCTGAATGGGCGCGCTGCGTTTCATCTTCTGCGATCAGCTGTCGCATTCCATCGCTTCGCTCAGCGGGCTGGACCCTGCCGATATTGTCCTCCTGTGCGAAGTCATGGAGGAGGCGACCTACGTCAGGCACCATCCGAAGAAGCTCGCCTTCCTGTTTTCCGCCATGCGACATTTTGCCGATGAGCTGCGCGGGCATGGGCTGAATGTCCGCTATGTCAAGCTTAATGATCCCGCCAACACGCAGAGCATCGAGGGCGAGATCAGCCGCGCGCTTGAAGAGACCGGCGCGGGCAGAATCGTCGCCACTGAACCAAGTGAATGGCGGCTGAAGCGGCGCATGCAAGACTGGCGCGGCCTGTTCAACGTGGACCTCGAAGTGCGCGGGGATGACCGCTTCATGTCGTCCCCCGGCGAGTTCAACGCCTGGGCGGACGGACGCAAACAGTTGCGCATGGAATATTTTTACCGGGAGATGCGCAGAGGCTTCAACATCCTGATGCAGCTCGACGGCAAGCCGGTGGGCGGAGAGTGGAACTACGATTCGGAGAACCGCAAGCCGCCCGCCAAGGGCCTCAAAATTCCCAAGCGCATCAGTCACCGCAAGGACGATATCACCAACGAAGTTCTGGATCTCGTGGCCGCGCGCTTCGGCCATCATTTCGGCGACCTTCTGCCGTTCCATTTCGCCGTCACCCGTGAGCAGGCTTTGATCGAGGCGCGGCATTTTATCAAAGAGGTTCTGCCTGATTTCGGCGCCTATCAGGACGCCATGATTTCGGGCGAACCCTACATGTTCCATTCGCTGGTGGCCGCCTATCTCAACGCCGGCCTTCTGCTGCCGCTGGAGCTGTGCCAGATGGCCGAAGCCGCATACCGGGCGGGCCGTGCGCCGCTGAACGCCACCGAGGGCTTCATCCGCCAGATCATGGGCTGGCGCGAATTTGTCCGCGGGCTCTATTGGCATTTCATGCCGGACTATGCGGACCTCAATTTCTTTGAAGCCGCCCGCCCGCTTCCGGCCTTCTACTGGGGTGCGCCGACGAAAATGGCCTGCATCGCCGAGGCGGTGCGCCACACGAAAGAGCACGCCTATTCGCATCATATCCAGCGCCTGATGGTCACCGGCAATTTCGCACTTCTGGCGGGCCTTGCGCCAAGCGAAGTCTGCCAATGGTATCTGGAAGTCTATGCCGACGCCTATGACTGGGTGGAGCTGCCCAACACCCTCGGCATGGCGCTGTTCGCTGACGGCGGGCTGATGGCGAGCAAGCCCTATGCGGCGAGCGGCAAATATATCAGCCGGATGAGCAATTTCTGCCAAGGCTGCGCCTATGATCCCGAACAGGCGGAAGGGCCGGACGCCTGTCCGTTCAACGCGCTCTACTGGGATTTCATCGGCCGGAACTCCGACAGGCTGCGGGTCAATCAGCGCTTGAACTACACCTACGCGACGCTGGACAGGGTGAGCGCCGGCAAACGCGCCGCGATCAAGGCGCAGGCGGTAGACATATTCACGAGGCTGGACGCCGGGACACTTTAGCGGCACTCTCCGACTCCGGAGGAACCGCACATGACCATCAAACGCATCGGCCTGATCGGCGCCGGCCTTATGGGCCATGGCATTGGCAAGAACATCGTCACCAAAGGATACGCGCTCACCGTCATGGCGCACAGAAACCGCGCGCCGGTTGACGATCTGATTTCGCTCGGCGCGAAGGAGGCGGCGACGCCCGCCGAAACCGCCGCAGACTCCGATCTCGTCATCCTGTGCGTTACAGGCACGCCACAGATTGAGGACATTGTTTACGGTGAGCATGGCCTCGCTTTCGCCGAACGGCAGGGCCTGATCATCGCCGACTGCTCGACCGCCGAACCGGCCTCCACCGTCCGCATCGCCGCCGACCTCGCCAAGCACGGCGTGCATTTCCTCGACACGCCGATGACCCGCACGCCGAAGGAGGCCGAGGAGGGCAAGCTTGGCCTGATGGTCGGCGGAGCGGCGGAGATGCTCGCCAAAATCCGCCCGGTGCTGGAATGCTTCGCCGACACAATTATACATTCGGGTCCCGTAGGTTCGGCGCATCAGCTGAAGCTCATCAACAATTTCCTGTCGATCAGCCACGCCGCCATCGCCGCCGAGGCGGTCACGGTTGCGGCCAAGGCGGGCGTCTCGATGCAGGCGCTGCACGACATTGTCGTCGCCGGCGGGGCCAACTCCGTCATGTTCCAGCGCCTGATGAAAGTGCCGCTGGCCGACGATGACAGCGCCGCAAAGTTCGCCATCAAAAACGCCCGCAAAGACATGCGCTATTACACCAACATGACCGAACATCTCCCCGTCGCCTCTTTTATGGCCGAGCAGGTGCACCAGCTGTTCGTGCTCGCCGAAAACATGGGCTATGGTGATCGCTATGTGCCCCGCATGATTGATGTGATGATGGAGATGAATGGGGTGAAGAAGTAAGGCCAAGCTCTCCCGTTTCCACGCCCCGTTTCCGGTCTGGACATTAAATAGTTCAGGGAAGTCCAGGGCGTGCAGTCCTGCCGGATGGAGCTAACCTGTAGTCGGGTGTGGCTCGCCACACGCCCTGTCACGGCTTTTTGCCCGAGCTGGCGCATGGGGCTCTTCTTTCGAAGGGCGCGAAGGCCAGGAGGGAACATGGCTGAGGGACTCCGCCCGCCATGAACACCTCTGTCCATGACTGCCATAGGCCGCCCGCTCTCCCGAATGCCGGTGATCATCCGGTCCCATGAGAGCAGCGGGTGAAGTATGCGGCAGGTTTGAGGGACGGGGATAAGATTGTTGAAATAATTTCTGGGAAAGTGACAAGGCGTTGATTTTGAACGAAAGTATTTTTGTGAGCGCTTGCATCAATCCCCGCTTTTGACTCTCCCTCACCTGCTTCGCCGCGCGAAGCTGTCCTCTCCCCGTGGGGGAGAGGGGAAAGTTCAGAGGGTAGTGTGCGTCAAGTTCTGCAATTTCGAAGTGAGTGAGGCTGCCATGGGGATTGTCATGAGGCTTGTTGAATTGCGATTTTGTTGTGTTATCTGAGGTGTTCCATG